>JBJHBC010000037.1:0-16017 GCA_050485285.1 Thioalkalivibrio sp.
TCGCTCCCGTACTTCTTCCCCAGCACCGCCGTCATCGCCGCCGTCAGCGTCGTTTTCCCATGGTCCACATGACCAATCGTCCCCACATTCACATGCGGCTTCTTACGCTCGAACTTTTCCTTGGACATTTCTCGCTTCCCCGGATCGTGACGCTAAAACTCAACAGCGACGCAGGTTGTACGCTGACATTAATATGGAGCTCATGACCGGATTCGAACCGGTGACCTCTTCCTTACCAAGGAAGTGCTCTACCGACTGAGCTACATGAGCCGGATAACTCTATTGCTCTGGCTGCCAGGGCCTCGGCCGGGCCGCCCGCAAGGACGCACCACAACAGGCCAAACGTGGAGCGGGTGATGGGAATCGAACCCACATCATCAGCTTGGAAGGCTGAGGTTCTACCATTGAACTACACCCGCAGAACCCTGGCTTGCCTGACCACCGCCCACTACGGCCGCTGGCTTCAAAAACTCGATGGTGGAGGGAGGAGGATTCGAACCTCCGAAGGCTGAGCCAGCAGATTTACAGTCTGCCCCCGTTGACCGCTTGGGTATCCCTCCTCGATCAAGCCGCGTATTCTGAACCAGCGCGAAGCGCAGCGTCAAGCGCCGCGACCATTCGCTTCCGGCCGCGACGCAACAGCCTTGTCTTCTGCGGGGTTGATTTCTATGATCGGGGGCACAGCGAGGGGCGCCAGTGGTCCGCCAGGGCGTTTCCCTTCCGCCGCGGACGCACGTATTGTGTGGCCCATCACTGGTTTGTATACGCAGAGGCCCATGGCGAACACCACTACGGCACCGCGGCTCCCCGGGCTGGCCAAGCGCCTGGTCGAGGCCGGCCTGATCGCGGAGGACATCGCCTCCCAGCTGGTCGAGGAGGCCCAGTCCCAGCAGACCCCCCTGATGACCCTGCTGGCCAGCAAGGGCCAGGTGGCGGAAGCCCGGCTCGCGGAGGCGGCCGCCGAGGAGTTCGGGCTGCCGGTATTCGACCTCGCGACCTTCGAGCCGGAACTCCTGCCCAAGGATCACCTGAACGAGAAGCTGATCCAGAAGCATCACGCCCTCCCGTTGATGGTACGCGGCAACCGGCTCTATATCGCCGTCTCGGACCCGACCAATCTCGGCGCCACCGACGAGTTCAAGTTCGCCACCGGCATGCCGGTGGAGGCCGTGCTGGTCGAGCCGCACAAGCTCGACCGCATGATCGACAGTGCCCTGAGCGCGGCCTCGTCGCTGATGGACGACCTGGGGGACGACGGCCTCGACAGTCTGGCGATCGAATCGGGCGACGAGGAGAAGGACAGCTCGGACACCGCCGAGGGGGCGGACGATGCCCCGGTGGTGCGCTTCGTCAACAAGCTGTTGATGGATGCCATCAACCGCAAGGCCTCCGACATTCACCTCGAGCCCTTCGAGAAGGACTTCCGCGTGCGCTTTCGCATCGACGGTGTGCTGCACGAAGTGGCCCATCCGCCGAACTCCCTGGCGCCGCGGATCACCGCGCGGGTCAAGGTGATGTCGCGGATGGACATCGCCGAACGCCGCGTCCCGCAGGATGGACGGATCAAGCTGAAGCTGTCGCGGACCCGGGCGATCGACTTTCGTGTCAGCACGCTGCCGACGCTGTACGGCGAGAAGATCGTGATGCGTATCCTCGACCCCAGCAGCGCGTCGATGGGGATCGACCAGCTGGGCTACGAGGAGCACCAGAAGGAGGCCTACCTGCAGGCGCTCAGCCGGCCCTACGGCATGATCCTGGTGACCGGCCCCACCGGTTCGGGCAAGACCGTATCCCTCTATACCGGCCTCGGCATCCTGAACACCGCGGACCGCAACATCTCCACCGCCGAAGACCCGTCGGAAATCAACATGCCCGGGGTCAACCAGGTCAACGTCAACCCGAAGGTCGGCCTGACCTTCGCCAGTGCCCTGCGCGCCTTCCTGCGCCAGGATCCGGACGTGATCATGGTCGGGGAGATCCGTGACCTCGAGACCGCCGAGATCGCGATCAAGGCCGCGCAGACCGGCCACCTGGTGCTCTCGACCCTGCATACCAACGACGCGCCACAGACGCTGACTCGCCTCGCCAACATGGGCGTGCCGCCGTACAACATCGCGTCGTCGATCCTGCTGATCATCGCCCAGCGCCTCGCGCGACGCCTGTGCCCCAACTGCAAGGAGCCGGAACAGCTGCCGGAGGAAGTCCTGCGCAAGGAGGGTTTCACCGACGCCGATATCCAGACCGGGGTGACCGCCTATCGCGCGGTGGGCTGCGACCAGTGCACCAACGGCTACAAGGGCCGTCTCGGGATCTACCAGGTCATGCCCATCAGCGAGGAGATGCAGCGCGGCATCCTGGAGGGCTACAACTCCATGCAGCTGGCGGAACAGGCGGAAAAGGAAGGCATCGAGGACCTGCGCCGCGCCGGTCTGATGAAGGTAATGGCGGGGCTGACCAGCCTCGAGGAAGTCAATCGCGTGACCAAGGACTAGTGCCGCAAGGGGCACAGGTCACCAGCTACAGGGGGACAGGGGGATGGCCGACTCCGGGACGATCTACACCTGGGAAGGACTGAACAAGAACGGCGACCGGGTCAAGGGCGAGACCCCGGCCGACAACGAGGCCACCGCGCGCGCCGAACTGCGCAAGAACGGCATCAACGTCGTCAAGATCCGCAAGAAGCCGAAGTCGCTGTTCTCCGGCGGCAACAAGAAGATCGTGCCGGCGGATATCGCCTACTTCCTGCGGCAGATGACCACGATGCTGCAGTCCGGTGTACCGCTGGTGCAGGCCTTCGAGATCGTCGGCCGCGGGAACGAGAAACCCGCGATGCGCGACCTCGTTCTGAAACTGAAAGCGGACGTGGAAGGCGGCGAGACCTTCGCCAAGGCCCTGTCCAAGCACCCGCGTCACTTCGACGACCTGGTCACCAACCTGGTCGAGGCGGGCGAGCAGGCGGGGACGCTCGAGACCCTGCTGGACAAGATCGCCACCTACAAGGAAAAGACCGAGGCCCTGAAGGCCAAGATCAAGAAGGCCCTGTTCTACCCCGCCGCGGTCGTCGTGGTGGCTATCGTGGTCACCGCGATCCTGCTGATCTACGTGGTCCCGCAGTTCGAGGCCCTGTTCCAGGGCTTCGGCGCCGACCTGCCGGTGTTCACGCGGATGGTGGTGGACCTCTCGGAATTCACCCAGAGCTGGTGGTGGGCGATCCTCGGGGTCATGGTGGCGATCGGCTTCGTCTTCGTGCAGGCCAAACGGCGCTCGCCCCGTTTCGCCCGTTTCCTCGACATCATCATTCTCAAGGCCCCGGCCTTCGGGCCGATCCTGCGCAAGGCCGCGATCGCGCGCTTCGCCCGCACGCTGTCGACCATGTTCTCCGCAGGGGTCCCGCTGGTGGATGCCCTGACCTCGGTCTCCGGCGCCACCGGCAACGCGGTCTACCGCGAGGCGACCCTGCGCATGCGCGACGAGACCGAGGCAGGCGGGCAGTTGCAATGGTCGATGCGCAACACCGGCGTGTTCCCCAACATGGTGGTGCAGATGGTCGCGATCGGCGAGGAATCCGGCTCACTGGACTCCATGCTGGCCAAGGTCGCGGACTTCTACGAGGATGAGGTCGACAACGCCGTCGACAGCCTGTCCAGCCTGCTGGAACCGCTGATCATGGTGGTCCTGGGCGTGCTGGTCGGCGGTCTGGTCATCGCCATGTACCTGCCCATCTTCCAGATGGGTCAGGTGATCTAGGGAATGCTGGCCGAGACCGGCTCGCAACTGGGCGCCTGGGCCCTGCCGATCGCCGGGGTCTTCGGGCTGCTGATCGGCAGTTTCCTGAACGTGGTCATCGCGCGCCTGCCGGTGATGCTGGAACGCGACTGGGAACGCGAGGCCCGCGCCATCCTCGAGCACGAACCGCCGGGCGCAGAGGAGCGCTTCGACCTCCTGCGCCCGCGCTCGCGCTGCCCGCAATGCCAGCGCCCGATCCGGGCGCTGGAGAACGTGCCCCTCCTCAGCTTTCTGCTTCTGCGCGGGCGCTGCCCCGGCTGCGGCACCCGCATCAGCTGGCAGTATCCCGCGGTCGAGGTCCTCACCGCGCTGCTGTTCATCGTGACGATCTGGCACCTGGGGCCGACCGCCACCGGTCTCCTGGCCCTGGTGTTCACGGGCGTGCTGATTGCGGCGGCCGGCATCGACGCCCGCACCACCCTGCTCCCGGACCAGCTGACCCTGCCCCTGCTGTGGCTGGGCCTGCTGGTCAATATCCCGGGGACCTTCACCGACCTGCAGTCGGCGGTCATTGGCGCCGTCGCCGGCTACCTGGTGCTGTGGCTGATCTTCCATGGCTTCCGCCTGCTGACCGGCAAGGAGGGCATGGGCTTCGGGGACTTCAAGCTGCTGGCCGCGCTGGGCGCCTGGCTGGGCTGGCAGGCCCTGCCGGTGATCCTGCTGCTGGCCTCGCTGGTCGGCGCCGTGGTCGGGATTGCGCTGATCCTGCTGCGCGGACGGGATCGCAATATCCCGATCCCGTTCGGCCCCTATCTCGCCGCCGCCGGCTGGCTCGCGCTGATCTGGGGGGACGAGCTGCTGGCCCTCTACTTCCCCCAGGGATTCTAGGCGGCGGGCATGCTGCGGGTCGGACTCACCGGGGGGATCGGCTGCGGTAAAAGCCGGGTCGCGGGGTTGTTCGCCAGCCTCGGGGTACCGGTGCTGGATGCCGACGCCATCAACCGCGAGCTGCAAACCCCGGGACACGACCTCTACGCCGCTATCGTGAACCGCTTCGGGCCCGGCGTCCTGGATGCCCGCGGGCACCTGGACCGCGGCGCCCTGCGCAGCCGGATCTTCGCCGACCCGGCGGAGCGCCAGGCGCTGGAGGCGCTGGTCCACCCCGCGGTGGAGGGCCGCATCGAGGAAGATCTCGCCGCGCTGCCATCCGACACGCCCTACGCCCTGATCGTGGTTCCGCTGCTGTTCGAGGCCGGCTGGGAGAACCGCTTCGACCACGTGATCGTGGTCCACTGCGAGCCCCACGAGCAGATCGCCCGGGTCACCCAGCGTGACGGCCGCAGCAGCGCCGAGGTGGAGGCCATTCTCGAGGCCCAGATGGATCCCGAGGAGCGACGCCTGCGTGCCGACAGCGAGATTCGCAATACCGAACAGACGACGGAGGCCGAACTGGCGAACCAGGTAGCAGAACGCGATACCGCTCTGCGTCAGCAGGCCGCGGCCACCGCATCGCGGGTGGAAATCCGCCCCCCGAATACCTGATACTGCCGGGATTACCGGGCCATGCACCTACAGCCCTCCTGCCGAACGGGCACGCCGTGAGCCAGACCCTGACCTTCGAACAACCGCTGCACGAACGCGTGCGCCTTCTGCTGCGCCTGGAGGCCCTGAACGCGCGCTTCGCCGATGCCCTGGAGTCCGGCCGGCCGTTCGACCACCACGAGGCCCTGGTCTCCCTGGTCGATATCTACGCGCTGGTGACCCGCGTCGACATCAAGCGCGAGCTGATGGGCGAGATCGAACGCCAGACGGTCAACCTGAACCGCCTGGCCAACCAGCCGGGCGTGGATGCCGAGCGCTTCCGCGAAACCATGGACACGCAGAAGCGTCTCCATGATGCGCTGGAGGAACAGGCCGGTGCCCTTGATCACCGCGTGCGCGGCAGCGAGTTCTTCTCCAGCGTGCGCCAGCGCATGGCCCTGCCGGGCGGCGCCTTCGACTTCGACCTGCCGATCTACCACTACTGGCTGGCGCAGCCAAGCCAGGCGCGCAGCGAACTCCTGCTGGAGTGGTTCGAGCCGCTCAATACCGTCGCCGAGGCGACCGCCCAGGTGCTGCGCTACATGCGCCGCTCGGGCCACGCGGAGCCGGTCACGGCCGAGGAGGGCTATTTCGAGCGCAGCCTGGACACCAGCCATGCCTGGCAACTGATCCGGGTGACCGTCGACCCCACCCTCGGGGTCTACCCGGAGATCAGCGGCGGACGCCAGCGCTTTACCGTGCGCTTCTTCGCCCCGGGCGACTTCCGCGAGCGCCCCGTGCCGGCCAGTCGCGACGTCCCCTTCCAGCTCTGCTGCTGCGCAATCTGACCCGCTGACCGGGCTCGTTACCCGGCGACGGGGTCAACCCTCCAGCAGCCCGCGAATGCCCGCGATACCCTGCGCCCCCGCCCGGCGTGCCTGTGCCAGGTGCCCCGGGGTCATGCCGCCCAGCGCGTAGACCGGCAAGCCCGCACCGGTCGCCCAGGCCGTGAAGCGCTCCCAGCCCAGCGCGTCGGCCCCGGGGTGGGTGGCGGTCACGTCCACCGGCCCGAGGACCACGAAATCCAGACCCAGCGCGGCGACCCGCGCGAGTCCGGCCCGGTCATGCACCGACGCGCCGATCCAGCCACCCCGGTCCGGACGCGTCTCCAGTTCGCGCCAGCGCCGCTCCGGCAGATGCAGCCCCACCTCCGGGAACCCGGTGAGCCAGTCCGGCGGAGCATTGGCCAGCACCGGGATGCCCAGCTCGCCGGCGGGCCCGGCGATGGCCGTGAGGAAGTCGCGATAGGCCGACGCGTCCAGCGCCGGCGCCCGAACCTGGACCATGCCGGCCCGCCCCGCGCGCAGGGCCCGGACCACGCGCTCCGCGATCGCGCCGGCCCGGTCCGCGGCGTCCGGAGGCGGCGTAATCAGGTAGCGTTCGGGGAGCCGCAGCGCGTTGAGCATCGCGCGGTTGGCCGCCGGGAAATCCGCCGGGTCGAGGGTGTCCGGGCGCAGCCACGCCATGCTCTGGCCCTCGCGCGGCGCGGGTTCGCCGGACCAGGCGCTTACGCGGAACACGTGCAGACGCACGGCGCGCTCCGCATAATGGTGAGCAATGGTCAGGCACTGGACGGCGGCGCCGACCCGGATGCCCAGTTCCTCCTCCAGCTCGCGGGCCAGGGCCGTGGCCGGCGATTCCCCCGCGGCCACCTTGCCCCCGGGGAATTCCCGAAACCCCGCCAGGTGCTGCCCGCGCGCACGGCGCGTGACGAGCACCCGGCCCCGGGCATCCAGGATCAGACCGACCGCGACCTCGACCGGCTGCGCGACGGCCGGTTCAGGACCGGTACTCGGCATTGATGCGCACGTACTCGTGGGAGAAATCGCAGGTGTACTTGCGTGCGCCCGCGCGGCCCCGGCCGAGGTCGATGTGCACATGAATCTCGTCCGCGGCGAAGGCCCGCTGGCCATCGGCCTCTGCATACGCCGGGGCCCGGCCACCGTCGCGAACGATCTCCACGTCATTCACGTGGATCGCGACCCGCTCGATCATCAGGTCCGGCACACCGCCGCGCCCCACCGCCGCCAGGATCCGGCCCCAGTTGGGGTCCGAGGCGAACAACGCGGTCTTCACCAGCGGGGACAGCGCGACCGTCTCGGCCACCTGTGCCGCTTCTTCGCGGTCCCGCGCCCCGGTCACCTCGACGGTCACGAATTTCGTCGCGCCCTCGCCGTCGCGCACGATCGCCTGGGCCAGCTCCAGACACACCGCCGCCAGCGCGGCGAGGAAGGCCTCCCGATCCGCCGGCGTGGCGAGCCCGGCGCCACTGGCGCCACTGGCCATCGCGACCACCGCATCGTTGGTCGAGGTATCACCGTCCACTGTGATTGCATTGAAGCTGTCGCGGTTGGCCAGACGCAGCAGGGCCTCCAGCTCGGCGGCATCGATGGCGAGATCGGTCCCGATAAAGGCCAGCATGGTCGCCATGTCGGGGTGGATCATGCCCGAACCCTTGGCAATGCCTGTCAGGGTCACTTCGCCCTGCGACAGGACAATGCGGCGACTGCACCCCTTGAGCACGGTATCGGTGGTCATGATCGCGCGCCCGGCCTGCATCCAGGTATTCGGCGCCAGACCCGCGTACAGGACCGGCAGGGCCGCGACGATCCGCTCGACCGGCAGCGGCTCCCCGATCACGCCGGTGGAAAACGGCAGGACCGCGTCCGCGTCCGTGCCGGTCAGGCCGGCCACCGCCTCGCAGCAGGCGCGCGCGGCGGCCAGTCCGGGCTCGCCCGTACCGGCGTTGGCGTTGCCGGCGTTGATCAGCAGCCAGCGGGCGTGGCCCCGTGCCTGATGCTCGGCGGCGACCACCACGGGTGCCGCGCGGAAGGCATTGGTGGTGTAGAGCGCGGCGATGGTCGCATCCGGACCGGCGTCGATCAGGACCAGATCGTCACGCCCGGCGTAACGAATGCCCGCCGCCGTCGCGGCGAGCCGGATGCCCGGTACCGGTTGCAGCACCTCCGGAGCGGTGAGTCCGACGGCCATGCGGCTACAGCTTGCCGTGGCAGTGCTTGAACTTCTTGCCCGAGCCGCACCAGCAGGGCTCGTTGCGGCCCAGCTTGGGCTCCTCGCGGCGGTACGGGGCCTCACCGCTGGCGACCGGCTCGCGCGGCTCCTCCGCCCCCTCGGCGCCGCCCGACAGCGCACTGTCGGGGTTCTGGTGCTGGAACTGCAGGTCGTCCTCGGCCGGTGCGGCCTTCTTCGGCTGTAGCGCCTCGACCTCCTCCGGCGACCGCAATTGCATGCGCAGCAAGAACTTCACGACATCGTGCTTGATGCGTTCCAGCAGCGACTGGAACATCGCGAAGGCTTCCTTCTTGTATTCCTGCTTGGGGTTGCGCTGGGCGTAGCCGCGCAGCCCGATGCCCTGGCGCAGGTAGTCCATCGCCGCCAGGTGCTCCTTCCACTGGCTGTCCAGGACCTGCAGCATCACGTCGCGCTGCAGCCGATTCATGGTCTCGTCGCCCAGCTGCTCGCGCTTGCCGGCCAGCATCTCGCGGGCATGTCCGATGATGCGTTCGCGCAGCGGTTCCTCGTGCAGGTCGTCCTCGTCGTCCAGCCACTGCTGCACCGGAAGGTCGAGCCCGAACTCGCCATTCAGGGCCTGCTGCAGGCCTTCGACATCCCACTCGTCCTCGATCGAGCCCGGCGGGATGTACTGGCTGATCTGGGCGTTGACGACGTCCTCGACCAGGGTGTCGATGGTCTCGCTGATGTCCTCGGTAGTCAGCAGCTCGGCGCGCTGGTCGTAGATGACCCGACGCTGGTCGTTGGCCACGTCGTCGTATTCCAGCAGCTGCTTGCGGATATCGAAGTTGTGCGCCTCGACCTTGCGCTGGGCGTTCTCGATGGCGCGGGAGACCCAGGCGTTCTCGATCGCCTCGCCTTCCTTCATGCCCAGGCGCTGCATCAGCCCGCGCACCCGCTCGGAGGCGAACACCCGCATCAGGTTGTCTTCCAGCGACAGGAAGAAACGGCTGGAGCCCGGGTCGCCCTGACGCCCGGAACGTCCGCGCAACTGGTTGTCGATGCGCCGCGACTCGTGGCGCTCGGAGCCGATGATGTGCAGACCGCCGGACTCCAGCACGGCATCATGGCGCTGCTGCCAGTCGGCCCGGATGGCCTCCTGCCGGGCCGTATCCTCCGGATCCACCTCGGCCAGTTCGGCATCCAGCGAGCCGCCCAGGACGATATCGGTACCGCGTCCGGCCATGTTGGTCGCCAGGGTCACGGCTTTGGGACGGCCGGCCTGGGCGATGATCGAGGCCTCGCGCTCGTGCTGCTTGGCGTTCAGGACCTCGAAGGCGATGCCGGTTTTTTTCAGGGCGTCGGCAAGGCGTTCGGAGCTCTCCACCGAGGCGGTCCCGACCAGCACCGGCTGGCCGCGATCCACGCACCACTGGACCTCCTTGATGATGGCGGTGTATTTCTCTTCCTGGGTCAGGAACACCAGGTCCTGCATGTCGTCGCGCACCAGCGGCTTGTTGCCGGGGATCACGACCACTTCCAGGTCATAGATGGTCTTGAACTCGTAGGCCTCGGTGTCCGCGGTACCGGTCATCCCGGACAGCTTGTCGTACAGCCGGAAGTAATTCTGGAAGGTGATGGAGGCGAGCGTCTGGTTCTCGCGCTGGATCGGCACGCCTTCCTTCGCCTCGATGGCCTGGTGCAGCCCCTCGGACCAGCGCCGCCCGGCCATGATGCGCCCGGTGAACTCGTCGATGATCTGGACCTTGTCGTCGCGCACCAGATAGTCGACGTCGCGATGGAACAGGGCGTGCGCGCGCAGGGCCGCGTTCAGGTGATGCAGGACCGCGATGCTCGCGGAGTCGTACAGGGTCTGGTGTTCTTCCAGCAGACCCGCCTGGCGCAGCAGTTCCTCGGCCTTCTCGTGGCCCTCTTCGCTGAGGAAGACCTGCTTGGCCTTCTCGTCAACGTAGTAGTCGCCCTCGCTCTCCTCGTCTTCCTGACGAGTAAGCTGCGGCGGGATCGTGTTCAGCCGCTCGTAGAGTTCCGAGCTGTCGCCGCTGGGCCCGGAGATGATCAGCGGGGTACGCGCCTCGTCGATCAGGATCGAGTCGACCTCGTCCACCACCGCGAAATTGAGTGCCCGCTGCACGCGCTGGTCGGCCGAGAAGGCCATGTTGTCCCGCAGGTAGTCGAAGCCGAACTCGTTGTTGGTCCCGTAGGTGATATCCGCCGCGTAGGCCTCCCGACGCGTGACCGGGCGCAGGTGCTCGAACCCACCCTCCTCGGCATGATAATCGGGATCGAAGAGATAGGAGGCGGAGTCCACGCCCAGGCCACCGGAGCTGTTGACCACGCCCACCGAGAGCCCCAGCGCGTGATAAAGACGCCCCATCCAGGCGGCATCACGCCGGGCCAGGTAGTCGTTCACCGTGACCACGTGCACCCCGTCGCCGGTCAGTGCGTTGAGATAGGCCGGCAGGGTCGCGACCAGGGTCTTCCCCTCGCCGGTACGCATCTCGGCGATGCGGCCGTCGTTCAGGACCATGCCGCCGATCAACTGCACGTCGAAATGGCGCAGGCCCATCACCTGCGCGCTCATCGCGCGGCACACGGCGAAGGCCTCCGGCAGGAGCTTCTCCAGGTCCTCGCCCTCGCCCAGGCGGCGCTGGAATTCCCGAGTCTTGTGGCGCAGCTCGTCCCGCGACAGCGCCTCGGTGGAGTCGGCCAGGGCATTGATGCGTTCCACCGCACGGGTATAGCGCTTGAGGATGCGATCGTTGCGACTACCGAAGATCTTCTGAACGAGCTGCTTGACCATGGGGATCCGTAAGGGTTGGCTGAAACCCGCCTAGGATAAACGATCCGCCGGGGAAACGCTGTGCCGGGAAAACGCCTTTCCGGGAGGTCGCCCGCACCGGATGGCGCGCCGCGCAGCCGCCAGGGAAACACGGTTTCATGCACACGCTCGCGTTGGCGCCCCGGGTTTTCCGAGACAAGGCGCGGTGCGCAGCCGGTAGTGGTTCTACCGGCCCGTTGTTGACGGCTTCGGGCCGCAACGCAGGATCGGGGAACCCGGGGCGCCAACCCCACAAACGATTGAAAGCCGGGGCTCGGCCGCCCGTTGTTGATCAAAAACGGGCGCGGGAACGGCGTTGCGGCTCGCTTATGTAGCTCGGCTACACTTCACTCACCGCGCCTTGTTCGCACGCAAAAGCGACTCGAGCGCATGCGCGTACATGGATCCGTGTATCCCTGGGGACGGCGGCGTCAGTCCCGATCGGGAAGGAAGTCGTAGGGGTTGAGGGCCTTGCCGGCATCCACCACCTCGTAGTGCAGGTGGGTGTCGGTCGCGCGGCCCGTGCGGCCCATGGTCGCGATCACCTGGCCGGCCTCCACGCGCTCACCAGCCTCGACCAGGATCTCCGCATTGTGGGCGTAGCGCGTATTCAGGCCGCCCCCGTGGGCGATTTCGACCAGGTTGCCGAAGCTGCTGCGCCGCCCCGCGAACACCACCAGACCGCCACCCGCCGCGCGGATCTCGGAGCCGGGCCGACCGGCAAAGTCCATGCCCGAGTGGAACCGCCGATTGCCCGTGAACGGATCCTCGCGGTAGCCAAACGCCGAGCTGATCCAGGAATCATCCTCGACCGGACGAAGCCGCGGCGACAGGGCCTCGCGCGAGGCATCCAGGCGCAGCTCGGAGCCGACGAGGTCCACCGCGGCGGTGTGGCGGCCCAGCAGGTGCTCCAGCGCCAGCAGGCGGTCGTGCACCTCCAGCGGCGAATCCGGTCCATCCAGCAGGGGCCCGCCCTGGCCCCCGGTTTCCGGCGCCAGATCGGCCACATCCAGTCCCAGGGAGTCGCCCACCGAGCGGATGCGCAGATCCACACGCGACAGCTGGCGTTCCAGCGCCACGACCCGTTCAACCAGATGCGTCAGGCCCTCGCGGGCGGCTTCGCGCTCCACCGTCTCCACCGCCACGGGATCCAGCGTACTGGTCACCGGGATCCGGACCACCTCGCGCTGGCTCTGGCCGACCAGATAGGCAGCCACCACCGCGGCCGCCATCAGCAGCACCAGCACGACCCCCGACGCGGCCATCGCCCACAGGGGCAGGCGTGCACAAAGGCCGTCCGGACGTAGTACGATCAATTGCATGCGAATCCTCTTGTTCTCTGCGCCTCGCGCCACCGGGTTGCCGGGATGACCCCGCAGCGGATCACCCGCTTCATCGCCCGCGACTGGTCCGCGCACTCCGGCCGCGACCGCGGCGTGGAGCGCGCCCTCGAGAGCCTCGCCGGCAATGCACTGAAGGCGCGGCGACTGGCGTTCACCCTGCGCGAGGACACCCTGGTCGCGATCTGCGCGGACCGCGGCCTGGCGACCGAGCTGCGCTTCCAGCAACGCGAACTGCTCAAGACCCTGCGTGCCGCCGGCTTCGAGGGCATCGAGCAGATGCGCATCCGGCTGTCCCGGGTACCCCGCCCCGCCGAACCGACCGCGCGGCTGGAACGCCGCGAGATCCCCGAAGCGGCCCGGCAGATCCTCGCCGACACCGCCTCCCGCATTCAGGATCCCGAACTGGCCGGGGCGCTGGAACGGCTCGCCCGCGCGGCGCGTCCGTCCCCGACCAAGCCGGACTGAACCGGCGCCGCGGTATTCAGCCCGCTGGCGTCGGCGCCAGCTGGCCGAAGGAGATCGGCAGGCGCTCGTTCGGGTCCTCGAAGGTGACCTTTTCCCAGGCCGTCTCGTCGGCCGCGAGTTGGCGGATCAGCTGATTGTTCAGTGCATGTCCGGACTTGTGCCCGGTGAAGGCGCCGATCAGGCTGTGGCCAAGCAGGTACAGATCCCCGACCACGTCGAGGATCTTGTGCTTGACCAGCTCGTTGTCGTAGCGCAGACCGTTCTCGTTCAGGATCTTGTAGTCATCGAGCACCACGGCGTTGTCCAGGCTGCCGCCCAGCGCCAGCTGGTTCGCCCGGAGCGCCTCGATGTCGCGCATGAACCCGAAGGTTCGGGCACGCGAGACTTCCTTCACGAAGGAGGTGGACGAGAAGTCCAGCTCTGCGCGCTGGCTTCCGTCGGTGAACATCGGGTGTTCGAAGTCGATGCAGAAACCGACCTTGAACCCCTCGTAGGGATCGAAGCGCACCCACTTGTCGTCCTCGCGGACTTCCACGCTGCGCTTGATCCGAATGAATTCCTTGGGTGCGTCCTGCTCCTTCAGCCCGGCGGACTGCAGCAGAAACACGAAGGGACCGGCACTGCCGTCCATGATGGGCACCTCGGCGGCGCTCACGTCGACGTGCAGGTTGTCGATGCCCAGTCCGGCTATGGCCGACAGCAGATGCTCCACGGTCGATACCCGAACATCACCGTTGACCAGCGTGGTGGACAGCCGCGTGTCGCCGACATTGTCGGCACAGGCGCGGATCTCCACGGACGGATCAAGATCGCAGCGATGGAACACAATCCCGGTGTTCACCGGGGCCGGCCGCAGGGTCAGCACCACCTTTTCTCCGGTATGCAGTCCTACCCCGGTCGCCCGAATGCTGTTCTTGAGCGTTCTTTGCCTGATCAACGAATTGAGCCTCTCTCTTCCAGGAGGGCGCATAAGGGGAGCCCGGGCCCTCCCGGGCTCCTCATGCACACAACGATTGCCGCATTATTGCAGGATTCCGCTCGTCCTGCATGTGCCGGCGGTCTCAGTCCGCCTGTTTCCGCAGAAAGGCCGGAATATCCAGCACATCAATGCCTTGCTGCTGGTTGTAGTCCACCGCCAGATTGTCGCCACCGCGGCGCTTGACGGTCGGCTGGTCGAGGTCGACTTCGACGTCGGAACCGACCGCCTTCTTCGGCTGGGCATCGACCACCCGCACCTGCGGACGTTCGGACTGCGAAGCCGGGGCCCCCAGGCCAGTCGCCACCAGGGTGACCCGCAGCTCGTCGGTCATCTCGGGGTCGATCACCGTGCCGACGACGACGTTGGCGTCTTCCGATGCCAGGGCCTTCACCGCCTCGCCGACTTCCTCGAACTCGCCGATACCGACATCCATGCCGCCGGTCACGTTCACCAGGATGCCGCGGGCGCCGGAGATATCGATGTCCTCCAGCAACGGGCTGGCGATCGCGGCCTCGGCCGCCTCGCGGGCACGATCCTCGCCGGAGCCGGAGCCGGTCCCCATCATCGCCATGCCCATCTCGCGCATCACATTGCGCACGTCGGCAAAGTCGACGTTGATCAGGCCCGGGCGGGTGATGAGCTCGGCAATCCCCTGCACGGCACCGAACAGCACGTCATTGGCGGCCTTGAAGGCATCCAGCAGCGTGGTGTTCTTGCCGAGCACCGTCAGTAGCTTCTCGTTGGGGATGGTGATCAGCGAGTCGACCTGTTCGGTCAGCGCCTTGATCCCGGACATCGCGACCTGCATGCGGCGCTTGCCCTCGAACGGGAACGGCTTGGTGACCACGGCAACGGTCAGGATGTTCATCTCCTTGGCGATCTGCGCCACCACCGGCGCGGCGCCGGTACCCGTGCCACCCCCCATGCCGGCGGTGATGAAGACCATGTCGGCCCCCTGCAACAGGTCCTGAATGCGTTCGCGGTCCTCCAGCGCGGCCTCGCGGCCCACCGACGGATCGGCCCCGGCTCCCAGGCCCTTGGTGATGTCGCCGCCCAGCTGCAGCAGCGTCTTGGAATCCAGGCTCTTCAGGGCCTGGGCATCGGTATTGGCGCAGATGAAGTCCACGCCCTCCAGTTGCGAGTTGACCATGTGCTGCACGGCGTTGCCGCCGCCGCCCCCGACGCCGACGACCTTGATCGTCGCGTTCTGGCTATAGGTATCCATCAGTTCGAACGTCATGATTACGTCCTCTCGTTGCGTGTGTACAGGTACTTCTGTTGGCCTGCGTCATGGCCGGAGAGCGGTCCGACCCCCAAAGATTCCGGTGTCCCGATCATCAGAACTGCCCGGAAAACCAGCGCTTCATGCGCGCCCATACGCCCTGGAACCCGCTGCTCACGGGCCGGGCCTCCTGCTCCGCACGCGACTCGCGGGCGTAGAGCAACAGCCCTACCCCCGTCGCGTGGATCGGATTCTTCACCACATCCAGGAGCCCGGTGACGCGTTGCGGCACCCCCAGGCGCACGGGCATGTGGAAGACCTCTTCGGCAAGGTCCACCACACCTTCCATTCGAGACGATCCGCCGGTCAGTACCACCCCGGCGGCGATCATTTCCTCGGTGCCGCTGCGGCGCAGTTCCGCCTGCACCAGCTGCAGCAGTTCCTCGTAGCGCGGCTCCACCACGGAGGCGAGCGTCTGGCGCGACAGCCGGCGCGCGGCCCGATCGCCCACCCCGGGCACCTCGATGCTCTCGCCCGGGTCGGCCAGCGAGCGCAGTGCGCAGGCGTACTTGATCTTGAGCTCGTCGGCGTACTGGGTCGGCGTACGCAGGGCGACCGCGATGTCGTTGGTCACCTGATCCCCGGCGATCGGGATCACCGCGGTATGCATGATCGCGCCGTGGGCGAACACCGCGATGTCGGTCGTGCCACCGCCGATGTCCACCAGGCAGACACCCAGGTCCTTCTCGTCCTCGCTGAGCACCGAATAGCTGGAGGCGAGCTGCTCCAGGATGATGTCGTCCACCCGCAGCCCGCAGCGCTCCACGCACTTGACGATGTTCTGGGCCGCGGACACCGCGCCGGTGACCAGGTGCACCTTGGCCTCCAG
>JBJHBC010000038.1:0-15998 GCA_050485285.1 Thioalkalivibrio sp.
TCGTCCCGGTCGACAGCGCCACCGACGGCACGCGCGAACGGGCCCTGCACCAGCGCCTGGAACCCGTGATCCGCGAACACCTCGGCGCACGGACGCGACTCGACATCGACCGTGTGGACACGATCCCGCCTTCCCCCAGCGGGAAACACCTGCATGTGGTCAGCGAACTGCAGGCGAACCGGCCGTGAGGATCCTGCATGTGATCAACGGGCTCGGTCAGGGCGGCGCGGAACGCCAGCTGGGGAACCTGCTGCGGGCCTCGCCGGACACCGGCGCGGTGTTTGCACTCAAGGAACCCGGCGTGATGGCCGGCGATATCCGCGCGCACGGCATACCGGTGTATACCGGGGGGCTGCGCAACCCCCTGTCGCCGGGATGGATCGCGGCGCTGCGCCGGGCGCTGGCGGCCTATCAGCCGGATGGCGTGATGGGCTGGATGTACCACGGCAATCTGGCCGCCTCGCTGACCCGGCGCCTTGGCCATCAGGGTCCGGTGTTCTGGAACGTGCGCCACTCGGTCCACGACCTGGCCCACGAGAAACGCGGAACCCGCTGGGTGATCCGCACCGGGGCGTGGCTGTCGCGATATCCAGCACGCATCGTCTATAACAGCGCGACCGCAGCCGCGCAGCACGAGGCGCTGGGTTTTTCCGCGGCGCGTCGCGTGGTGCTGCCCAACGGCTTTGATCTGGAACGTTTCCATCCGGACCCGGAGGCCCCCGGGGGGCTGCGTGCGCAACTGGGTATCGGCGCGCAGCCCTGGCTGCTGGGCATGGTGGGCCGCGCCCACCCGATGAAGAACCATATCGGCCTGGTGAGCGCCCTGGCCCGCCTGGTCCAGAGCGGCATGGACGTGCACTGCGTGATGGTCGGTACCCGGGTCTCCGAGGACGACCACCCCCTGGCCCAGGCCATCCGCCAGCACGGGATGAACCGGCATGTCACGCTCCTGCCGTCGACCCCCGAACCCGAGGCCCTCTACCCCGGTCTGGATCTGCTGGTATTGCCCTCGCGCTGGGGCGAGGGATTCCCCAACGTCGTGGGGGAGGCCATGGCCTGCGACGTACCCGCCGTGGTCACGGACATCGGCGATGCCGCCACGGTCGTCGGGGAAACCGGTTTCGTCTCCGCGAGCCCGGAGCCTGCGGACCTGGCCGCTGCCATTGGCCGGGCCGCAGATCAGGGGCGTGAGCGCCTGCGCGAGCTGGGGGGCGCGGCGCGTGCACGCATGCAGGCGCATTACGCCCTCGATACCGTGAGCGCGCGCTACCAGGCCCTGTTTCTGGAGGCCCGGGCGGAGACCGCGCCCGTGTCGCCATGAGCTATACCTCGATTCCGTTCACCTTCATGGAGCTGCTGCTATCCGGCAGCTTCCTGATGCTGGTGCTGGTCGCGGTGCTGTGGACCGGGCGCACCCGTGAGGGCTACCTGTGGCCACTGCTGGCGGCCCTCCTTGCCCGCATCGGCGCCGCCCTGGTGCAGCGCTTCCTGTTCCCCCTGCCCCAGGGCGGCGCCGATGCGATCAGCTTCGAGCGTCGCGCCTGGTTCTGGGCCCAGAGTGGCTGCGGCAATCTCGGGGATCACTTCAGCATGGGCAGTTCCTACCTGCACAGCTGGCTGATCGCGAACCTCTATGCCTGCGCCGACCGCGGGCCCCTCGCCTTCCAGGCCGTGAACATCGCCCTGGGCATACTGACGGTCTACCTGATCGCGCGTATCGCCGAACAGCTCTGGGACCGCCAGGCCGCGGTACGTGCCGCCTGGATTGCCGCCTTGTTCCCGATCCTGATCGTGAATGCCGCCGTGCCGCTGCGCGAGGTGTGGTTCACCGCCTTTTTCCTGCTCGGTGTGCTGTGGCTGGTGCGCTGGGTCCAGAGCCAGCGCACCGGGTTCCTGGTAGCCGCCGTCGGAGTCCTTCTGGCATCCGCCGTGGTGCACGGCGCCGCGGTGTTCGCGATCGCCGGCATCGCGATCGTACTGGTCGGCTGGTCGGTCAAGGAGTTCCTGCGTGCATCGGACCTGGGGCGTATCCGGCCCGGCCTGCTGTTCGGCGGCATCCTGCTTGGTTCGGCTGGTGTCATGGGCTTCCTGGTGATGGACGACATGCGGTTCTCGTCCATCGGCCAGCTGGGCGATGTGATGGAACAGACCGAGACCCTCGACCAACGGGCCGAGCGAAGTGCGCGCGGCGGGGCCGCCTATCCGTCGTTCCTGATTCCCTCCAATGACCTCCAGGCACTGGTCCTGACGCCGATTCGGATGGGCTATCTGCTGTTTGGCCCGCCCCTGTGGGAGGTTCGTTCGCCGGTCCACCTGGTCGGCATGCTGGAGGGGTTGTTCTATCTGTCCCTGGTCCTGCTGCTGGCGGTCTATCGCCACCACTGGTGGCAACGCCAGGACTTCCGCCTGCTGGTGGTGATCTTCGTGGTCCTGACGATCATTTTCGCGTGGGGTACCAGTAACTTCGGTACCGCGACCCGTCACCGAGCGAAATTCCTCGGGATCCTCATCGCCCTGGCGGCGGGCCTGGCCGGACGCCGCCTGTGGCGCTCGGAGCGCCTGCAACGACTCACCGGCCGTCACAAGGCCGCGGAGGACGCACCCCCCGACCCGCCGGAACCATCCGGCACGGGTCTGCCGCGTCCGCGACGTGCCGGACCCTGATGGACCGCGCGACCCGCGCGTACCCCCACCCCCGGTTCGCGGGGCCCCTGCTACACAGCCACACAGGAGATTCGAAGATGGTGGAATTTGCGGCACCGGACGCCCCGCGTCTGGCCATTATTGGTCTGGGTTATGTCGGGCTGCCCCTGGCAGCCGAGTTCGGACGTGTCCTGCCTACTCTGGGGTTCGACATCGATACGGACCGGGTCAAGGAACTGCGCGGGGGGCATGACCGTACACGCGAAGTCTCGCGCGAAGAGCTTGCCGCAGCCGAGCATCTGGACCTGACCGCGGACACGGAACGGCTGCAGCAATGCAACGTGTTCATCGTGACCGTACCGACCCCGATCGATGCCTATCGGCGCCCGGATCTGGGCCCGCTTCTGGCCGCCAGCCGTACGGTGGGCCGCGCCCTGAAATCGGGGGACGTGGTGATCTACGAGTCCACGGTCTATCCCGGCGCCACCGAGGAAGACTGCGCCCCGGTGCTGGCCGCGGAATCCGGCCTCGAGCTGAACCGGGACTTCTTCCTCGGTTACAGCCCGGAACGGGTCAACCCCGGCGACAAGGAACACCGCATCCCGGACATCGTCAAGGTCACTTCGGGATCGACCCCGGAGGTCGCCGCCTTCGTCAACGCCCTGTACAGCCGCATCATCCGAGCCGGCACCCACCCGGCCGCCAGCATCCGCGTGGCCGAGGCAGCCAAGGTGATCGAGAACACCCAGCGCGACGTAAACATCGCGCTGATCAACGAACTCGCGATGCTGTTCGAACGCCTGAACCTGGATACCGAGGCCGTGCTCGCGGCGGCCGGCACCAAGTGGAACTTCCTGCCGTTCCGGCCCGGCCTGGTGGGCGGGCACTGCATCGGCGTCGACCCGTACTACCTGACCCACAAGGCCCAGGCCGCCGGCTACCACCCGGAGATGATCCTGGCGGGAAGGCGCACCAACGACGGCATGGGCGGCCATATCGCCGACCGGACCGTCAAGGCCATGATCCGCAAGGGCTTCCCGGTCGTGGGCTCGCGCATCCTGGTCCTGGGGCTGGCCTTCAAGGAAAACTGTCCGGATCTGCGCAACACGCGGGTGGTGGACATCATCCAGGACCTGCACGGCTATCACGCCGAGGTCGAGATCTGGGATCCGTGGGTGGACGCGGCCGAGGCCCGTCAGGAATACGGGCTGGAACTCTTGCCCGACTCACCGGAGCCGGACCGGTACGACGCGATCATCCTCGCCGTCCCCCACCGCGAATTCCTCGAACTGGGCCCTCGGGGCCTGCAGAGGCTCGCCCGCAAGCGAGCCGTGATCTTCGACGTGAAATCGGTGCTCCCGCCGGAGGCGAGTGACCTGCGTCTATAAACGCTGAATCCCTTTCAGCCGCCATTGTCTTTTCGGGGTGTCTCGCACACTTTAAGCGCCCCGAATCATGGTGCTAACTCATTGTCCTGTTTACCTTTTGTGCTCATGAAAACGGGCTTCCGAGAGGCCTGGCCATCGCCCCCGTCCACACGGCGATGCTTCCTCGAACCAGGAGCGCAACGCATGCAGGAAACCGAACACCGAAGGGTTGCAGCCTCGCTGCGCGAGCAGCGCCACGCCGCGACACAACCGGCCCCGGAAACCCGGGCTCGCGAACGCGCCGGCATCGATCTTTTGATCGTAGCCGCCAATGCCCGCTCGTTGATCGCCAACCGGGGCGACCTGATCCGCGAGATCCGGGCTCGAGGGCGCACCGTCGCGGCGGCCGTCCCGCGCAAGGACTACCTCCCGGAGGTCGAGGAGCTGGGCATCCCGATCTACCCCTTCGATCTGGGCCGAACCGGGATCAACCCGATCGCGGACCTGCGGACCGCCATCGCCCTGGCTCGGCTGATCCGCCGGCTGAACCCGGAAGCGGTGTTCAGCTATACCGTCAAACCGGTGGTGTACGGCTCCCTGGCCGCGCACTGGGCCGGGGTCCCACGGGTGTACGCGATGATCACGGGCCTGGGGCATGCATTCACCACCGAATCGTGGCGCACCCGGGTGCTGCGCGCGATCAGTTCCCGCCTGTACCGCTCCGCGCTGGCGCACTGCGACCGGGTGTTCTTCCAGAATCCGGACGACCTCCAGGACTTCCTCGACCGCCGGGTCCTGCCCGATACCGATCGGGTGGTCCGGATCAACGGGTCCGGCGTGGACGTGCAGCGCTTCGCCCACCAACCCCTGCCGCAGGGTGATCCGCTGTTCCTGTTCGTCGGACGTCTGCTGACCGAGAAGGGCATCGTCGAGTTCGTGGAAGCGGCCCGGCAGGTGCACACGCAATACCCCAACGCCCGCTTTGTCGTGGTCGGCCCCCACAACCCCGACCTGCCCCATTCGATCCCGGCCGAGCAGGTCGAGGCCTGGAAGCGCGAGGGCATCGTCGAGTTCGCCGGCGGTGTTGCCGATGTCCGCCCCTGGTTCGAGCAAGCCTCGGTCTTCGTGCTGCCCTCCTACCGCGAGGGTACGCCGCGCTCGGTGCTGGAGGCCATGAGCGTGGGACGTCCGATCATCACCACGGATGCCCCCGGCTGCCGCGAGACCGTCCTGGATGGCGAGAACGGCTTTCTCGTCCCGGCGCGGACCTCCGCCCCCCTGGCCGAGGCCATGCAGCGGTTTCTGGATGACCCGTCGCTGCTTGCCCGCATGGCCAGGGCCTCGCGCGAGCGGGTGGAGGCGAAATACGAGGTGGGACAGGTCAACCGCGTCATCCTTCGATCCATGGAGCTCACATGAACGCGATCCTGAAACGGCTGTTCGACATCCTGTCCAGCCTGGGCGCTCTGCTCATGCTGGCGCCCCTTCTGCTGCTGATCGCAACCGCGATCCGGCTGGACAGCCCGGGCCCGGTCCTGTTCCGCCAGCGGCGCATTGGCCTGCACGGCCAGCCGTTCCGGGTTCTCAAGTTCCGCACCATGGTGGATCGCGATCCGGATGCGATTGACCAGCACCAGGAGCAGGTCGTTAGTGCCGGTGTCGATCCGCGCATCACGCGCGTGGGCCGCCGGCTGCGCGCCACCAGCCTCGACGAACTGCCGCAGCTGTGGAACATCCTGCGCGGCGACATGAGCGTGGTCGGCCCGCGTCCCATTCTTCCGGAACAGGTGGAGGTCGTCCCGCCCTCCTACGCCTCCCGTTTTTCCGTGCGGCCCGGCCTGACCGGGCTGGCCCAGGTCCGGGGCCGACGCACCCTGGGCTGGCTCCAGCAGCTCGACGCCGATACCGAATACGCCGCGCGTCACCACCTGCTGTACGACCTGGGACTGATCCTGCGGACGGTCTACGTCGTTTTGACCGGCCAGGGGGTGTACGGCGAGGCCGGCATCAACTGGCGCACCTATCGCGATTCGTTGCGCAATCGACAGCAAGGGGACACGAAATGACTTCGACCCTGAAACACATGTTCATCACCGCCTCCGCCGACGCCGCTCGCCAGGCCGAGGCGGCCGGGATCGCGCGCATCTTTGTCGACATGGAGATCCGAGGAAAGGCCGAGCGCCAGGGCCATCTGGATACCCACAAGGCCCGCCACACTCTGGGCGACGTGCGCCGCCTCTCCGGCACCTTGACGAGCGCGGAGCTGATGGTTCGGATCAATCCCCCGGCACCGCAAACGCCCTCGGAGGTCCGCCAGGCTATCGAGGCCGGTGCCGACCGGCTGATGCTGCCGATGTTCACCCACGTCGACGAAGTCGCCCGCTTCCTGGACGCGGTGAACGGGCGCGTCCCGGTCACCCTGCTGGTGGAGACACCCCAGGCCCTGATTCGTCTCCCTTCCTATCTGCCGCTCCTGGGCCCCCGCGACCAGATCCATGTCGGCCTGAACGACCTCAGCCTGGCCTCCGGTCTCGACTTCCTGTTCGAACCACTGGCCGGCGGCATGCTCGAAGCCCCCGCGGCGCAGTGCCGCGAGGCCGGCATCGCCTTCGGCTTTGGTGGCGTCGGGGCCGTGGGCAAGGGCGAGGTACCAGCGGAATCCATTCTCGGCGAACATGTCCGTCTCGGTTCCGAATGGGTGATCCTCTCGCGAGCCTTCCGCGAGGGCGTCAGCGAGGACGACCCGACCACCGGTACCGTGCGGCTGCGCCACGAACTGGAAAGCCTGCAGGCGGCGGAACAGCAGTTCCGGGCGGCAACCCCGGAACAGTTGCGGGCAAACCGCGACGAGGTCCGCGAGCGAATCTTCCGCCTTGCCGCCCGGCTGCACAACCGGAGCCGTGCATGCGCCTGAACCAGCTGCTGTTCCTGCAGAAACCGGAGGTGCTGCAGGAACAGCAGAGCGCAATCGAGGCCCATCTGAACCAGGCGTTGCCCGGCGCCACGCTGACCTTCGCCGGCGGACCCGATGCCGTCCCCGAGGGGCTCGCGGTCGACGCCGTCATCACCCCTACGCTGCCCTGGCTGCCCGAGGCGCTGGGCCGCCTGTCGCGTTATCGCTGGGCCCACTTCCTGTCCGCCGGGGTAGAACGGATCTGGGACATGCCCTTTCCCAAGGAGGACCTGTTGCTGACCAAGAGCAGTGGCGTCCACGGGGCCCCGATGAGCGAGTACGCAATCGGCGCCATGCTCTACTTCGCCAAGCATTTCGACCGCTTCAACGAGCAAAGCCGGCAGAAACGCTGGGAGCGCTGCTGGCTCGGAGAATTGACCGGCCGCACGGCCATGGTGCTCGGCATGGGCCACATCGGTGAGCTGGTGGCTCGGCGGGCGCAGGCATTCGACATGCGCGTGATCGGCGTTCAGCGCACGCCGCGGGCGCACGAGCACGCCGATGAGGTCATCGCGCTGGACGCGGTGGATGGACGGCTGCCCGAGGTGGACTACCTGATCGTATGCCTGCCACTGACGCCCGATACCCGACATCGCGTCGGCCAGGCCCAATTCCAGCGTCTGAAACGCGGCGCGGTCCTGGTGGACATCTCGCGCGGCGGCGTCGTCGATCAGCAGGCCCTGACCCGGGCGCTGGATGCAGGCGAATTGCGCGGCGCCGCCGTGGATGTCTTCGAGCAGCAGCCGTTGCCGGCACAATCGCCGCTCTGGAATCGCGAGAACGTCCTCGTCACGCCCCATGTGTCGGGGACCTCGCCGCACTACATGGAACGCGCCCTGGAGATCTTCGTGCGCAACGCACGCGCGCTGGAACAGGACCAGCCCCCGGTCACTCCGGTTGACCCCGCCGCCGGTTACTGACCTTTCGTTCGGCTCGGGGCTTGACCGGGATCCTGCCGATTCGGACCTGCGGTCCGGTTTCGCAGTCGGCACATTCGTGCCCGCGATACGGGACGCATCGGGAGACCCCGGAGGGCGTCCGTAGCGGAATGCCGCGCCTGCCCTCGCGGTCCCGGGTCTCGACCCGGGAGCCGCATCCTTGCATCGAGGGCGCTGTGCCCATGAACCATGAATGCTGCCGGAGAATCGGATGCAACTGCCCCGGAACCCCGCATGACGGTGGCGAATGGCGACGCCACCCCGAGCCCCCGGGACGCGGATGTTTCATCTCGGGGTCGGACCCGCGGCAGCCCTACCGGGATGCGGGCTCGGCTGTTCGCGCATAGGCCACCGGGGCGGTACGCGGCGCCGTCGGGGCCGGAACGGGTCGTGGCGAAGCAACCGGGGCAGGTGCACTGTGCGTGGCTTCTTCCTCGCTCCCGGGCTGGTAGCCATCGACGACCCGGCGCAGCGTCTCGAACGCGGCCCTGGAGTCCCGCTCGCGGTCGGCCTGCTCCAGCGCACTCAACGCCCGGGCAAGCACGTCGCTCGCCACGCAGGTCTCTCGCGCGCGCATGATCTTGGCATGGTCCGTCGCCTGAACGTTCTCGCCGATCAGGAGTTCTTCGTAGAGCTTTTCACCCGGGCGCAGCCCCGTACAGGTAATGGCAACACCCTCGCCGCTCGCGGCCCCATCCTCGCGTACCTGGTATCCATGCAGGTGAATCATCCGCCGGGCCAGATCGATAATCCGGACCGGCTCGCCCATGTCGAGCACGTAGACTTCACCCCCCTCCGCCATTGCACCGGCCTGAATCACCAGCTCGGCGGCCTCCGGTATGGACATGAAATACCGGGTGATTTCGGGATGCGTAACCGTCACCGGCCCCCCTTCCCGGATCTGTCGATGGAACAACGGGACCACGGAACCGGAAGAACCCAGCACGTTGCCGAACCGGACCATCGAAAACACCGTGGCGTGCTGGCGGCGCGCCCGGTCCTGCAGGACCATCTCGGCCAGGCGCTTGCTCGCCCCCATGATGTTGGTCGGACGCACGGCCTTGTCGGTGCTGACCAGGATGAAGCGCTCCACCCCGGCGGCAATCGCGGCATCCGCGACCGAGGCCGTGCCCAGCGTATTGTTGCGCAGGCCTTCGAGTATGTTGCTTTCCACCAGCGGCACGTGCTTGTAGGCCGCAGCGTGATAAAGCGTCTGCACGCCATACTGGCCCAGAACTTCGTCCACCCGCGCCCGGTTCGCGACCGACCCGAGCACGGCATGCACCGGAACCTTCGCCTGCATTCTGGACATTCTGGAAGAACGTTCCGCCAGTTCCTGTTCGATCCGGTACAGCGCGAATTCGTTACGCTCGAAGAGGACCAGTGCCGCCGGCTCCAGACTCAGGATCCGGCGGCACAGTTCCGAGCCGATCGACCCCCCGGCGCCGGTCACCATCACCACGCGCCCCCGGATGCTTCGGGCCAGCAGCGTCTCGTTGGGCGGCACCGGGTCGCGGCCCAGGAGGTCCGCGATATCAAGATCCTCGAGCTGATCCAGGGACGCCTGCCCCGACACCACCGCCTCCAGCGACGGTACCGACTGCACATGCAGCGGGTACGGCTCCAGCCACTCCAGGATGCGGCGGCGGTCGGTGCGGCTCGCCGAGGGAACGGCCAGCAAAACCCGGCGCACACCGCATTGCTCCACCAGGGTCTCGAGGGACGCGGGACCACACACCGGGATATCGTCGATGGAACGCCCCTGAACCCCCGGATCCTCGTCGATGAAGGCCATCACGCGGAAACGACCGCTGGACTGCAACCCGGAAGCCAGTTGAATACCGGCCTCGCCGGCCCCAAACACCACCACACGCTCGCTGCCGGAGCGGCCATCGGAGACGGCCTGATACCAGTTGCGAACCAGAAACCGACCCGCGGCCACGGCCGCAAACCCGAGCAAGGCAAAGTTCACTGAGACGGCCCCGAAAAAGCCGGGCGTCTGGGTCAGTTCCGTGGTCGCCCAGATCATCACCGCAAGCGCCAGAATGCCGGCGATCACGCCCCGGAACGCCCGGGCCCCGATGAAGCGCACCACCGTCCGGTACAGACCCAGCCGGGCAAACACCAGGACTCCCACCGCGGACACCAGGGGGAACAGCCACCAGGCCTCGACCATCATCGCTGGAAGCGCCTGCCCGGTGCGGACCACGAAGGCCAGCCACAGCGCCAGAGGCAGCATCACGGCGTCCGCCAGAACCATCAGGCCCTGCTTCGCGCCCCGCGGCAACCGCAACAGGTTTTCAAGACTACGATCCAGTACCGCCATCGCACACCGCCTCCCTTCGCATCATCGATCGGATCACGGTCCGAACGACGACCGTTCATGTCGCCGTTCACCGCACACGAGAAGGGAGGCTACCAGCGCCGCCCCGGACCATCTGGGGGAAGAATCACGCTGTCGGGGATCGGTCTGAGGGCAGCGTCACGCTATCACCACATGCCCCAGGACCGGGCCGGAACAGGGGGCTTCCCGTCCAGTGCGCGCGGTTCGGGGAAACAAGGAGAGACGAAGAGAAGTCGAGCAGCCACCAAAGCTGCGGGCGACACCGGACCCACCATGGAACCCAACACCCGAACGCGCAAACGGATTCGTGGCCGCTTGATCAAGCAGCACCGATGTTCACAAGGAGCCGGGAGGGAGAAATGGTGGGCCGTGTAGGAATCGAACCTACAACCAATGGATTAAGAGTCCACTGCTCTACCAATTGAGCTAACGGCCCCCGATACAAGAAAGGGGATGGGGTGACCGATGGGACTCGAACCCACGACAACCGGAGTCACAATCCGGGACTCTACCAACTGAGCTACGGTCACCACCGTGTCACTGTACAGCTACTTTCGCGAAGGCGGCCCTGGCGCGCCCGGCAGGACTCGAACCTGCAACCGTCGGCTTAGAAGGCCGATGCTCTATCCGGTTGAGCTACGAGCGCGTTACCGCCGAGCAATGGGGCCATGGCGCCTGATTCGAACCTGCCTGCAAGCCGCGGCCGGGAGTTATGGTCGGGGTAGAGGGATTCGAACCCCCGACATCCTGCTCCCAAAGCAGGCGCGCTACCAGACTGCGCTATACCCCGTCGAGCCGTCCCCGCAAAAGGGCCTACACAGCGAGCGCAGGATGGTAGCTCTGGAAGAGGGGGCCGGTCAAGGAAAAGCGGGAAATTTCGACCACACTCGCCCCCGGCAACCGCCTGTCGTGGTAACGTCAACCGGAATCGTACGCAAGGCTGCGTCGCAAGGGGAAACGGATGCTCGACTGGGTAGCCAGTATCGCCATTGTGCTGGGGGCGACAGGCCTTCTGTACGCCCAGTGGAAGCTTGCTCAGCTCCTGCGCGAACTGCCGCAGAGCCGCGTGCGCACCGGCTGGAAGATGATGGCCTTCCTGGTCCCGGTGTTCACCCTGGGCTATTTCGGCTACATCCCCTTGAACTGGGGCCTCTACCAGGGCCTTCCGGACCTGCTGGTCCCGGTCATCTTCCTGCTGGGCGGCTGTTTCGTCTGCACCGTGGTCGGCCTGACCTACAGCTCGGTGGAGAAGATCCGCCGCGTCACGCGGCTGGAGCATGAATCCATCACCGACCCGCTGACCGGCCTGTTCAACCGGCGGCACATGGATCGCCGGCTGGAAGAGGAGGTCTCCCGCGCGCGGCGCTACGGCCAGCCGCTCTCCCTGGTGATACTGGACATCGACCAGTTCAAGCCGATCAACGACCGCCTGGGTCACCTGATCGGCGACTACATCCTGACCACCCTCGCCGAGCGCATGCGACTGGTACTGCGGCGCTCCGACCTGGCCGCGCGTTTCGGCGGGGAGGAATTCGTCGTGATCGCCCCGCATACCGACCTCGAGGCGGCCATGGCCCTGGGTGACAAGCTGCGCAACGCAATCGCCGGCACCCCGATCACCCTGACCGGACACCAGGCGGCCCCGCCCTGCGCGCCGGACACCATGACCGTCACCGTCAGCGTCGGCATCGCCAGCCTTTCCAGTGACCCGCAGTCCCGCGAGACCGCCGAGACCCTGATCGCCCGTGCCGACGACGCGCTCTATCGCGCCAAGCAGGACGGACGCAACCGCTGCGAGGCCAGCCCCGTCACAAAGGGCCTGTCCGCGGCGCTGTAAGGGATTCCTCCGGGGTCCGCCGTCAACCCGGATTCTCGCCCGCGTCGGCTTGAGCGCCCGCCCCCGCCATGGGAAGATCGCGGGCATTCCTTCCAAGGCGAGACCCCATGACGGCCCAGCTCATCGACGGACGCGCGATCGGACAAAGCCACCGCGCACGGATCGCGACCGAGATCGAATCCATGACCGCCCGCGACCTGCGTCCGCCGGGTCTCGCCGTGGTCCTGGTCGGGACCAACCCGGCCTCCGAGGTCTACGTACGCAACAAGCGCAAGGCCTGCGAACAGGTCGGCGTGGTCTCGCACTCCTACGACCTGCCGGCCGGCACCCCGCAGACCGACCTGCTGGCGCTGATCGACCAGCTCAACGCGGATCGCACCATCGACGGCATCCTGGTCCAGCTCCCCCTGCCCGACCACATCGACCCGGAAACGGTGATCGAGCGTATCTCTCCGGCCAAGGACGTGGACGGCTTCCACCCGTACAACGTCGGCCGCCTGGTGGCGCGCGTGCCGCGCCTGCGCCCGTGTACGCCCTGGGGCGTCATCCAGTTGCTGCGCCACATCGAGGAGCCGTTCAAGGGCCGCACCGCCTGCGTGATCGGCGCCTCCAACATCGTCGGGCGCCCGATGGCTCTGGAGCTGCTGCTGGCCGGCGCCACCCCGACCATCTGCCACCGCTTCACGCCGGACACCGCCGCCATCGCCCGCCAGTCCGACATCGTCGTCGCGGCCGTGGGCAAGCCCGGCCTGGTCAAGGGCGACTGGATCAAGCCGGGGGCCACCGTCATCGATATCGGCATCAATCGCCGTGACGACGGCACACTGACCGGCGATGTGGAGTTCGACGCCGCCGCGGAGAAGGCCGCCTGGATCACGCCCGTGCCGGGCGGTGTCGGCCCGATGACCGTCGCCATGCTGCTGGACAACACCCTGCGCGCCCGCGCCTTCGGGACCCACGAAGCGGGCTGAGGACGCGCCCGGGCCCGCCCGGGACCCCGCTCAACCGGCCGCGGCAATCTCCTGCGCGGCCCGCAGCCGCGCCCGCACCCGCTCGCGCCCCAGATACTCCCAGATCCGCGGCAACTCCGGGCCAAAGGTCTGCCCGGAGAGAGCCGCGCGCAGCGGCATGAACAGCTTGCGCCCCTTGGCACCCGTCGCGGCCCCGACGGCCTTGGCCAGCGCCGGAAAGTCCTCGGCCTCATCCAGCGCCGCCAGCGCGGCGCCATAGAACGCCGCCCCGGCCCCCACCAGCTCCTCGCGAGCATTGTCGCTGTACGGCATCGGATCGTCCGCGAACGCCGCGACCCACACCGGCGCCTCGGCCGCCCGGCTGATGTTATCCCGCAGCAGGCGTGCCAGTGCCGGGCGTTCCCCGGCGGCAACCCCCTCCAGCACGCCGGCCGCCTCCAGATAGGCCTGCAGCGCCTCGTCCGACAGGCCGCGCAGGGCCTCCGACTGCCAGTGTTCCAGCTGCTGCGGGTCATGCCGGGCCGCGCTGTGCCCGATCCGCTCGCGGCTGAAACCGGCCGCCAGCGCCTCGGCCGAGAGCAATTCGTCCGACTCGAAGCGATGCCCCAGCCGCGCCAGGTGGTTCAGGATCGCCAGCGGCAGGTAGCCATCGGCGCGCAACTCCTCGACGCTGGCGGAGCCGTTGCGCTTGGACAGCGGTGCCCCGTCCTGCCCCATCACCAGCGGCAGGTGATGATACGCCGGCGCCGCCAGCCCCAGCGCCTCCAGCAGCAGCATCTGGCGCGGGGTGTTGGCGATATGGTCCTCGCCACGCACCACGTCGGTCACGCCCATCAGGGCATCGTCGATCGCGTTGGAGAAGAAAAAGGCCGGCGTGCCGTCGGAGCGACGGATCACGAAGTCACCGATCTCGTCGGTGCGGAAGCTGACCGGGCCGCGCACGCCATCCTCGAAGCGCACCGTCCGCCCCAGCGGCACGCGAAAGCGCAGGGTCGGCTTCTGCCCCTCGGCCTCGCGGCGCGCCGCCTCCTCCGCACTCAGGTGGGCGCAGGTCCCGGGGTAGCGCGGCGGCTTGCCCTGAGCGCGCATACGCTTGCGTCCGCGCTCCAGTTCGGCGGCCGAGCAGAAGCACGGATAGGCCAGCCCCTGATCGATCAACTGCCGGTAATAACCCGCGTAGAGATCGCCGCGCTCGGACTGCGCATAGGGACCGGAATCGCCGCCGGCGCCGAAGCCCTCGTCCCAGTCCAGCCCCAGCCAGCGCAGATCGCGCTGCAAGGCCTCGACAAACTCCGGGCGCGAGCGCTCGGCGTCGGTATCCTCGATGCGGAGCAGGAAATGGCCCCCGCGCGACCGCGCCAGCAGCGCGCTGAACAGCGCCGTGCGTACATTGCCCAGATGCAGCAGGCCGGTGGGACTGGGGGCGAAGCGGGTTCGGGTCATCGTGTTCGTCATCGCGCGCATGGTAGCGGAGCGCCCGCGGGCTCACCAGCGCCGCGCCCCCACACCCAACCGGCGTGCTGGCAGGCCCCGCCGGTCGCGGGTACCATGCGGGCCTCGAATCCCCCGGAGGTCAGACCCATGCAGCGCATCCGCATCCGGCTCGGCATCGTGCTGGCCACCGCCCTTCTTGCCCTACTGCTTTCAGGAGCCCCCATGGCCGATACCAACCCGCAGGTCGCGATCGAAACCAACCACGGCCGCATCGTGCTGGAACTCAACGCCGAAGCCGCCCCGGAAACGGTCGCCAACTTCCTGTCCTACGTGGATGACGGCTTCTACGACGGCACGATCTTTCACCGCGTGATCCCTGGCTTCATGGTCCAGGGCGGCGGCTTCGACAAGAACATGAGCCAGAAGTCCGCCGGCGAGCCCATCCGCAACGAGGCGGACAACGGCCTGAAGAACGAGGTCGGCGCGATCTCCATGGCCCGCACCCAGGATCCGCATTCGGCCACCGCGCAGTTCTTCATCAACGTGAACGACAACGACTTCCTCAACCACACGGCCCCGAATGCGCAGGGCTGGGGTTACGCGGTGTTCGGCAAGGTGACCGAGGGCATGGACGTTGTGCGCCAGATCGAGTCCGTACCCACCGGCCGCTCCGGCATGCACCAGGATGTGCCGCAGGAGCCGGTCGTGATGGAAAGCGTGAAACGCGTCGAGGACTGAGCCACCCCGTGGCTTCGAACGCGCCGGCCCTGGTCATCTCCGACCTGCACCTGGATCGCGAGCCCGGCCCCCTGCTGGATGCCGTACTCGCGTTTCTGGAGGGCCCGGCGCGCAGCGCCTCGGCGCTGTACATCCTCGGCGACCTGTTCGAATACTGGGTCGGCGATGACGCCGGCTTCCCGGCCGCCGAACAGCTCGCCAACGCCCTCAAGTCACTCGAGATCCCGGTCGCCTTCATCCACGGCAACCGGGATTTTCTCGTGGGCGAGGCCTACGCCGCGCGTGCCGGCATGCAGCTTGCCCCCGAACCTCTGCATGCGGCACTACCCTGCGGACCCGCCGTGCTCCTGCACGGCGACTCCCTGTGCACCGATGACACCGAGCACATGGCCTTTCGCCAGCAGGTACGCAGTGGCGAATGGCAACGCGCATTTCTGAGTCATCCGCTCGAGGAACGAATCCGCCAGGCCGAGCACATGCGCGCCACCAGCCGCGACAACGGCCAGATGAAGGCCGCCGCGATCATGGACGTAAACCAGAACGCGGTGGCCGACGTCTTCCGCGACGCCGATGTCCCGCTGATGATCCACGGCCACACCCACAGACCGGCGATCCACCAACTAACCGTCGACGGCCAGCCACGCCAGCGCTGCGTCCTGCCCGCCTGGGACGAACACCCCGGCTACCTGGAAATCAGCGCGACCGGCCCCATCCTGCGCCAACTCGACGGCTCGCCCTACCCCGAACACCTCCTCTGCACCTAATCGAATCCG
>JBJHBC010000039.1:0-10438 GCA_050485285.1 Thioalkalivibrio sp.
AAGCGACTCGAGCGCGAGCGTGTACATTAATCAGTGTTTCCCTTGGGTGCGGAGATGTTTAAGCGCCGTGCACGGCTGCTGGTGGCGTCGGAACGCCCGGACGGGCGTGCCGCGCGCGTGGCGGAGCTGGCCGCTGCGGCCGAGTTCGAGGACTGGATCGAGGTGCGTCCGGCGCGCGCGATGGCCGCTCTGACGGACGATGACCTGGCCTGGGCCGATTTGCTGGTGGCGGTCGACACCGCCGCCGCCCGCGCCATGCCCAAACATCGGCCCGCGACCTGCCGCCCGAAATACTGGCGCTTGCCCTACGAGACCGGCGCGGAGCTGGATCTACAGGCCCTGGAGGCCCTGCGTTGCATGGTCGGCGGGATGCGTATGCTGGCGCGGGTGGATGCCGAAGATGCCTGAGGGGCGTGTCGGCGCGTCCCGTCCCGTGTTCTTCAAACCGCAAGGCATTGCCTTGCGAATCCCGGGTCATCCCGGCCGCAGCCAAGCAGAGAGCCGGGATCTGCGGTGGTGACTTTGATCAGTAACTTTGATCAGACGTATCAGATCCCGGATAACCGCTGCGCGGTTTCCGGGATCACGTCGAGAGGGGTGATCGGGGATACCCGGGCGTGATCGCGAGGGGCGCGCCCGGGTTGATTCCGACCAATCGCCACGGCGCTGCGCGCTTCGCGATGACGGTGTCTTCTCGCGGTCCTCGTCATGGCGAGGCTCCGTCAGGGGCCGTGGCCATCTGCGGACGCAACCGCTGAGGGTTGCCTGGCTCTGCGTCGGGGCTGTCCACGCGGCTCGCTGCTGCACGCCACGCGATGACGGGTCAGTTTTCCCTGTAGGCCGCCTAGTCGGGGGTGTAGGGCGTCGGTGCGCGGGCGTGCAGCTGGGCCAGGTGGTCTTCGTAGAGGGTCCAGATGCGCGGCGCGATGGCGCCGCGTGTACCGGGGTAGGTGAGGCGGTCGGGGTTGAAGCTGATCAGGCGTTCGATCTCGGTGCAGCGCAGTTCCTCGCTGATCACGTTGAAGATCAGGATCTGCGTGCCCTGGTCGGCGATGGGCAGCAGAGCGCCGATGATGCCGGTGTCGTTCAATCCGGGCTCGCCGCGGGCGTCGCCCAGTTCGGCCGGGGGGCGCACCAACGTCCCCAGCAGTTCCTGGTAGGCCTGATCACAGGCGTAGCAGATCTCGGGCGCGCGCAGCCCCTGCACCCGGGCGCAGGCCTGCTGCACGGTGGTGTCGGGCAGGGCCATGCGCTCCGGTGGAATCGGGATGCGGTTCGATTCACCATTCGGCAGCAGGCGCGGTACCGCCTCCTGACAGGACGGGCATCGCCAGGTGGCGATGCGGGGGCCGTCGATTACGTTGCTGGGCGGCATCTGGCGACCCTCATCCGGGGGTTCGGGGCGGCATGCGGCGCGCGGTAGCGAACGCCTGGGTTGTTGGCTGATGAGGGCGGGGCCATTCGCGGGCAGGCCCGATCCCACAGGGGCGGGACCACCGGTCCGGCCCCCTGGGTCGTCCTCGTTTCAAGGGGGCGTCCTGTTCAACCGAAGTAGTCCGGTTCGTTACCGGGGCGCCACTTGATGTTGCAGCCGAGGCTGGGGTGCTGCGGCTCGGGCGCCGGCTGCCCGGCGAGCAGGGCGTCGCTGGCGGCGCGCAGGTCGCGGCCGGTGACCGGGGTGTCGGAACCGGGGCGGGTCTCGTCGAACTGGCCGCGGTAGTACAGCTTGCGCTCGGCATCGAACAGGTACAGATCCGGGGTGCAGGCCGCGTGATAGGCCTTGGCGACGGACTGGTCCTCGTCGAGGCAGTAGGGAAAGTTGTAGCCGAAGCGGCGGGCGTCGTCCTTCATCTTGTCCGGGGCATCGTCCGGTACCGCCTGGATGTCGTTGGAGTTGATCGCGATTACCGCGATGCCCTTGTTCGAGTATTCGCGGCCATAGCGTGCGAATTCGTGGCGGATCAGCTGCACGAACGGGCAGTGATTGCAGATGAAGGCGATCATGTAGCCTTTCGCGTCGGGAAAGCTGTCCAGGCTGACGTTCTCGCCGGAGACGACGTCCGGCAGGGAGAAGTTCGGTGCCTCGGTACCGAGTTCGATCATCTGCGAGGGGGTGCGGGCCATGACTGCTCCAGTGGTCGGATTTGCGACAATTATACGGCGTTGGCCGGGGATGCTTGAAACCTTCCCGTCGCGACCGCAATCTTTGAATAATACCTGAGTACTGGAGTAGGGAATATGGGCTGGGTGACCGGTGTCGTACAGGAGCGCAAGCAGTGGACGGACCGCCTGTTCTCGCTGCGCGTGGATGCCGAGGTCGAGCCGTTCAAGGCGGGGCAGTTCAACCGCCTGCGCCTGGAAATCGACGGGGAGATGGTGGGGCGACCGTATTCGTATGTGAACGCCCCGGGCGAGACCCCATTGGACTTTTACCTGATCACCGTGCCGGACGGCCCGCTTTCCAACCGCCTGGTGCAGCTGGAGCCGGGTGATCAGGTGGAGCTGATGCCGCGCGCGACCGGCTTCTTTACCCTGGACGAGCTCCCCGACAGTCGCGACCTGTGGTTGTTGTCCACCGGGACCGCGCTGGGGCCGTTCCTGTCCATCCTGAAGACGGACACCCCGTGGGAGCGCTTCGAGAATATCCGTCTGGTCCACGCGGTGCGCAAGGTGGAGGAACTCACCTACCAGGACACCATTCGGGGGTTTCAGGAGCGCGACGCGAAGCGGTTTCAGTACATCCCGTTCGTCAGTCGCGAGCCGTTCCCGGGCGGGCTCGAAGGCCGCGTACCGGCCGCGATCGCCGAAGGGCGACTGGAACACCACGCGGGTCTGAAAATCACCCCGGAACATTCACAGGTGATGCTGTGCGGCAACCCGGCCATGGTGCAGGATACGACCGCCATCCTGAAGGAGCGCGGTCTGGCGAAGAACCGCCGGCGCAAGCCGGGGCATATCACTACCGAGAACTATTGGTAGGCCCGGAGCTTTTTGGATTCGGGCCGGCTCTCCCCCGCCCTGCGCTCGCGATGATCGCCCAAACCCGACAGACTCCCGGGGCCATGTTGCAGGAGGCCAGCCCTCTGGCCGATAAGGGGGTATCAGCGCCCCATCGGCCAGAGGGCTGGCCTCCTGCAGGCTGTGGCTTGCGCTGGGGCTAATCGAGCAGGTTCGCCGACCAGGCGCGGATCAGGCCCGCCACGTAGCGGGTGTGTTCCGGGCGCGAGAGCAGGTGGTCGGCCTGGTGCAGGGCGACGAAGCTCTTGGGATGCTGCGCCTGCTGGAAGATCTTGCGGGCGTGATCGACGCTGACCACCGTATCGCCCGGTGCGTGCAGCAGCAGGAGCGGCTGCTCGAGCGTGTCCAACGCGGTGTCCAGCGTGGGTTCCTCGATCGACTCGATGAAGGCGCGGCCGATTTCCACCGGACGGCCGCCGATGCTGATGCGTGCCGAACCCTCGCGCCGGATCTCGTCGGCGGTGTCGCCGAACAGGTGGGCGACATGGCCGGGGCGGCTGGGGGCGGCGATGGTCACGATCCCGTCCAGCGATTCGCGCTGCGCGCCGACATGGATCGCCATGGCACCACCGAAGCTGTGGCCGATCAGCAGGTTGGTGTGGCGTCCGGTGTGGGTCTCGAGGGCCTCGATGGCGGAGTGGAGGTCCTCGCAGTAGGTCTCCAGCGTGCTGTCGCGGAACTCGCCCTCCGAGTCACCCAGCCCCATGAAATCGAAACGCAGGGTGGCGATGCCTTCCTCGGCGAGGGCGCGCGCCAGCCGTACCGTCGCCGGGAAATCCTTGGAACAGGCGAAGCAGTGCGCGATGCAGGCCTGACCGCGAACGGCATCGGCCTCGGGCGCGACCAGGACGCCGCCCAGACGGGGGCCGCGCGGGGTCTGGATGGTGAGGGGGGTGTTGTGGATCGCCATCGAGCAGGCTCCTGAAGGGCGGCTATGGTCCCGCCGGGGACGGTCTGCGATCATACGGGTTTGAGGATCCGAATGGCCATGCGGGATTCTTCCGCCACGCGGCCACCACTTCACGGGACCACTGGGGGCCGGCTTGGAAACCGAAAGTCAGATTCGCGCACGCCTGGCCGAGCTGGAGGCCGAACACCGCGCCCTGGATTCCGCCATCGGCGTGATGCACGAGCAGGCCGCACCCGACATCTTCGCTATCCAGCGCCTGAAGAAGCGCAAGCTGCAACTGAAGGACGCGATCCAGCGTCTGCGCAGCCGGCTGATCCCCGACCTCAACGCCTGACCCGCCTTATTCACCACGAAGCACACGGGAGCACACGGGGACACGCAGGAGAGAAAAGCGCCTGACAGGAAGATTAGAAGACGCGAAGAAAGGCAAGGCTATTGGCCTTGGGTCAAGATCGATCTGGTAAGCGTTCACCCGTCGGTCGGGTCTGGGGCTCACGACCAGCCGCAAAACAATCTGTTTTTCTTCCGCTCTTCCATCCTTCCTGTTAACCGATCTTGACCTTGCATTTCCTCGCGCGCTTCGTGGTGAGCAAAAAAAACGGCGCCCGGAGGCGCCGTTCGAGTGCGTTCCGTGACGGAACGGTGGGGGTCAGCCCCAGATGTCCCGGGTGATCCCGGCATACCAGGCCCGGGTGTATTGCGCCTCGCGGCTCCGGAAGCTGGAACTGGCGCCCGACGGGCTGACGCCACCGGCGCCGGAGACCCCGGCCATCGCACCATCCTGGTACTGGTAGACCGCGGCCACGCTGATCGCGTAGTCCGGAGTGACCAGGCTGTAGCAGGTGTTGGCGGAGGAGGGGTTGATCGGCTCCTGGCCGGACAGCTCGCGCACGACCGCGGCCGCGACGATCTTGCCCTGGTTGTTGGCCGAGTGGCCGGACTTGGGCATGGCGCCCGCCACGCTGGAATCCCCCAGGACGTAGATGTTGTCGTCCATCTCCGACTTGAAGGTCAGCTGGTCCACCGGCACCCAGCCTGCGTCGTTGGTCAGGCCCGTGTCATGGGTGATCTGGGCAGCCCGCTGGGCGGGGATGAAGTTCAGCACGTCGGCACGGACGCGTTCGAAGCCGCTGTCGGCCAGTACGGTCATGTTGTTGACGTCGATCTCCTCGGCGCGACCGCCCGCGGAGCCGGCACGCCATTCGATCATGTCGCCGTAGTGCTCGGCCCAGCCTTCCTCGAACAGGCCCTGCTTGGAAAAGCCGTCCTTCGGGTCCAGGATGATGATTTTGGAGCGCGGCTTCTCCTGTTTGAAGTAGTTCGCGACCAGGGACACCCGCTCGTACGGCCCCGGCGGGCAGCGGAACGGGTTCGGCGGGGCGACCATGACGAACACGCCGCCGTTCGGCATGTTCTGCAACTGGGAACGCAGCAGCTCGGTCTGCGAACCGGCCTTCCAAGCGTGCGGGACGCGGTCGGCGTCGGCCTCGGAGATGCCGGGCATGTCGTCGTAGCGGAAATCGATCCCCGGGGACATCACCAGCTTGTCGTAGCTCATGCTGTCGCCGCCGGCCAGGCGCACGCTGCGCGCGGAGGCGTCCACCGCGGTCACCCGGTCCTGGACGATCTCGATGCCGTAGTCATCCCGCAGGGTGTCGTAGCCGTGGGCGATGAAGTCCATGTCCGCGAAGCCGCCGATCACCCAGTTGCTGCCATAGCAGGTGTGGTAGGTGGCGTTCGGCTCGATCAGCGTCACGCGCATGTCGGGCGAGAACTGCTTGATGTATTTCGCAGCGGTCGCGCCGCCGGAGCCGCCGCCCACGACCACGACGTGAGCCTTGTCGGCCCCGCGCATGCCGTTGGCTGCACAGCCAATGCCAGCGAAGGCCGCGGCACTGCTGATGCCGGCGACCTTCAGGAAATTGCGTCGAGTAAAGTCATGCATGATGTGATTCCCCCTGATCAGAAGCGGCTGAAGTAGCCGGCCATCGCTTCGATTTCCTCGTCGGTGTAGCCCTTGGCGTGACGATCCATGATCGTCGCGTCACGGTCACCGTCGCGGAATGCCCTCATCTGGCTCTCGATGACATCAGCGGGAATCCGGCCCAGATCCGGTACACCCTCCTGGGCGCCGGCCGCGTTGTGGCAGGCCTTGCAGGAGGCGGCCATCAGCTGGCCCCGGGTAATTTCGTCGTCGGCAAGGGCCTGGGTAGCAGTGCCCGCCATCGCCAGTGAGGCGGCAAGCCCCACCAGGTACAAATGCGATTTCTTCATTGGAACGGACTCCTCCGTTAGAAGTGGCTTTTTGCGAGCGACAGCTGTGGAGTACTGCCTTCATCCTCGGGCCCGGTGTGGTGATCCGGGTTGTGATTTGCGCCACCGGGTTCGAGCCCGGTAGTTGCGCCTGATCGCGAAAACCAACGATCATGGAATTCGTATAGCACACAGAAAGCGCCTTTTCGATACATTGCAAAGGCATCTGCCACCAGGAGGAGTGCCATGACAGGGGAGCGGCGTCGTCATCCACGGATCCCGATGACGGTCGAGGTCGTGGCCGAGTGCGAAAGCGGGGACACGGTGACCCTGACCACCAACGACATCTCCGGCGGCGGGGCCTTCCTGCAGTGGGACGATCCGGAAAACGCCTGTGTGGGGCACCTGATGAAGCTCGCCTCGGATGACGAGCTGATGCTCCAGGTCTTCGGCATGCTCGGGGACGGCGGAGAGGCCCCGCGCGTGAAGGCCCAGGTGGTGCGGGTGATGAACGACGGCATCGCCGTGCGCTTCGATCCCGAGGAGCTCGGGTAGCCCCGACGCGCGTCCCCGGGGAACATTGTTTCCCCTACGTCTCCCGCTCGATCTGTTCCAGGCCCGCGGCCCACTCGTCGGCGATCATCGGGTTCGTCAGTAGCCAGTGCACGGTGTCCGCGCTCCAGTCGTCACGGGCCTCCTGCAGTGCGGTATCCCAGTCCGTGACCGCGTAATCCCCGCGCCCGATGCCGCTGAGCGCCTGCAGTTCCGCCTGTTGCTCCGGGCCCAGGTCGCGCAGCGTGCCTTCCAGCTCCTGCAAGGTCAGGTCGCTGGCGTGGTCGGCCAGCACCTGCAGGGCCCAGTCGTCATCACTGCCCTCGGCGCCGGTATCCGGGAAGACCACGTCCTCCTTGGCGTGGAACTCGCGGGCGGCCTGGATCAGCCGTTCCAGGGTCTCGCCGGGGATGCCAAGGGAGACGGCCATCGGTCGGGCCCTAGTGGGCCGGAGTCCGCTCCTGGGCGAGGACCCAGGGGGCGGCCACGATGGCGGTGAAGATCGGATCGTTCGCGGCCCAGCGCCGGGCATCGTCATCCGAGGCGCGGGCGACCTGGTCATTGGCCAGCCATTCGCTGACCTGATGCGTGGCGTCGTCGCGGAAGGCGCGGGCCACTTCGATCAGGTCCAGTTCCGGGGCCACGCGGATCACCACGCCGCGGGCGAAATGCGGCATGAGCTCCTTCCACGGCAGCGGACCGGCCTCTTCTTCCAGGGGGATCTCGGGTTGTTCGGCAGGGGCGTCTTGCATGACGGTTCCGGTCGGTTTCAGATAGGGTTCAGGCTAGGCCGATACCCTTGCATCTTCAAGACCTTTCCACGCAAATCCCCGGAGGATGCGCCACCATGCGACCCACGCCGGATCTCCAGCCCGGACACCGCGAGCGGCACCCGATGCGGCGCCGCTCGGGCCCGGTGCGGGCGCTGGCCATGCTGCCCATGCTGTTCCTGGTTGCGCTTCCGGCACAGGCGCAGTTCAACACCGACGACCCCGAGGCCGCGGTATGGGACCTGGACGAGGCCGTCGCCCAGATCGAGGCGCATTATCCCGGCCGGGTCCTGCATGCGCGCGAGGACGTCAGCCGCTACGGGGCGCGCCTGTTCGTGATCCGCATCCTGACCAACGACCAGCAAGTGCGTACCCTTCGCATCGAGGAAGGCACGGAAGTGGAGCTCCCGGAATGAATCTGCGCGTGGTACTGATCGAGGATGACGTGGCCCTGCGCAACCAGATCGGCGAGGAACTGGACCGCAGCGGCTGCCGCGTGGATACCGCCTCGGATGGCGAGACCGGGCTGTACCTGCTGACCGAGTACCACTGCGATATCGCCGTGGTCGATCTCGGCCTGCCCGGCATGGATGGCCTCGACGTGATCCGCAAGGCGCGCGAGTCGAAGCCGCGGCTGCCCATCCTGATCCTGACCGCGCGCGACCGCTGGCAGGACAAGGTCGAGGGCCTGGAGGCCGGCGCCGACGACTACCTGGCCAAGCCCTTCCATATCCAGGAACTGCTGGCGCGCCTGCGCGCCCTGGCGCGCCGCAGCCTGCAGTCCGGCCAGGAGCGGCTGCACTTCGGCCCGCTGGTGATCGATACCGCCGGCGACGAGGTCTGGCTGAACGGCGAATCGGTGACCTTGACCACATTCGAGTACCGCCTGCTGATGACCCTGGTGCGACAGCCCGGCCGGGTGCTGAGCAAGGACGCGCTGGCGGACTACCTGTACGACCACGACGAGGACCGCGAGAGCAACGTAATCGAGGTCCTGATCGGTCGCCTGCGTCGCAAGCTGGATGCCGATGGCAGCCTGGGGCTGATCGAGACCCTGCGCGGGCGCGGCTACCGCTTTGCCCGCGAACCCGACCCCGCCCCGGAAAACGAGTCGGACAGCGCCCGATGATCCACCCCGAGGCCGCCCGGTCGGCATGAAGGCGGCCCTGCGCAAGCTGCGCGGCAGCCTGGTCCTGCGCCTGGCGGGGGTCACGGCCGTCACCGTGCTGATCTTCTCGCTGCTGACGGCCTGGGTGCTGGAGGCGGCCTTTCGCGACAATGCGGCGGACGCGGTGGAGACCCGGCTGGAGGCGCAGGTGCTGCTGCTGATGGGGCTGGCCGAGGTGATCGGCCCCGCGGATGTACGGGTCCCCGAGATGCTCCCCGAAAGCCGGCTGCAACTGCCGGTCAGTGGTCTCTATGCGCGCATCCTCGGCGAGGAGGGCCAGACCCTCTGGCGGTCGCCCTCGACGGTGGGCGTCTCGCTGCGCGGCTGGTCGGAGGACGAGTACTTCAGCTTCAGCTTGCCCGTGCAGTGGGAGCTGGAGGGCGACCAGGTGGGCCTGACCTTCCAGATGCTGGAGGACCGCGAGGCCTTCAATGAACAGGTCGAACAGTACCGCGTCAGCCTGTGGCAGGGGCTGGGCGCGATGACCCTGTCCATGATCCTGGTGCTGTCTCTGGCGCTGTGGTTTTGGGGGCTGCGCCCGCTGCGCCAGGTGCGGCGCGACCTGGACGCCCTGCGCCATGGTGACCATGCCCGTCTGGCCGGGGACTACCCCACCGAGGTCCGTGCCCTGACTGGCAGCATCAACGACCTCGTCGAGTTCGAGCGGGCCCGCCTGGCGCGCCAGCAGAATGCCCTGGCGGACCTGGCCCACAGCCTGAAGACCCCGATCTCCGCGCTGCGCCTGAATCTCGAAAGCGCGCGACCGGACCCGGACGACATGCAGCACCAGGTCGACCGGTTGCAGGGGATCGTCCAGCACCAGCTGAATCAGGCGCAGCGGCTGGGGCCGGCCCCGTTCCAGGCGGCCGAGCCGCTGGCGCCGATCATCGAGCGAACCGGCCAGGCGCTGGGACGGCTCGCCGCGCAGGAGGGGGTGACGCTGGAGACCGACCTGGCCCCGGGCTGTGCCCTGCGCATGGATGGTGGCGCCATCTTCGAGTTGCTGGGCAATACCCTGGACAACGCCATTCGCCATGCCACCAGCCGGGTGCGGGTCACGACGCGCTGCCAGCCCGGCGAGGTGATGCTGATCATCGACGATGACGGTCCGGGTATCCCGCCGGCCGATCGGGCGCGGGTGCTGGAGCGCGGCCAGCGCGCGGACACACGCGGCGGGCAGGATGCCGACCGGGATACCGGTCAGGGGCTCGGGCTCAGCATCATCCATACCCTGGTCACCGACCACCGCGGGACGCTGTTCATCGAACAGGCCCCGGATCTGCAGGGTGCCCGCATCCGCATGGTGTTCCCGGGGGGCTGAATCGACTTTCCGGAGGGCTATCCCGCAACAGCCGGTTCGCGCGGATCAGAGCCCCAGGCCTTCCATCGGCAGGCTCGGTGCCTCGCCCAGCACCCCGGCCCGCACGAGTGCCGCCGCGCCGCAGGCAAAGGTCCAGCCCAGGTGTCCGGACCCGGTGTTCAGGTGCAGGCCGTTGATGGCGGTGGGGCCGAGGATGGGCGTGCCACGGGCGCTCATCGGGCGCAGCCCGGTCCAGGGCGCCATCGTCTCCGGGTCGAAGGTTGCGGGCAGGCCGGTCAGGGTGCGCCGGCATTGATCGAGGACATTGGCTGCGCGCTCGATGTTCAGGTGACGGTCGCGGCCGGCGAACTCGGCGGTGCCGGCCAGGCGCAGGCGCGCCCCCAGCGGGGTCATCACCACCTTGTTGGCGTCATCGATCAGCGGCAGGTTCAGCCGGCAGTCGGCGT
>JBJHBC010000039.1:10538-15844 GCA_050485285.1 Thioalkalivibrio sp.
GCATTCAGGCGGGTGTGCTGCTCGAACAGTGAGCGGCGGCTGTTCCACAGGAAGCGCAGGCCCCACCCGGCCAGCCCCGGCAGGGCGCGCGGGCGCAGCAGGAGCGGTGACTCGGTGCGGCCGAGAAAGCGCAGCAGGTCCAGCCCGACGCCGGGGGTGTTCCAGGGTTCGGCGTGGCTGGCATGCAGCATGCCGCCGTTGGCCTGGCTGGAGCCGGTGGCGGGGGCGGGGCCGGCATCCACCAGCACGACCTCGGCCCCGGCCTCCTGCAGGTACCAGGCGGTGGTCACGCCGATGACTCCGGCCCCGATCACGACTACGCGCATCCGCTGCTTCCCCTATCAAGAACGCTCATGTGCCACTGGCCAGTCGTTGGATCACATCTGCGTATTCGCGTTCCAGCCGCTTGGGCGACACCTTCTCGCGGGTCCCCAGTTCCTGGGCGAACTGCGAGACGCGAAACTCCTCGATGCGGTAGCGAAAGGCGAGCACGTCCGGGTGGTCCGGTGCCCGCGCGATCAGCTCCTGTGCCTGCTGCCACAGCGGCTCGACTGCCACGCGCCGGGCGCGGTCCTTGTCCGGGGACTGGGTCAGGCGTTCCAGGCGCTTGTCGATCGCCTGCAGGTAGCGCGGCAGCTCGGGCAGCACGTCATGCGGGGTGCGCAGCAGGCAATCGGCCGGGACCAGCGCCTCGAGCTGCCCGCGGATGTCGCGCGCGGCTTCGATCCAGGACAGCGGCAGATCCCCCTGCAGGCGGGTGCGCAGGTCGTGCCAGTGGCGCAGGATCTCGGCGGCCAGGCGCGAGAGCTCCATCACCGTGGGCGAGAACTCGGGCAGGCGGGCCTCCAGGCGCTCTCGAAAGGCCTCGGCATCGCGCGGCCAGGGCTCGGCCAGGAATACGCGGTCGGCCGCGGCTTCCAGGATCTGGTCGCGCAGGGCCTCGCAGCTACCCAGCGTCGAGTAGTTCAGGCAGGCGCGTTCGATCTCCGGGAGCTGGCGGCGCAGGTCGCGGGCGGTCTTGCGCGCGCCGAGCAGGAACAGCCGGCGCAGGCCGGCGCGGTGGGCGCGTTCGGCCTTCGCGGGGTCGGGTTCGAGCTCCAGCGAGACGGCATCACCGCGGTCGACCAGGATCGGGAAGGCGCGCAGCTGGGCGCCCTGGTGGTCGAACTCGACACTCTCCGGCAGCGCGCCGAAGTCCCATTCGGTGATGCCCTCGCGGGTGATCTCGTCCGGGCGGCTGGCGTCGAAGTGGGCCTCGGCGCTTTCGCCCAGCCGGCGCTTCAGCGCGGCCAGGTCGCGGCCGCTGGCCTGCTCCCGGCCTTCCGGGTCGAGGATGCGAAAGCGCATCACCAGGTGCGGCTCCAGGGTCTCCGGGCGCCAGGCATCCAGCGGGATCTCGGTGCCGGTCATCGCGCGCAGGGCCTCGGCCAGCGCCGGGATCAGCGGGCCCTGGCGGTGTTCGATCCGCGCCAGCGCGGCCTGCGCGAAGTCCGGCGCGGGCACGAACTGCCGGCGCAGGCCCTTGGGCAGGCTCTTCAACAGGCCGGTCACGCGTTCCTCCAGCAACCCCGGTACCAGCCAGTCGCCCAGCCAGTCGGGCACCGCGTTCAGCGCGGCGATGGGGATGGTCACGGTCACGCCGTCGTCCGGCTGACCCGGCTCGAACCGATAGGCCAGTGGCAGGCGCAGGCCCTCGAGCTCCAGATGATCCGGGTAGGCCCCCTGCGGGAGGGTGGCATCCGGCTCGTTCAGAAGCTCCGCGCGGTCGATCCGCAGGGCGTCGGGGTCCTGCTTCTCGGCCTTGCGCGCCCAGGTCTCGAAGCTTGTGCCGTCGGTGATGTCCGCCGGCAGGCGGGCGTCGTAGAAGTCGAACAGCCGGTCTTCCTCCACCAGCAGGTCGCGCCGGCGCCCGCGCGCCTCCTGCTCGGCGATCTCGGCCACCGCCTCGCGGTTCGCCTGCACCCCCTTCGAGCGGGTGCGCAGCTCGCCGCCGACCAGGCCCTCGCGGATCAGGATGCGCCGCGCCTCGGACGGATCGTGTCTTGCGAAGTCCACCGGCTTTTTCGGGGCCACGACCAGGCCGTAGAGGGTGATGCGGTCGAAGGCCCCGACGCGGCCGCTGCGGCGCTGGAAGTGCGGCTCGAAGATGTGGTGCTTGAGCAGATGCGCCGCCGCGGCCAGGATCCAGTCGGGTTCGATGCGGGCGTTGTCGCGGGCGTAGACACGGGTGGTCTCGGCGATCTCCGCGCTCATCACCCATGCGGGCTTCTTCTTCGCCAGGACCGACCCCGGATGGATCTGGAAGCGGCGGTTGCGCGCGCCGAGGTAGTCGCCGCGCTCGGTCTTCTGCCCGACCTGGCTGACCAGCCCGGTCAGCAGCGCGCGGTGCACGGGCTCGGCGTCGGCGGGCTGGTGGTTCGGCTTCAGGTCCATCTCGCGCGCGAGGCGCAGGAGCTGGACGCGCAGTTCCTGCCACTCACGCATGCGCAGGAAGTTCAGGAAGTGCTCGCGGCACCAGCGCTTGAGGGCATTCGAGCCGAGGTCCTCGCGGGCCGTGTGCCAGGCCTCCCATAGCCGCAGCATGCCCATGAAGTCGGAGCCCTCGACCTGAAACTCGCGATGGGCCTGGTCCGCCGCCTGAGTGGCCTCGGCCGGGCGCTCGCGCGGGTCCTGCAGCGACAGGAAGGCGGCGATAGTCGCGGTCTCGGTCACGCAGCCATGATCGGCCCCGGCCAGCAGCATCGCGCCGTGGCGCGGGTCGATGGGCATGCGCGCCAGCTGGCGGCCGCGCGGTGTGATGCGCCCGCGCGCGTCCACTGCACCCAGCTCCTCCAGCAGGCGATAGCCGTCCTTGACCAGGCGCGGGTCGGGCGGGTCGACGAACGGGAACTGTCGCGGCTGGCCCAGCTTCAGCGCGGCCATCTGCAGGATCACCGAGGCGAGGTTGGAGCGCTGGATCTCCGGGTCGGTGAACGGCGGGCGCAGGTTGAAGTCGTCCTCGGAAAAAAGCCGGATGCAGATGCCCGGGCCCAGGCGGCCGCAGCGTCCGGCGCGCTGGTCGCAGGCGGCCTGCGAGATCGGCTCCAGGCTCAGGCGCTGGACGCGCGAGCGCCAGGAATAGCGCGAGACGCGGGCCAGCCCCGAATCGATCACGAAGCGGATGCCGGGGACGGTCAGCGCGGTCTCGGCGACGTTGGTGGCGAGCACGATGCGCCGGCCGGCGTGGGACTGGAACACCCGTGACTGCTCGCGCGCGGACAGGCGTGCGTACAGCGCCAGGACCTCGGTGTCGGCGCGCACCTGGCCGCGCAGGGCCTTGTGGGCGTCGCGGATCTCGCGCTCGCCGGGCAGGAACACCAGGATGTCGCCGGGGCCGGCACGCTCGCATTCGGCGACCGCGTCGCGGATGCCGTCGAACAGGTCGCGCTCGCCGCGTTCTGTGGATTCGTCCTCGTCGGCGTCTTCGGGCTCGATCGGGCGGTAGCGCAGCTCCACCGGGTAGGTGCGTCCGGCCACGGTCAGGATCGGGGCGTCGTCGAAGAATGCGGACAGGCGCTCCGGGTCCAGCGTGGCGGAGGTGATGATGATGCGCAGCTCCGGGCGCTTCTTTGACAGGCGCTTGAGCACGCCCATCAGGAAGTCGATGTTCAGGCTGCGCTCGTGCGCCTCGTCGACGATCAGGGTGTCGTAGGCGCGCAGCTCCGGGTCATGTGCCAGCTCCGCCAGCAGCATGCCGTCGGTCATCAGCTTGACCCAGTTGTTCGGCCCGGTCTGGTCGGAGAAGCGCACCTTGAAGCCGACGGTGGAATTCCGGTCGCCGCCCAGCGTGGTACCCAGTTCCTCGGCGATGCGGCTGGCCACCGAGCGTGCGGCGATTCGCCGCGGCTGGGTGTGGCCGATCAGCCCGGTCTCGCCGCGCCCGGCCTCCAGGCACAGCTTGGGCAGCTGGGTGGTCTTGCCGGAGCCGGTCTCGCCGCACAGCACCAGCACCGGGTGTTCGCGGATCGCGGTGATAATTCGCTCGCGCTCGGCGTGGATCGGCAGGTCGCCGGCGTAGACGGGTTGCGGGCGCAGACGTTCGCGTTCGGCGTGGCCCCCTTCGGCGTGGTCCAGGCGTTCGGCGAGGGTGCGGGCCATGCGGTCGCAGGGCTGCCCGCGCTTCTGGCGCTGGCGGGCGCGGCGCAGCAGGTCCGCGAGGTCCTTGCGTTCGGGGCCGGCGGGCAGCGCCTCGAGGCGGGCGGCGAGGGCGTCGAGATCCGGTGCGGGGGCCGGTTCCACGGTCAGCCCTGGTAGCGCAGACGCAGGGCCTCGATGTTCTCGGTGCGCAGGCGCTCCAGCGCCCGGCGCACGCGGTCCTCGTCACTGAACGGGCCAAGGTAGACGCGATACCAGGTCTCGCCCTGGATCTCGACCTCGTGCACCTGCGGGTCGAGGCCCAGCAGGGTCAGACGCGCCTTCATCTCGTCGGCCTGGGCGAAGCGGCGGAACGACCCGGTCTGCAGGACCACCGGCTCCCCCTCGCTGGGGGATGCGGCGGGCGGCAGGGTCGGGGCCGGGGTGTCGCGATCGGACTCCGGCACGCGGATTTCGTCCTCGGGCAGCAGCTCGTAGTAGCGAAAGCGTGGTTCGTCGTCCGAGGGCACCGTGTCGCGTTCCACCGGGGCCGGGGTCGGGGCGGCGGTTTCGCTCGGCGGGTCGCCGAACAGCGCGCCCAGGTCCGGTGAGCGGTCGGCCCCCTGCAGGTACAGCACGGCGGCAATCCCCAGCCCGATCAGGAGGCCGATCAGCATCCACACCCAGCCGGGGATCGGCCGCGAGGCCTTGGCGGGGGTGGACTTGCGACGGGTCTTGCGGGCCTGGGCCATGGTCTACATCCGTTCCGGGGCGGTCACGCCCAGCAGGCGCAGGCCATTGTGCAGCACCTGCTTGGCCCCGGTCAGCAGGGCCAGGCGTGCGCCGATCACGGCGGCATCCTCCGCGTTCAGGAATGGCACCGCGTTGTAGTAGGCGTGGAAGCCGGCGGCCAGCTCGCGCAGGTACTGGGCGATCTGGTGCGGCTCGCAGGCCTCGGCGGCCGCCGCGATCACCTCGGGGAAGCGGTCGAGCCGGTCCAGCAGGTCGTCTTCCTGCGGCTCGGTCAGGCGCTCGGACAGCCCCGCGTCGTCCAGCGCGGCGGCGGTATGGCCGCGCTCGGCGGCGGTACGCAGCACGCTGGCGATACGCGCGTGGGCGTACTGGATGTAGTACATCGGGTTGTCGTTGGACTGCGACTTGGCCAGGTCCAGGTCGAAGTCCAGGTGCTGGTC
>JBJHBC010000040.1:0-13630 GCA_050485285.1 Thioalkalivibrio sp.
GCTTCTGGCTGGTGGACAACCTGCTGGGACAGGGTCGCCTGGACGAGGCCCAGGCACTCTACGACTCGCTGTGCGAACGCACCAACCACCTGGGCCTGCTGCCGGAACAGATCGACCCGACCAGCGGGGCCTTCCTCGGCAACTTCCCGCAGGCCTTCAGCCACGTCGGCCTGATCGCGACCGGCATCCGGCTGGGCCGGGCCCAGGGAAAGAACTGACCCCGGGTGCACCCGCATGGGTCCGAGTCCCATCAGGGCGGCGTTGCATTCGACAACCTTGACGACGCGAATGCCCGAAAAAATCGGTGTCTCCTAGAATTTGACCCGCAGAGGCAGGCGATCCACCCGCCATATCTCCGGCAATTCGGACACCGGCTCAACAATTACCGGGACCGCGCTCTCGCCTCCACCCAGCCCCGACCGAAAGGCCGCCGGAAGCCGATCGGCCGCCCCAACGGTAGCTGTCACCGCAGCCCTCCGCCGCTCGCCATCCGGAAGGATCAGGCTGACCTCGCGCCCCGGTTCCAGCCGCCGCTCCAGGTGGCGGGGCTCCACATACGCCACCACACGAAGCCGCGTCCCGCTATACCGCAGCAGGGGCGTACCGACGGCCACGAATTGCCCTGGCTCTACCAGGATCTCCGTCACCACGCCATCCAGATCGGCCGCCTTGACCAGCTGGCGGCTTTCCTGCCGCACCTCCGCTCGCTCGCCGAGGAGGTCGTCATGTCGTAACTGGAGACTGTCCGGCCAGGATTCCACCGCATCACCCCGCGGGACACGCGCCAGATTGCCTTCCAGCTCGGCGAGACGCTCCTCCACGCGTGCCCGCTCCGCGCGGACCGGAAGGAGTTCACCACGACCCGCCGCTCCCCTGTCGATCAGGCGCTCCAGACGGCGTTCCTGCGCACGGAATTCGTCCAGGCTTTGCTGGAGCAGTTCGATCCGGCGCTCAAGATCCGCGCCCTGTTCCTGCCCGGAAAGCGCCACCCGCTCGCGCAGGCGCTCGAGGTCCTGTTCGATCTGACGACCGCGGCGTTCCAACTGCGGACTATGCTGTCGCACGACCTCTTCCCCCCGGGTCACACGGTCCCAGGGCTCGACGGCGATCGATTCCACGAAACCCGGAACCTCGGCCAGCAATTGATGCTGGGGGTACCAGACCAGAGCCGGGACCTCGGTCGATATGGCGTCGTTGACCAGCGTGTAAAGGAAGTACAGCACCGGGCTGGCCACCAGCAAAAGGATCAGATACCAGCGCAACCGGAACGCGACCCGACGGGCGGGCCCGTAGCGCACCTTCATACCACCATCCTGATCTGACCGCCGGCGGCCGGTGGCGTCAAAGCGAATCTTCATGGGCCCACATTTCCCTCAGGTACGAGTAGCTCTGGATCGCCACCGGAAGACGGGGCTGATCCAGCCGCTCCGTCGCAGTGTCTAGAGTGCTCAGCATCGCGTCCCAGCCGTGATGGAACCAACTGTTTTGCGGCGAGAGGATCGACTCCACACTCTGTGCCAAGGTGATCGTGAGCCCGGGCTCCCGCGCGAGCACGGGCTCCAGGCGGTGGACCATCCCATCGGCATGCGTCACGTAGGTCATCAGGGCAAGCTCCGTCACACCCACCTCGGCGAAGTCGCAAGCCAGGCAACGATCCGGGCCACCAAAGTCGCGCGGATGGGCGCTCAACCCCACCGGCCACGGGGAGGCTTCGACTGCGGCAACGACCGTCTCCAGCCACTCCTCAATGAGTTCGTCACGCTCGTAGCCATGGCTGTCCAGCTGGTCGATCTCGATGTCGAGGTGCAGGTCGGCGAAGTCGACCCCCTCCAAACGCTGGATGATACGGACCAGGTCATCCCGCGCTTCGGGCAACACCCAGGTGGGCTCGCCGAGCAGCAACCCCACATCCACCTGCCGCTGCCGCGCCTGATGCAGGAAATCCGCCAGCACACCGGGATGCTCGCTATATCGATCGATCTGTTCGCCATCCAGCGACAGCCATACGTGCTCCACGCCGGCGCGGCGCAGCAAGCCCCAGAACTCCGGATCCTCGCCTCGAAGGACGGGTTCGCTATCCCACAGATAGATTCGCCCCGCGTAGGGCAAGCGGGTGCCCCTTACCGAATCGGTGCCCAGCGTGGCTCGCGCCTGCCGGATGGGTTCCATTGGCCGGGGGCGATCGCTGGCCAGGAGGTCGCAACCGATCTGCGCGCGCCAGACCTCCAGCGCGCTGTCGAGCCAGCCTCGCGCGGCCTGATAATACGCCTGCCGAGCGGGTATCACCTCTTCCCAGGGGACGCTCACACGGCTCTCCGCCCGTTCCTCTACTACCGCCAGCGCATGAGCCGCCGCGTCCATCTCCCGCAAGCGGGATTCCAGTCGGCGCGAATGAACCTGCAGGCGCTGCCGCGCCAGATCCCTGCGCTGTTCCACGGCCTGGGTGGCCGAAGTACGCTGGTGTCGGAGCTGCCGCTCTTCAGCCCTCAGTTCTCTCTGCAGGGCATTGTCTCCACCCAGCGCGCGCAAGGGCACGGAGACGGACCAGACAACCTCCAGTCCACTCCCCAGACGACTGACATCGTCTTCGTAACTCGAGCTGTAACGCAATTGGAGGTTCGACCGCACCGCGTGGAACCGGGTCAGGGACTCACGCTCCTCGACTGCGCGCAACTCTTCCTCCACCGCCAGGACTTCCGGTGCGGGGTCCATCCCGGGAGTACCGCAAGTCGCCTGGTGAGGGTCAAACCATGCTGAGGTTGATTCCAGAGTAACCGGCCGGCCCAGAAGATTTTCCAGTTCCATCCGGGCCTCGTGTTCGTCCACCCTTGCCTCGTCCACGTCCAGACGCGCGGCATCCAGGCTGCGCCGCAAATTCGCCGCCTCATCCGCGCGCATGAGCCGTTCGTCCCCGCGTTGCGCAAGGGTCCGTTCGAGATCCGGCTCGACGCTCAGCATCGCCTGGCCCAGGGACTGGAGCTGGCGAGCATGCCAGACTCGCGCGTAGGACTCGGCCACATCACGGCTCAGGGCCTGCAATGCTTCCTGATACCGGTACCAGGCGGCACCGGCCTCCCCACGGGCCTGCCATTCCGCCCTTCGCTGCTGTTCGTCGGTGCCCAGCAGCGGACGCTGTATCCCGATCGAACCGCTGGTGCCGCGATATCGCCGATTGAGCCCTTCGACCACCGGTTCGCGGTAAACCCCGGCGCCGGCGCTTCCGAAAAGCTCCCAACCACCCTCCTGATGCCGGCGCTCCCGCAACGCGTCCGCCTGCTCGAACGCGGCTTGCTCGGCCAGCAGCGAGGGTGCCTCTTGGACCGCATCCAGCAGCCGGGGCAGGCTCTCCGCGCTGGCAATGACCGGTAGCCCCGCCATCAGCATGCACCCGAGCAGTATCCCGCCTCGCATCGCCATTACCGCTTGCTCTTGCGTAGGACCCACCAGGGGGCCATGGACGACTCCTGGCTCGAATGACGCCACCACTCGTTAATGATGGCGACCAACGACCACACCCGCATACCCATGGCGAAAAATGGAAACACGGGAATCAGCCAGGCCAGGCGGAGATCACGCCCGCGGCGTTCCGAAATGAACACCAGTGCGGTGATGTACATCAGGGCCGTCAGGATCGCGTAGAGCCCCATAATCAGGATGAACGTGGCCAGCACGACACCCGGATCAGCCATCACCACCAGCCACAGGGTATACAGCACAATCAGCACCGGCATCACCATCTGGAAAAGCATCCCGTACCAGACGCCCATGATTACGTTCCACCAGCCCATCTGGCGCGGCGAAAACGCGTTGCGATGCTTTCGCACATACATGAAGAACAGGTCTCCGTCCCAGCGCAGACGCTGCTTCAGGAATCCCACCAGGGTGTCCGGCACATCGGTGTGCCCCATAGCCTGGGGTTCGAAGGGGATGTAGAAACCCGGGTGACGGCCAAAATACTGCTTCAGCCGCAAGGTCAGGTCGAGATCCTCGGCCGACCCCGTTGTCCACCCGCCCACTTTGCGGACAAACTCGGTCCGGAAGACCCCGAAGGCACCCGAAATATTGTTGATGCCGCGGAACTCACCCAAGCCAACCTTGGCCAGATGAATGGTGATCATATACTCCAGCGCCTGAAGGCGGGTCATCAGGTTTTGGTGCCAGTTGCGCACGCGCAAGGAACCGGCCATGGCGATCACATTAGGATCGCGGAAATGGCCCGCTGCATGCAGGGCCATGCTGTTGTCGAACGAGGTATCGCCATCCACTGCCATCACGATTTCCCCGCGCGCCAACTGAAGCCCCGCGTTCAGCGACGAGACCCGCCCCCCCCGGGGCACCTTTGGCAGGATGGTCAGCCGGCGACTGGCGTAATGCTCTGCCTCGGGCTGGAGGTCGCGAAGCGCCTGCATGGTGGCCAGATTCTGATCGGCGCCATCCACCACCGCGATGATCTCGATCTGCCCCGGATACACCTGTTCCAGCAGCGTGCGAATCGTCCCCTGTACGGAGCGGCCTTCGGCATAGCACGTCACAATGCAGGTGATCCGGGGTGTGTACGGGTACTGGGTAGGAATCGCATAGATACGTCGAGTGTAGTGGCGCAGCACACCCAGCCAGATCATCAGGTTCAGCGGCAATTCCAGAAACACCACGAACGGGATGAACATGTACGCCAGGGTCAGCGCGTCCGACTCCAGGAACAAACTGGCCAGAATGGCACCGGCCTCGGTCGGAAACGCCACCACCTCGTTCATTGCGAGCGCGACACCAGCCGGGCCATGACCGCGGCCGCATCCTCGGCTTCCGCCATGCCCATGGAAGATTCGTGATACACGTTTCCGAGACGCCCCACATCCACCTGGGACACGACATCTTCCAGCAGCTCTCCGAGCCTTTTGGCCAGCACGTCAACGCCGCTCGCGGTCGTTTGTGGCAGGAACAGCCAGATGCGGTCGTCACCGGTACGGGTCATCAGATCCGTCGACCGAACCAGGGCCTTGACGCGTTCCGCGAAGGTGTCCACCAGTGCCACACCGCGCCCATGACCCAGCGCATCGATGACCCGGGCCATGCCGTTCAAATGCAGCAGGATCAGGCCGAATCCGATCTCGTCATGACGCTGCCGCAGCTTCAGCGACCAGTCCACGAAGAACTCGAAGTGTTCCGGCGCCACATGGTTGATCTCGTCGAAGGCTCCGTAGAGATCCCGCAGCTCCCCTGTCCGGGCCAGCAACCGCCCAGCCTCCGATAACCGGTAGCGGTAAATCCCCATGGGCTCAAGTTCGTCGGGGTCATGGGCCTGGCCACACCCCATGCAGCGCGCCAGCACTCGGCCCTCCATGAACATGTGCTGGCAACTGCCGCAGACGTGATTCTCCAGTGGTCGGTCATAGTCCTCGCCAATATGACGCAGGACGGCCGAACAGTTCGGGCACCGCAGCATGCCGCCATCCTGGAATAGACGCTGCGGCCCCACATGCCCACAGGCGAAGCAATGCAGTCCGGGCTCGGTGCGTATGTCGAGCGAGTCGCATTCCGGGCACACATCAACAAAACTCAGATGCCCTTGCCGGCATCCCGGGCAAAGGCGCACGCGGTCGACCAGCTCCACCCCTTCGAGAAGGCGGCGTTGGCGCACCCCCCGCAACCAGAACTCGGGCGTATCTTCTTCGAGCAAAGCATCCAGCAGCGGATAGCGATACAGCTGCTGGGCATGCCAGTCCCGCACCGGCACCAGATGCAGGCCCGGGTGACTCCACAGCAAAGCCAGAAGCACTTCATCCTGACTACGGGGCGCGCGCCCGCCATTGGCGGTTTCCAGGCGTGCCGCACAATCCACGATACGCTGGGAGGGCTCATCTACGGAGCGAAAGGAACCGTCGGACAGGGCCCGCGTCTCGGCATCGGCGTCGCCATGCAGCCAGAGCAACCGCATTCGGTCCTGAGGATGACACCGTAAGGCCCGCGCCACGGCTGCGGTGTCGGGCAGCCCATCCGCATCGATTACGAAGGCCATCATGCCAGCTCCATCGATCCGGCTGGCCTCGTAATCGGCTACGGTTTCGAAGGCGGTACATGCAAGCCCCGTTGCCAGTCGCTCCGCCAGCCCCGACTGCCGAGTAAAAACCACCAAATGCGGTGAAGTGTCTTCCCGTTGTGCCGACCCGTTTGTCATCCGTCCCGCCAGTCATGGCCCGATTGGGCACCGTCCCCTGCCGTACGCTCAAGCGCCACGCCGGAAACGGGGCCACCCGACCGCGCGGTGTTTGCGCAGAAACGTGACGAGTATCACACACTGGTCATGCCGGAATACAGCCACCCCTCGCAGAAAGCCACTAATCGAGGGAGAGACCGCCTACTGTTGCAAGCCCCAAAAGGCCGGGCAGGGTCGCCCCGTGGACACTAGTCGGTCGGCATCATCGAGGAATGGTGGTGGACGATCTTCCACTCGCCATCGCGGTTCTCGTAGACGAAGGTGTAGCGCGCGGGGACGTCCTTGGTCTCGCCGCCGTCGGTGACGCGGAAGGTGTACGTGCCGGCGTCGGTCAGCTTGTTGCAGCCGAGCTTCACGTTGCGGGTGTTGATCGTCCCGAAGGGCTTCTTCTCGAGGAAGTGTTCGAAGTAGTCCTGGATCTCGGCGTGCGTGGTACGCGGGACGTTGGAGACCGTCGGCAGCAGGACCGCATCCTCGGCATAGCGCTCGGTGACCTTGCGCGCATCCCCGGTCTGCAGGGCGTCGTTCCAGCCCTCGAACAGCTCCTCGGCCAGGCGGCGGGTCGCGGGGGCGCAGACCACGCAGCTCTCGTTCGGCGGGGTGTCGATGGCGCCGAACGCCGGATCGCCACCCGTCCCGGTCACCGGGTGGTGCTGGTCGCGATGCGACGCGCTCAGGCTCAGGCGCGCGCGGGGCGACTCGTCGGCATTGATGAACTGGGTGCCGCTGATGCGCGGCCGGCTGCTGGTGGTCACTGACTGATCTCCGCATGCGGCCATTGCCGGCCGGATAAAACGTGAATTATAAGGGACCCTGGAGGGGCTGTCAGGGCGCCGGTCGCGGGCCGCCTGGTCAGCTCGCCTGCGCCTTGAACGCGGCCAGCAGGTCCTCGACCTGACCGCGCACCCGCGCCTCGTCCTGGATGGCAAAATCCAGGAAGGTCTGGGCCACGACCGACAGGACCTTCTGCCTGGGGTGGACGATGTGCCACTGGCGATGGATCGGGAAGTGCTCCACATCCAGCAACGCGACCGGCCCCCCGGCCCCTTCCGCGCTGAGGGTATGCAGCGACAGCACGGCGATCCCCAGGCCCCCGATGACCGCCTGCTTGATTGCCTCATTGGAGCCGAGCTCCATGCGCACGGTGGGGTTGATGCCGTGCTCCTGGAACAGCTTCAGGGTCGCCTCGCGGATGCCGGAGCCCGGCTCGCGCATCAGGAAGGTCTCCTGCTCCAGGCGTTCGATCGGGATGTTGCGCTGCCCCGCCAGCGGGTGGTCGCGGCTGGCCATCACCACCAGCGGGTTCGGCGCGAACGGGTACACCGCGATATCGGTCAGCCGCTCGGGCACGTGCCCGATGATGTACAGGTCATCGTCGTTGCTGGCCAGGCGATCCAGCACCCGGTCGAAGTTGCTGACCTCCAGCGACAGCTCGATATCCGGATAGCGCTTCGCGAACTGCCCGAGGATCGTGGGCGCGAAGTACTGCGCGGTGGTGATGACCGCCAGGCGCAGGCGCCCGCGCTTCAGCCCGTGCATCTCCGCGAGCTTCATCTCCAGGTTGGTCAGCGCCCCCAGCATCTCGCGGCAGGTGTCGTACAGCAGCAGCCCGACCTCGGTCGGGAAGGCCTTGCGTCCGACGTATTCGAACAGCGGCAGGCCAAGCGCACCGGAGAGCTTCTTGATCTGGATGGAGACGGTCGGCTGGGTGAGATAGAGCTCTTCCGCCGCCCGGGTGAAACTGCCCAGGCGCACGATCGCCTCGAAGACCTGCAACTGACGCAGGGTCGCATGCCGGATCAGATGCGCCGGCAGCTCGGACTTCAACATCACCTGCGGAAGGCTGGACTCCTTCGGCGGTGTCGAGCTGCCCCCCGTCTTGGCCATACGAGTACCGTGCGCCCTAACGGGTCAGGCCGGCGTACAGCATCGGCAGCTTTTCCGGGAGCCGCTCGATGTGGTCCAGCACCATGAAGTGCTGCGCACCGAAGATGCGTTCCACGTACTCGTCGGCCTGCGGATCCAGGCTGATGCAGAAGCTGTAGACGCCGTTCTTGCCCACCTCTTCAACCGCACGCTTGGCATCCTGGCGCAGGTACTGCGGGTCGCGCACATCGGTATCCGCCGGCTCGCCGTCGGTGACGATCAGCAAGAGCTTTTTCTGCGTGCCCTGCTGGTGCAACAGGTGGCCGGCGTGCCGGATGGCCGCGCCCATGCGCGTGGACAACTGCCCCTTCATCCCGGCCAGCCGCGCCCGGGCGTGATCATCGTAGGGGGCATCGAAATCCTTGAAGCGGTAATACTCGACATCGTGGCGGCCATCGGAGGCGAAGCCGTGGATCGCGAAAGGGTCGCCGATCTTCGAGATGGCCCCGCCCAGCAGCGCGGTGGCCTCGCGCGCCAGCTGGACCACGGTCGTCTCGCCATCGGCGAGGGGCTCGTTGGTGGACTCGGACAGATCCAGTAGCACCAGCACGGACAGGTCGCGCACCTGACGGATATTGCGGACGTAGATCCGCTCGTCCGGCTGGCGGCGCATGCGCAGATCGATCTGCGCCTCGACCAGGGCGTTCACGTCCAGTTCGTCGCCCTCGGCCTGCTTGCGCATGCGCTGCACGCCCTGCGGCTGCATCGCCTCGATCAGGAACTTCAGACGCGAGATCAGCGGCTTGTGCTTTTCGTTGATGGCATCGATCTCTTCCACGTCGCCCTTCTTCGGACGCCGCTCCAGCAGGGTGACCCAGTGCGGCCGTTCCAGCTGCATCTGGTAGTCCCACTCGTGGTAGTGGTAGGGCAGCGAGATCGGCTCCTTGCCCTCCTGCTGGTTGATGCTTTCGTCTTCGCCGTCGCGGAACCACTCGGTCGCCAGCACCATGATCATCTGGGCGTCATCCCCGGCCCCGGGGACATCCAGGGTGTTGATCATCTCCATGGGTGTGACGTAGACGCGTTCCTGGTTCGAGCCGCTGGCCATCAGCGTCTCGAAATCGTCTTCCTCGCGGCCGAAGGCCCAGATATAGCGGTTGTCATCGCGGTAGAGCACATCCGGGGCTACCTGCCGCGGGTTCATGTAGCCCTTTTCCGGGAACTCCGGCGCCAGGGCCTCGGCCAGCTCGCGCGCCAGACCCGCGGCCTCGAGGTCCTCCGCCCGTTCGGCCAGGGCCGCGCGCGCCTTGCCCACAAACGGGTGATCATCGCGGTAGTCGGGGTCCAGCAGGGCCCGCGCGGTGCGGGCCAGCAGCGCCTGCGGGGCCTCACCGTCATCCGGCGTCGCCGTGTGCAGGGGCGTCCACAGGTTGCGCAGTCCGGGAAAGCCGCGCGTCGCCAGGCCCTCGACGCGCGCATCCTCGAACAGCTCGGTCAGCACGCCGATAACGCCGCGCGGGGCCTCCTCCGGCTGCATCTCGCGGGTAAAGACCACATGCGCCGCCGCATGGGCCGCTGCTGCACGGTAGAGATCCAGACCCGTCAGGCCTTCCCAGTCGTCGAAGGCATCCGGCAGGAAGATGGTGAAGCCCTCGATGTAGGGCTTGTAGCCCTCGCGCGACTCGAAGTCGCCACTGGTGGGGCGCATGAAGAAGTCGCGCGCCCACAGCGAGCGCAGATAGAGGTTGATGCGGCGCTGGACATCCACGAACAGTGTCCCGCGGCGTTCCTTCTGGAACACCGAACGGGACTCCGGCGACTCCAGGCCAAAATAGGCGATCTGAGCCTCCAGGTCCGTGCGGTGGGCCTGCGCCCCCCAGCTCGCCCAGCGACGCAGCCCCCCCAGCGTGAGGTGGGAGAGGAGTTCGTCGAGGTGTTCCAGCATCGGGCGCACGCCGCGCGGCGCCTGCCCCAGCAGGTTGTCCACCAGGCGCAGATAGCCCGAGAACAGACCCTGGTCCCCCAGTCGCCGCGCGGCGATGGGGCTGGTGGAGATCAGCAGAGTGATCACCGCAGCACTGGTCTTGGAGTACATCTTGATCGCCGAGCTCACCAGCTCGCCGACCGCGTCCTCGCCCAGTTCCTGCGCCACATCCGGCGTCTCCTGGACGAAGGCGATCACCATCTCCGAACCCCGCCCCAGAGAATGCAGGCTGCGAGCCCCTTCCAGGTAGTAGCGCTTGAGGCCTGCGGCACTGAACGCCCGCGAGGCCTCCTGCCACGAGGCCTCGAGCACCTCGGCCGCCTGTCCCCCGAGGTCTTCGAGGAGGTCCTGGTAGTCCTCCAGATGGATGCTCATCGTATCCCGCGCGGGCGTCTAGAAGAACGTCGTGACGGCGGAGTCGAGGGCGTCGCGCATGTCCGGGTCATCCGTAATCGGGCGCACCAGCGCCATGCGGCAGGCGGCCAGCGGGGCCACGCCGTTGGCAATCAGCGATGCCGCATACACCAGCATGCGGGTCGAGATGCCCTCGTCCAGACCGTGCCCCTTCAGGTTGCGGGCGCGTTCGGCCACGCTGACCAGTTTCCCGGCCATGTCCTCGTTGATCCCGCCCTCATGCGCCACGATGCGCGCCTCGGTCTCGTGATCGGGGTAGTTGAAGTCCAGCGCGCCGAAGCGCTGCTTGGTGGACTCCTTCAGATCCTTCATCAGGCTCTGGTACCCGGGGTTGTAGGAGATCACCACCTGGAAGTCCGGGTGCGCCTCCACCATCTCGCCCTTCTTCTCCAGCGGCAGGACGCGGCGATTGTCCGTCAGCGGGTGGATGACCACGGTCGTGTCCTGACGCGCCTCGACGATCTCGTCGAGATAGCAGATCGCACCATGCCGCGCCGCCTGGGTCAGCGGCCCGTCCTGCCAGCGCGTTCCGTCGGCGTCCAGCAGGTAGCGCCCCACCAGATCCGACGCGGTCATGTCCTCGTTGCAGGCCACGGTGATCAGGGGCTTGCCCAGCTTCCACGCCATGTGCTCGACAAAGCGCGTCTTGCCGCAGCCGGTCGGTCCCTTGAGCATCATGGGCATGCGCACCGAATAGGCCGCCTCATACAGCTCCACCTCGTCCGCGGTCGGCTGGTAGTACGGCTCTTCGGTGATCAGGTGATCGCGTAGTTCGTCCTGCATCTTTTCGACTCCTCAATCAGAAAGGCCGGGGCAAGCCCCGGCCGCCGGAACGCAGCCCTCAGTCGGGCCAGATCCGCTCGGGATGCAGTTCGGTTCCGGTATTGTCCGCCTTGGGCGTCTTCTTTGCCGCCGGCTTTTTCGCTGCGGCCGACTTCCGGCTGGTGGACGTGGACTGCGCCGATGCGCCGGACTTGCGCGTGGCGGCCGTCTTCTTCCGCGTGGTCGTGCGCTTGCGCGCCGGTGCCTTGCGGGTTGTGGTGGCCGCCTTCTTGGTGGCAGCGGTCTTGGTGCTGGCCGCAGCCCGCGGCTGGCTGCTCGCCGGCTCCTGGCTGGTGTCCTTCTGGGCCGAGGCTTCGGGCTTGGCGGCCGCGTCCTGGCTCTTGTCCTTGTCCTGATCCTCGCGTGCACTGCGCACGCCGGCTGCCAGCTTGTCTTGCAGATTGCTCATTGCGACACCTCCTCGATGATGGCTTCGATCTCCGCCGCCGCGGCCTCGCCGGGCTTGCCCAGATCAAAGACGGAACAGCCCTCGAGCGCCGAGCGCCGATAGATGGCCCGCCGGCGCAGCGTCTGCTCCAGGGCGGGGATGTCGATCTCCATCAGTGCATGCTTCATCGCGCGCGACAGCGCACTGCGGACCTCGAGCTGATTGACCACGATAAACGGGCGCAGGCTAGGGTTCTTGAGGCGCGCCTCTTCCAGCCCCCGGCCCATCCGCACACTGCCCCACAGATCGACCGGAGACGGCAGAACGGGGATCAGCACCTCGTCGGAGGCTGCAAGCGCGCCATTGACCGCACCGCCCTCCAGGGTCGGCGGGCAGTCCACCACGATGTGCTCGTAGTCCTTGCGCAGCGCTTTCAGCTCCCGATCCAGGGGCCCGGCTACCGCGAAGACCGATGCGGGGAACGGCCGTTCATCCGAGGCCATGCGGGCCCACTGGGCGGCCGAGCCCTGCGGGTCGGCATCGACCACCAGGGTGCGACCCCGGCGTGCAAGCCCGGCCGCCAGGTTCATGGTCAGGGTGGTCTTGCCGGTACCGCCCTTCTGATTGACTACCGCGATTACCCTCGAACCCACGCAACAGCCTCCTGCGGAAGGGGCCGGGACGGCCCCGGCCCGTCAAGTATGCCCCGGCTCAGCCGGTGGTGGCATCGGCCAGGCGATCGACCTCCAGGGCAAAGGCCTTGTCGCCCTCTCCCAGTTGCTCGCCGTCTCGGGCGTCAATCGTGATATTCACGTACGTGGTTCCGAAGCTGATGTTCGGATGATACCCGTCCTGTTCGGACAGCTCGGCCACGCGGTCGAGAAACGCCCGGGTGATGCCGTAGCGCTCGAACGTGAACTGCTTGCTCATGGACGCCGAGGACCCCTTGCCGGGCTCCCACCCGGCCGGCACCACCAGATCGGTATCCGCCATTGCCTACTCCGCTCGTCTTGCCGCGTCCGCGTGCATCACGCGGGACTGCCCTGGGCGTCGATCTCGCGCACGTGTTCCAGCTCATCCTCAAGGATGCTCTCGAACAATGCGGCATCGTCCACCGCGCCTACGCGCCGGCTGTAGACAGCGGCCTCGTCGTACAGACGTACCGCCTCCATCTCCAGCTCGCGGTTGCGGGCCATCAACTCGGCCATGGAGCGGCCAAGCCGGACCGGCGCCAGCTGGCTGCCGTTCGGGGCGACCCCGTAGTGAAACATGCGGGTCATGAAGCGATCCGCATGATCCAGCTCTTCCTGAGCATCGCGACGCAGGCAATCGCTCACGTCATTCATGCCCCACATCGCAGTCAGCCGCGCCTGGGCCAGGTACTGCTGAACCGCCGACAGCTCGTGCGCGACCGCGCGATTCAGGTATCCCACGATCCGTGGATCGGACATGGATGTCGCCTCAGCTGGCCGAACCGCTGGCGGTCGGGGCCGTCGGCAGGATGCCTTCCACTTCGGAATGCACACGCGCAATGATGTGCGCGGCCACCAGGCCGTCACCCACGCGTTCGCAGGAATCCGCACCGGCACGCACCGCGGCGTTCACGGCACCGGTCTCGCCACGGACCAGCACGGTCACGTAGCCACCGCCCACGAACTGACGACCGATCAGGCGCACTTCGGAGGCCTTGGTCATCGCATCCGCGGCCTCGATCGCCGGGACCAGACCGCGGGTCTCGATCATGCCAAGGGCCACACCAGAAATTTCGCTAGCCATCATCTACCTCTTCTTGAAAAAAGCCGCCGGGACCCCCACCGGGACCCGACGGCGTTCGACTACCGCGAGTTACGGCTTTTCCGGGAGGATGTTTTCCACCTCGGAATGGACGCGAGCAATGATGTGCGCGGCCACCAGGCCGTCACCCACGCGCTCGCAGGAATCC
>JBJHBC010000040.1:13730-15788 GCA_050485285.1 Thioalkalivibrio sp.
CGGGACCCGACGGCGTTCGACTACCGCGAGTTACGGCTTTTCCGGGAGGATGTTTTCCACCTCGGAATGGACGCGAGCAATGATGTGCGCGGCCACCAGGCCGTCACCCACGCGCTCGCAGGAATCCGCGCCGGCACGCACCGCGGCGTTCACGGCACCGGTTTCGCCACGGACCAGCACGGTCACGTAGCCACCGCCCACGAACTGACGACCAATCAGGCGCACCTCGGAGGCCTTGGTCATCGCGTCGGCGGCTTCGATCGCCGGCACCAGACCACGGGTCTCGATCATGCCGAGGGCCACACCAAAGTTTTCGCTAGCCATTACTCAACTCCTATCAAGCGTTACAGATGAATTACTTTTCAACCTGCTCGGGCAGGATGCTTTCCACTTCGGAATGCACGCGGGCGATGATGTGCGCGGCCACCAGACCGTCACCCACACGCTCGCAGGAATCCGCACCGGCACGCACCGCGGCGTTCACGGCACCGGTTTCGCCACGGACCAGCACGGTCACGTAGCCACCGCCCACGAACTGACGACCGATCAGGCGCACTTCGGAGGCCTTGGTCATCGCATCCGCGGCTTCAATCGCCGGCACCAGACCACGGGTCTCGATCATGCCCAGCGCCACACCAAAACGTTCAGTTGCCATTGTCTTCTCTCCTGGAGTTACAGTTTTTCAAAAAATGACGCTCACGCCGCCTTGCGGGAACCAGCAGAGCGCTGTGCATCGGTCTGGTCTCGTCCTGCCTCGTCCTTCGACCCTTCCGTCTTCTTTCCACCATCGTCCCAGTGGTCGATGATGCCGCCGATCGTCAGATCGGTCTGAATACTGTTGTCGTCCAGCGCGTAGCGCGCGGCCGAGCCACTGATGGTGAACACCCAGTTGCCCGGATGCGCCCCGACCGTGTCCACCGCCACGTTCAGGGCCCCTTTCTGGTCCACCAGCACGCGCAGCGACATGGTCTTCAGCCCGTCGACTCGACGGGTCACCACCAGTTCGTCCTGCACCTGCATGATTTCCATGGAGCTACTGCTCCTCCCAGTAATCGATGATCCCGACGATCGTCGCGTCACTGGGATAGGACTTGTCACCGGCCGCCTCGCGCGCCGCCGAACTCCCCACCACAATCACCCAGTCACCGGGTACGCAGCCAACCGCGTCCACCGCGACCGTACGCGGTCCCCCGGCCTTTTCCTGAACCACCAGCAACGGCCGATGCCCCAGATCGCGGATGCGGTTGGTCGAAACCAGCGTCTTCTCAACCTTGCAGATCTTCATTCCCGTTCCCGTGTGCGTCAGGCGGCCAGCGGTTCCAGTCGGCTGCCGCTACGCTTGTCGCGGATCACCATATGGCAGCCGATCAGGCCCTTCTCGGCGAGGTCCCGATAGCGAGCCATGATCTGGTCGCGGATGCGACGGCACCGTGCCTCCACCCGTTCCCGCGATCCCGGCACCTTGCGGTCGTAGCGGTAATGGATCACCACCGGCACCGGCAGGCCGCGCTCGACATTCAACTTCCGAAAAATCTTGTTCACCCCGACGTCCGTCCCTTCGGAGCCTTCTTCCATCGTCTCCAGGTGCGCGAAGTATGCGAAGTTGCGCACCTGCATCTCCTCGATCTCCTGGCCGACGATGATCACGCGTTCGCGGTGGCCCACGTCGGCGTAGTGCCCGCCGTGGTAACGCGCCACATAGTCGAGCTGCGAGATATTGTTCAGCAGCAGCCGCGAAATCAGCCGCAGCATGCCCTCGTGCGGGGCCCCGTTCCCGCGTCCCCAGCCCTGCTGGTGGATCGTGTCCTGAATCGCCTGGTACACCCGCAGCGACGCCGCCTGTTCGTCCAGTCCCTGCGTCTCGCGGTATAGCTGCGCGCTGTCCACGAAGCGGTACAGGCTCATCCGCGTGTCGGCGTCCGGGATGTGGATCTTCACCGCATCGGTATCCGTATCCACGCCGATCAGCAGGGTGTCGACCGAGGCCCCACAGCAGTAGGTGTTCTCGATCGCCTGGCGAAACGCGCGCAGCTGGTGCAGTGCGCCATCCGCCGCGTC
>JBJHBC010000041.1:0-10578 GCA_050485285.1 Thioalkalivibrio sp.
TTCATCCGGCAGATCCTGGGCTGGCGCGAATACGTGCGCGGGCTGTACTTCCACTTCGGAGCGGCCTGGCACGCGTGGAACGTACTGGAGGCGGAGCAGCCACTGCCGGCCCTCTACTGGGACGCCGATACCTCCATGCAGTGCCTGCACCAGGCCGTGGGTCAGACCCTGCAACGGGGCTATGCGCACCACATCCAGCGGCTGATGGTCACCGGACTGTTCGCCCAGCTCCTGGGCGTGCGCCCGGCCGAGATCCACGCCTGGTATCTGGGCATCTACGTCGATGCCGTGGAGTGGGTGGAGCTCCCCAACGTAGTCGGCATGTCCCAGTATGCCGACGGCGGCCGCATGGCCTCCAAGCCGTACGTCGCCACCGGCCGCTACATTCAGCGCATGAGCAACTATTGCCGGCACTGCCCGTTCGACCCGGCCGAGGCCCTGGGCGCGAAGGCCTGTCCGTTCACCACGCTCTACTGGGACTTCCTCGACCGCCACCGCGAACGCTTCGCCCGCCACCCGCGCACCGCACTGCAGTGGAAGCACGTCGAGAAGATGGACCCCGAGCGCCTCGAGGCCATCCGCGTCCAGGCCCGCCACATCCGCAACACGCTCGCGCAGGGAGACCGTATCTGATGCCCCGCCCCGGCCCCACCCTCGTCTGGCTGCGCCGCGACCTGCGCCTGGCCGACCAGCCTGCCCTGCACGCCGCCAGCGCGCGCGGCGGGCCGGTCATCCCGGTGTTCATCCATGCCCCGGAGGAGGAGGCGCCCTGGCAACCGGGTGCCGCATCCCGCTGGTGGCTGCACCACAGCCTACAGGCCCTGGACCAGGACCTTCGCCAGAACGGTTCGCGCCTGACCCTGCGCGCCGGCCCCGCCCTCGACACCCTGCGGGCCCTGGTCCGCGAGACCGGCGCCACCGCCATCTACTGGAACCGCCTGTACGACCCCGCCCGGGTCCTGCGCGACCCGGAGATCAAGGCCGGCCTGCGCGCCGATGGCCTCGAGGTCCACAGCTTCAATGCCCACCTGCTGGTCGAGCCCTGGGAGGTCGAGACCGGCCAGGGCCGGCCCTACAAGGTCTTCACCCCGTTCTGGAAGGCCTGCCTGCACCGCGGCATTGACCGCGACCCGCTGCCCGCGCCCAACGACCTGCCACCCCCCGATGCCTGGCCCGCCAGCCTGCGCCCGGAAGACCTCGGACTCCTGCCCGCGATCGACTGGGCCGGAGGCCTGCGCGCCGCCTGGGCGCCCGGGGAGGGCGCGGCCCACCGGCGGCTCGCGCAATTCCTCGACGGCGCGCTCCACGCCTACGCCAGCGAACGCGACCGCCCGGACCACGACGGCACCTCGCGCCTGTCACCGCATCTGCACTTCGGCGAGCTCTCCCCGCGCCAGGTCCTGCGCGCCCTGCGCCAGGCCGGCCTGCATCCGGACCACGGCGGACCGGAGGCCTTCGTGCGCGAGCTCGGCTGGCGCGACTTCGCTCATCACGTGCTCTATCACTTCCCGCACACCCCGGATGAGCCGCTGAACCCGCGCTTCGAGGCCTTCCCCTGGCGCGAGGACGCGGCGGGCCTGCGCGCCTGGCAGCAGGGCCGCACCGGGCTCCCGATCGTCGATGCCGCCATGCGCCAGCTGTGGGAGACCGGGTGGATGCACAACCGCCTGCGCATGGTGGTCGGCTCGTTCCTGACCAAGAACCTGCGTCTGCACTGGCGGCACGGGGCGCAGTGGTTCTGGGACACCCTGGTGGATGCCGACCTCGCCGCCAACACCCTGGGCTGGCAGTGGGCGGGCGGCTGCGGCGCGGATGCCGCACCCTACTTTCGCGTGTTCAACCCGCAAACCCAGGGCGAACGCCACGACCCCGACGGCACCTTCGTGCGCCGCTTCGTCCCCGTACTCAAGGACGTCGAAACGCGGTATATTCACGCGCCCGGCGCCGGCGGCGCGCGCGGCTATCCGGCCCCCATCGTGGACCTGAAAGCCAGCCGCCAGGCCGCACTCGTGGCCTTCCAGGCCATCAAAGACCACTGATCGAAACAGGCCCCTACCATGAGCTTCTCCGAACAGAACCTGCAGTACCCCAAGGACGTGAGCTACAACTTCAGCCGCTACGACGACACCACCCCGGTACGCGTCACCCACGAGGGCAAGCGCTTCATCGGCCAGCTGCTGAACCACGAGGCTCCCTACCGGATCCGCGTCACCGAGGAGGTCGTCAGCCCGGGTGCCTCGCGCTTCATCCCGGTGCGCGAAATCCAGGTCCAGACCCTCGAAGCGGTGGAATACCTGCACAACGGCCACCACGGGCACTGAGCCGCTGCCGACGGCCGTGCCCGAGTCCGGGCGCGGCCGTTCCCCCTCTGTCGACCCGACATCGCTGCACGCAGCGCGCGCGGGACTGCTACTCTCGTAACAGGACCTCCGCCAAAAGGGACGACTGCCATGCACCGCTTACTCGCCTCCTTCCTGCTTGGTGCCCTGCTGCTCCCCGGCCTGGCGCTCGCCGACAAACCCGGCGATCAGCGTGCCCTTGCCGGCATGGACACCGGGCGCATTCTCTGGGACATCACCATCGGCGAACCCGACCGGCTGATCGCCCGCCTGAGCGTGATCCGCGAGACCTATGACGACATGCAGCGCCAGGGCCTGGAGCCGGAGATGGTATTTGCCTTCCGGGGCGGCGCGGCGGGGCTGATCGCCCGCTCCACCGACCACCTCGATATCGAGGACGTCTCCGCCGTGCGCCATATCCACGAACGGCTGGAGGGCCTGCTGGAACTGGACGGCATCCACATGGAGGCGTGCAGCATTGCCACGCGGCGCTTCGACCTCGAACAGGACGACCTGCTGCCCGGGATTCACCTGGTCGGCAACACGTTCCTCTCGATCATGGGCTACGAAAACCAGGGCTATGCGACCATCCGCATTGACTGACCCCGGCCGCGGAATGCCGGTACAATCAACCCGAACGGAGATGGGGCCCGCCCCTGCACCGCAAATGCGGCGGCGGCCGGGTACGCGAACGCCCTGACCGGATCGCGGAAGGCCCCGAACGGCCGCTGACGAAGAAGACGGGAGACCTGCTTGGCGCATATGGAAATCACGACCTTCGGCACCGTCGGCGTGCGCGTGGAGGACCGTGACATACCCGCTCTCTCCGGGACGAAACTCGGCCTGCTCCTCACCTATGTGGCGGCCGAGAGCCCGCGGCGTATACCGCGCGAGGAACTGGCGCGCCTGTTCTGGCCCGACCTGGACGCCGACAGTGCCCGGGTCAACCTGCGTCAGGGCCTGTTCCAGCTGCGTCGCCAGCTACCCGCCGGCGACCCGCCCCTGCTCGACACGACGCCCCGCTATGTGCGCTTCCAGCCGCAACCGGACTCGCGCATCGACTTCCTCACCCTGCAGCGCGCGCGCTCCGAGCGCCGCACGACCGAGGGGCGGGAGACCACGGCACCCCCGCCGGACCTCGCCATTGTGTGCGAGTACCGCGGACACTTCCTCGAGGGCCTGCGCGCCCTGCAGGACCTGCCGGAACTGTCCGCCTGGGCCCAGTCCCAGCGCGACCATCACTGGCAGAACCTGCTGGTCTTCATCGGCCACAACCTCGCCGAACTCGCCAAGCCCAACGAGGGCGAGCCCCTGCTCGCCGAGCTCCACCGCCTGCTGGCCATGGAGCCCCACGACGAGACCCTGCACCACCTCCTGATGAAGGCCCTGGCGGCCAGCGGCCACCCCAAGCGCGCGCTCGAGCACTATGCCCACCTGGAGGCCGAGGCTGGCAAGCCCCCGGGCGAACTGCTGGCGCGCACGCGCGAGGAAATCCTGGGCGCCGAACGCGCCGAGGCGAGCCATCAGCACGCCAGCCCCGAGGATGCCGAGCCCGCCATCCTGCGCCCCGAGCGCCGTCGGGTCACGGTCGTGGCCTGCCATGTACAGCCCGATGCCGACGCCGACATCGAGGTCCAGCAGCAACAGGTCAATCGCATGCTGGAGCATGTCGACTTCGTCCTGTTGAGCCACCACGGCCATGTCGTGCCCTCGCCCGGCCATGGCCTGCTCGCCTATTTCGGCTATCCCGCCGGACGCGAAGAGGCGACGGTCGACGCCGTGCATGCCGCCTGGCAGGCGCTGGAGAGCGCCCCCGGTGACTGCCAGCTGCGACTCGCCGTGGATACCGACCTGATCGTCACCGGCGCCGACCCGGATCTGCCCGACCCCGCCGGCCAGCTCACCGCCCGCGTACACGAGTGCGCCCAGCGCGCCGACCCCGGCACCTTGCGCGTCAGCGCACCCACCCATGCCCGCGTGTCCGGCTACTTCAGCTTCCGCGAGGCGGAGGACGGCACGGGCGCGTACCGCGTCACCGGCGACCCCGGCCCGCTGGACCGCGTAGATGCCCAGACCCTGCGTGGCCTGACGCCGCTGACCGGTCGCAGCCCGGAACTACAGGCACTGCGTGGCCACTGGGATCAGGTACTCGACCGCGACGAGGTCCGCTTCGTGCTGGTTCAGGGCGAGGCCGGTCTGGGCAAGAGCCGCCTGGCCCGCGGACTCGATCTCCAGGTCCGGGGCCAGGCCCGCTCACGCTACCTGCTCAAGTGCCGCGAGGACCGCGCCCGCCAGCTCCTGGCCCCGGTACGCCAGGCCTTCGCCACCTGGATGGGCCACGACACCCTGCGCGATGCCCGGAAGCGCCGACTCGCCGGCGCCCTCAAGCATGCCGGGATCGCCCCGGAGCTCGCGCCGCGCCTGGCCCACTGGCTGACCCACCCGGACGCCGACGGCCCCGAAAGCCTCGCCCACGAAGGGCTGGACCGCGACCGCATCATCGACACCCTGGTCGAACTGGTGCAGCGGCGCGCCGCCCACGGTCCGACCCTCCTGATCTGCGACGATCTCCACTGGATGGATTCGGGCACGGCGGAATTCCTGCGCCGGCTCTACCAGCGCCTGCAGCACCAGCCCCTGATGGCCATCCTGACCGCTCGCATGAGCTTCCGCTCCTCCTGGCGCGATCTCTCGCTGCAGCACATCCGACTGCACGGCCTGGACGATGCCGCCGCCCGCGACCTGGTCGATCGCCTGGACCCCCACGGCCGCCTCGCCAGCGGCCTGCGCGACCAGCTGGTCGAACGCGGCGAAGGCGTCCCGCTGTTCCTCGAGGAACTCACGCGTTATGCCCTGGAGGCCGCCCGCAGCGGTGAGCTCCCGGACACCCTGCCGCCCGGTCTCTCCAACCTGCTAGTCGCGCGCCTGGAACAGCTGGGCAGCGCCCGGGAACTGGCCCACTCGGCCGCGGTCATCGGCCGCGACTTCGATACCCGCATCCTCAGCCGCCTGCGCGGTCAGCCCGCCGACACCATCCGACGTCAGCTGACCCGCCTCACCGGAAAAGGATTCATCGAACCCGCCGGAATGGTGGACGGCGTGCGCTATCGCTTCCGCCACGCCCTGTTCCGCCAGGCGGCCTACGAGTCGATGCTGCTGAGTGAACGCACGCGCCTGCACGGCCAGCTGGCCGACCTGATGCAGGAAGACGGCGAGAACGGCATGCAGACCGCGGACTGGGGCCGCATCGCCAGCCACCTCTACCATGCCGCTCGCTATCCCGAGGCGGTCAGCGCGTGGCTGCATGCCGGCGAGGCGGCCTTCGCGCGCGGCCTTCTGCCCGAGGCCTCGCACTACTTCGAGGATGCCCTGGCCTGCCTGGAGCGCCATCCGGAGGCGCACAAGGAGCATGAGCCGGCGGATTTCGAACACAACACCCTGCGTGCCCTGGGCGGGCTTGGCGCGTCCAATCTGGCCCTGCTGGGCTATGGCTCGCGCACGGTCAATGACATCTTCGAACGGGCCATGCACCTGACCGCGCCGGAGCAGGACCCCGTGCAGTACTTCCGTGTGCTGTGGGGTTTGTGGCACGGCGCCGGCTCCTGGCATGGCTTCACCGAGGCCCACCGTCTCGCCGGGGAGATGGAACAGCTCGCCGAACGCTCCGGCGATCGCCTGCTGCGGATCGCCGCCCATTACGTGCAGGGCAACACCCACTTCTGGACCGGCCGCTACGCCGAGGCCCTGGAACACCAGACCCGGGCGGTGGAGCTCTATCGCGAGGAAGACCACGCCGCCCTGGTAGCCCGGCACACCGAGAACCCGGCCATCAGCGCGCGCGGCTTCATGGCCTGGACGCTGCTCCACCTGGGGAACCACGCGCGCGCCTGGGCCGAGATGGACACCGCCTGCGAGCAGGCGGACGCACTCGGCCATCGGCCCACCGAGGCCTTCGTGCAGGCCTTCCGCGCCGTGCTCGGCTTCTACAGCGGGGATCCGGACTCCACCCTGCCGGCGGCACGCCGAACGCTCGCCATCGCGCGCGATTACGACTACCCGCTGTGGCGCGCCGCCGGCATCACCCTCGAGAGCTGGGCCCTCGCCCGCCAGGGGCAGGCCGACGCCTGCCAGGCCATCGAGCAGCAGGTGGAGGCGATGCGCCACATCATGGACGGGGTCAACACCATCTTCCAGTACATCCTGCTGGACGCGCTGCAGGCCAGCTGTGCCCCGGCGGACCAGCGCCTGAGCGTCGCCGACATCGCCCTGACCGGCTGCCGCCAGCGCGGCGACCTGGCCTTCGAGGCGCCGATCCGCCGGCTGCGCGCCGTAGCCCTGCTCGACCAGAGCGAAGGGCGTGACGAGGAGGGCTGGCACGAACTCGAGCGCGCCCGCCGTATCGCCCACGAACAGGGCAACCCGAATGTCGAGCGCCAGACCCTGCTGGATCATGCGCGCTATGCCACGGACCCCCAGATAGAGTCCTGGGCCGAGCGCGAACTCCTGCGCATCAACCACTGCATCATCCCCCGCCCGCACCCGGACGAACCCCGCCAGCGCGACCCCCGCCTCGCCTGAGGCCGGACGGGCTCCAGCGAACGAGACAACACCGCGGCCGGGGCCACGGCGGTGGTGCTGCCACCGCCCGAAAAAAAGAAAAGGCCCGAACCTTTCGGTTCGGGCCTTTTCGGGATATGGCGTCCCCACGGGGATTCGAACCCCGGTCGCCGCCGTGAAAGGGCGGTGTCCTAGGCCTCTAGACGATGGGGACGTAGAGGCAACGTCTTGTTGCTATTCCGGTGGGCCTTTGGGCCGGTCTTCTTCGCTACCCGGTGCCCGATGCAGAAGCGTCGTCACCAGACCGTTGAATACCAGCAAAAACCCGATCGGTACCAGCGCGATGAGGGGCTTGGACCAGGTCTGTTCCCCGGTAAGCATCAGCCCGAATCCGCCGATCAATCCGACGACTGCCAGCACCAATCCAACGTAGAGTGATATGACCCCGAAACGATGCATTGATGAACTCGCAAATCACCTGAGTGGTGGAGCCAGGCGGGATCGAACCGCCGACCTCCTGCATGCCATGCAGGCGCTCTCCCAGCTGAGCTATGGCCCCGTGTCAGGCGAGCGCGTACTGTAGCCAGCACCCCGAAATGTGTCAACCCGCTTCGGCGGAAATTTTCGCCAGCGCACGGTCGATGCGGGCCAGGACACGCTCGCGCCCGATGAGCACCAGCGTATCATCGATCGGCGGGGAGACCGTACCCCCGGTGAGGGCCACACGCAGCGGCTGTGCGACCTTGCCGAGCTTCAGCTCCAGGCGCTCGCCGGTATGCACCACCACCTCGTGCAGCGGCTCCTTTTCCCAGGCGCCCAGGGCACTGAACCCGTCATGCAGGGTCTGCAGCACGGGCTTCGCCTCGGCGGTCAGCTGCTTGCGTGCGGCCTTCTCGTCGTAGTCCTCGAACTCGCGATAGAAGTACACGCTGTTCTCGGCCATCTCGCGCAACGTGCGCGCGCGTTCACGCTGGGCGATCACCACGTCGCGCATCGCCGGGCCATTGGACGGATCGATACCCAACTGACCCAGGTGCCAGCCGAACTCCAGCGCCACATGATCCGGGTCCAGCGACTTGATGTAGTGCTGGTTCAGCCACAGGAGCTTGTCGGGGTTGATCGCCGAGGCGGACTGGTTGACGTCCTCGATATCGAACAGGCGCACCAGTTCGTCCACCGAGAAGATCTCCTGGTCGCCGTGGGCCCAGCCCAGACGCACCAGATAGTTCAGCAGCGCCTCCGGCAGATAGCCCTCGTCGCGATACTGCATCACCGAGACCGCGCCGTGGCGCTTGGACAGCTTGGCGCCGTCCGGGCCCATGATCATCGGCAGGTGGCCGTAGCGTGGCGGTTCCACACCCAGCGCCTTCAGGATATTGATCTGGCGCGGGGTGTTGTTCAGATGGTCGTCGCCACGGACCACATGGGTGATCCCCATGTCCATGTCGTCGACCACCACCGTCAGGTTGTAGGTCGGCGAGCCGTCGGAACGTGCGATGATCAGGTCGTCCAGCTCGCTGTTCTGGAACGCGACCTTGCCGCGCACCATGTCGTCGACGACGGTCACGCCCTCGTCGGGCGTACGGAATCGGATCACCGGCTCCACGCCCTCGCGCGGCTCGGTGCGCGCACGGCAGCGGCCATCGTAGCGCGGCTTTTCCTTGCGCGCCTTCTGCTCCTCGCGCATCGCATCCAGCTCTTCCTTGGTGCAGTAGCAGCGATAGGCGTGGCCTGCGGCCATCAACTGGTCGATCACTTCCTTGTACCGGTCGAAGCGTTCCGTCTGGTAGAACGGCCCGTGATCGTAGGTCAGCCCCAGCCAGTTCATGCCCTCGAGGATCGCGTTCACCGACTCCGCGGTACTTCGCTCCAGATCGGTGTCCTCGATCCGCAGTACGAACTCGCCACCGTGGTGGCGGGCGTACAGCCAGGAGAACAGCGCGGTGCGAGCACCACCGATATGCAGATAGCCGGTCGGACTGGGGGCAAAACGGGTGCGAAAACTCATGCGGGCTACTCGTCTCGATCGGGAGGTGGAAAACGAAGGCGCATAGGGTAGCAGAACGCCACCGCACTGCCGCGCGGACCGCTGACTATACTCGAAATGAGTACACAGACCGGCCGAACCCGGGCCCAAGGAGTACCCATGAAACCCACTTTTACTCGGCTCTCCACGCTGCTCGTGCTGACGGGAGGCCTCGCGCTGGTCGGCAGTGCCACGGCTAGCGACCGCATCGCGCCACCGGATGGCGCGAAGGTCTATTTCATCAGCCCACAGGACGGCGAAACGCTCGAAAGTCCCGTGCGCGTGCAGATGGGACTGCGCGGCATGGGTGTTGCTCCGGCCGGCGTGGAGATGGACAACACCGGCCACCACCACCTGCTGGTGAACAAGCCGCTCGACGAGGTGGACCTGGATGCCTCGCTACCCTTCTCCGACCACAAGCGTCACTTCGGCGGCGGGCAGACCGAGGGCGAACTGGAACTGGAACCCGGCGAATACACCCTGCAACTGCTGTTCATGGACTACCGCCATATCAGTTTCGACCCGCCCGTTGTCTCCGAGAAGGTCACGATTACCGTGGAATAGATCTGGACCACACCATCAAAAAGCCCCGCTCCGTTTCCGGAGGGGGGCTGCGACATTCGATTCCGACGCGGCCGGTTACGGCAGCGCAGGAATCTCGAACTTCGGCATTTCGCCGGTCAGCGCGTGCATGAAGGCCTCGATATCCGCGACCTCGTCATCACTGAAGTCCTGCCCCAGCATTTCCTCGCCCATGATGCGGATCGCTTCGTCCAGCGTCGCGGTCTCGCCGTTGTTCATGTAGGGGTAGGTCAGGGCCACGTTGCGCAGGGTCGGGGTCTTGAACGCAAAGCGGTCGCTCTCCTCGCCCGTGACCAGGTAGCGGCCCTCGTCTTCCGAACCCGGCACCTGAATGCGGTGGAAGTTGCTGTCGGTCAGGGCCGGGCCGCGGTGACAGGCCACGCAGCCGTTATCGGCGAACAGCTTCATCCCGCGCATCTGCTGCTCGCTCATCGCGCCCTCGTCCCCGGCCAGCCAGCGATCCAGCGGCGAGTTCGGGGTGTTCAGCGTGCGCTGGAAGGTCGCCAGCGCCTTGGCCACGTGGTCGGTGTTGATCACGTTATCGCCGTCATAGTCGGGATAGGCGGCCTTGAACTTCTCCTGGTACTCGTTGAACTCCTCCAGGCGCGCGATCGCATCCTCCAGCGGCATCGCCATCTCGATCGCGTCCTGGATCGGCCCCAGGGCCTGTCCCTCCAGGTCGTCCTCGCGGCCATCCCAGAACTGCGCCGTGAAGAAGCCCGAATTCAGCACGGTCGGGGTATTGCGTTCGCCCACCTGGCCATCGTGGCCCACCGCGCGCGGGATGCGGTCCGCCCAGCCCAGCGCCGGGTTGTGGCAGGTCGCGCAGGAGATCACGCCGGAGCTGGAGATGCGCGGCTCGAAGAAGAGCATCTTGCCCAGCTCGATCTTCTCCTTGGTCATCGAGTTATCCGCCGGGATCGGCGGCAGCGCCGGCAACGGCTCGAACACGTCGCGGTACTCGGAATAGTCGGTATCGGCCGCGGCCGGGGCCGCCGCCCCGAACGCGACGGCCGCGCAGGCCGCGAGTGCTGTCATGCGGAATCCGGAAAGCGTCTTCATCGCAGGTCTCCC
>JBJHBC010000041.1:10678-15667 GCA_050485285.1 Thioalkalivibrio sp.
CCGGCCACCGGAGAGAAGAACTCCAGTTCGGCACCCATCGCGCGCAGCAGATCCAGGTTGCCGGGATAGGTAAATGCAAATGCGGCATCCCGCGCGATACCGATGCGAATGCCTTGCAGGTCACGCGTGATCTCCGGCATTGGCTCGGGCTCGAAGGTAACCGGTGCCGGGAGTTCCGTAACTCCGGCCTCGGCAATCGCCTCGGCGGCCGCTTGCAAACGTGCATCGAGATCCTCGATCTCGCCGGCCTGCACGAGACCGAGGTGACGATCCGGCACGCTCAGTCCCTCGTTGCGGGGCACGGCACCGTAGAAATGCACGCCCTCCGGCATGCTCTCGGCCAGCATCTGCCCGTGGCGGGCACTACCCGTTCGATTGGCAATCACGCCCGTGAGCGACACGTCAGAGCGGTAGGTCGCCAGTCCATGAACGACCGCCCCGAAGGTCTGGGCCATCCCTCCGGCATCGATCAGCGCCAATACTGGAAGTCCAAAACGCACGGCCAGATCCGCGCCGGAAGGGTCGCCATCGAACAGACCCATCGACCCCTCGACCAGGATCAGGTCGGCCTCCTGTGCGGCCGCGTACAGCTTCGCCTTGCACGCGGCCTCCCCCACCATCCACAGATGCAACGGATCCACCGGGTATCCGGAGGCCTGCTCCAGGATCATCGGGTCGAGGAAGTCGGGGCCGGTCTTGAACACGCGCACGCGCAAACCCTGGTTGCGGTGGTAGCGGGCGATGGCGGCGGTGATCGTGGTCTTGCCCTGCCCCGAGGCCGGGGCCGCCACGAACGCCGCGGGGCAGCTTGCGGCCCCGGTCATTGTCGACCACCCGCGCAGTTCGTCAGCGAGGTCAGGCCTCCGCCGGCGTCTCGTGCTCCGGGCCGGGGGCCGCGTCCTCGAAGATACTTGCCCCCTCCAGCGTCAGGCTGACGCTGCGCAGGTCGACGGCATCCGGCGGGGCGTGGGTGTACAGCACCCAGTGGTTCTCCGGATCGCGCCGGTAGAGCTCGACCGCGCCGCTTGCCGGGTCGATCAGCAGATACTCCTGCAGGGAGCCCAGGGCACGATACGCGGCAAACTTCGCACCCCGATCGAAGGCCTCGGTCGACGGCGACAGCACCTCCACCACCAGCACCGGCGCCTCCTTGTACTGCTCGCGCCCGCGGTCGGCGGGATCGCAGGTCACCATCACGTCGGGATAGAAGAAGGCATCGGCCGCCTCCACCCGCAGCTTCATGTCGGCGATGAAGGTGCGACAGGGGCCGCCGCGCAGGTGCTCGCGCAGCGCTGAAAACACATTCCCGGCGATGGTCACATGCCGGTCCGAGGCACCGCCCATCGCGAAGACCTCGCCGGCCACAAACTGGTGCTTCTCCGGCTGTTCGGTCTCCCACGCCAGAAAGGCCTCGGCATCCATGCGCGCGGATTGGGGATTGGCCATGCGGGTGCCTCCGGTTCGCGGTCGCGTCACTTGCCCGATCATAGCGCAGCCCGGATCCCAACCGCAGCGCCCGGGCACTCACAGCTCGATCCCTTTCTGCGCCTTGATGCCGGCCTGGAAGGCGTGCTTGACCACACCGATCTCGCTGACGGTGTCGGCGGCCTCGATCAGGGCCTTGGGCGCGGCGCGACCGGTGGTGATCACGTGCTGCATCGGCGGGCGCTTGGCGAGGTCCTCGAGCACCTCGTCCACGTCCAGGTACTGATACTTCAGGGCGATGTGCAGCTCATCGAGCAGCACCAGGTCGACGTTCGGGTCGCGCAGCATGTCGCAGGCATGCGCCCAGGCCTCGCGGGCCGCGGCCACATCCTTCTCGCGGTCCTGGGTCTCCCAGGTGTAGCCCTCGCCCATCACGTGGTACTGCACGTTCTCCTGGCCACGGAAGAAGGCCTCCTCGCCGGTGGCGAACTGGCCCTTGATGAACTGCACGATCCCCACGTGCATGCCGTGCCCCAGGGCCCGGGCCACCATGCCGAAGCCGGAGGAACTCTTGCCCTTGCCGTTGCCGGTCAGGATCAGGAACACGCCTTTCTCGTCCTGCGCCTCGGCGATCTTGCGGTCCACGATCTCCTTCTTGCGCGCCATGCGCTGGGCGTGGCGTTCGGCCTTGGCCGCGTCGGTATCATTGGTCATGTCGCTCTCTCCTGCAGTTCGTAATGGAAAAACGCGGTGCGGGTGCGGCCGGACAAGCTACTGGGCCGCCGCCCACTCGGTGTGCCGCGTTTCAAGCTCGGCCAGCCCATCCAGGATCACCGGTGCCGGGTGCGAGAAATACCGGCTTGGCAGATTCACCACCCTCACCGGGCTCGATGCGACCACCGATCGGCAGCTGCGAGCCTCGGACCCGGAGAAGGTGAACACCACGTCAGCGTCGTACTGGTTGATCAGATCGGCCAGTTCGTCGGTGTCCTCCGACAGCCTCAGGTGATGCACACCCGGCTGGTTCGCAACGACCTCGAATCCCGCGCGGGTGAAGGCATCATGCAGCCAGGTCTTCGGGCCGTACACGTAGGCTTGCGCGCTGCACGAGGACATCAGGACCGCACGCTCGCCGGAAGCCCCCACGGCATCGGCCGCCTCCTGCCACGCATCGTCGAATGCGGCGGCGCGCACCGCACCGTCGTCCAGGCCCGCAGCATCCGCAATGCGTTCGAGATTTTCGCGCACGGCATCCATCCCTTCGAAGCCGCCCAGCACGATGGCCCGGGTCCCCGCCGGCACGGTATCGGCCCAGTCATCGCGCTCGACCCAACTCGAGGTGAACGCCAGATCCGGTTCGACGCGGCCGATCGCCTGCGCGTCCGGGTCCAGAATGCCGCCGGTATCCTCCACGTCGAGATCGTCGTAGCGGCTCGCCCCCACGATGCAGGGGGTCAGGCCCAGGTACTCCAGCGAGTGCGTAATGTACGGTGACTGGCTGACAATCCGCGGGCACTCGCCCGCTGTCGCCGTTACCGGAAACACCAACCCCGCGGTCAGGACAAGGGCCAGAAACCCGGGCCCCGGGGTCCATGGCAAGCTGCAACCGAAAGCGCGCGTGTATCGGCAGACCTGAGTGATCATCGGAAACTCCCCTTGTTTGCTGCCCGCGGGCCAACACGGTACGCAACCGCGTTCACTCGCCGATCAGGATCATGCGTCCGGTCTCCGGGTCGCGGTAGACCTGCCCCATGGATTCGAAGCCCGAGCCGGCCTCGCCGGCGCCCTCGGGCGGGTCCGGGATCTCGCGCCCGGCCTCGATCTCGGCGCCGCCGCTGGCCGGCTCCAGCCCGTTACTGGAAGCGGCCATCACCACCATCAGGCCCACGGCGAACACCAGCATGATATCGGCGAGGTTGGCGAGCGGACCCATCGGCTCCTCGTCGGGGGCGTCGAAGCGGCTGGCGCGGTAGTGCGGGACCCTCATGCCGCTGCCTCCAGACGCTCCATCGCAGCGTCATACCAGCGCCGCCGCAGCCGCCCGAGCAGGAAGCCAAGGATGCCGACCAGCAGACCCAGCACCGTCGTGTTGAACGCCACCGTAACGGCCTGGGCGAGGATTTCCAGTTCCCCACGCCCCATCGCGGCCAGTCCCGGACCGAGGGGGATCAGGGTACCCATCAGCCCGAGCATCGGGCCGATGCGCGCCAGCAGATCGGCGCGGTCGATGCGCCGGCGTGCGCGGCAGGCGAGGCGTTCGGAATCGCCGCTCAGTTCCAGGCGGCGTACCCCACCAGAGCGTTCGCCCAGTGCCAGGCCCAGCTCCCAGACGGCCACCGCGACCAGCACCAGCAGGCCGATGATCACCGGCTCCAGCAGCCAGCGCACCACGGTATCCATCAGTTCCATCGTGATCGAGAACGACATTCGGTTTACCTCGTTAACCTTTGTTCGCACGGCCCTGTGTAGGAGGCCAGCCTCTGGCCGATGGGGCGTATCCGACGCCGCAATCGCCGAGAGGGCTCGGCTCCTACAGGCCCGAAAATGCCCACGCCCAGGTTATCGCCGCCGACCCGCAGCGATGCCGCCGAGTAGCAGCAGGAACAGCGCGGCGGCCACCAGCCAGGGGAGCCAGGGCATGCCCGCTGCCTCGTCGCCAGCCTCCTGGCCGCCGTCGGCCTCGGCCGGCTCGGGGATCTCCTGCATCTCTTGTGCCGTCGGGTCTTCCAGCGGCTGGATCTCGGTGACACGGCTGGGGTCGGCTTCGGGCTCCGGCCGGTCGATCTGCGCGGCCGCGCGCACGGCGTCAAAGGCCTCGCGCAGTTCGGCGTCGTCCAGGCGCTCGGCCACCTCGTCCAGCATGGGGTGATCGGGGCGCGTGTGGCCGCTGCCGGGCAGGCCGTGTTCGGCGACCAGTTCCGCGAAGCGCTCGGACAAGGCCTCCAGCACCTCCGGATCGGCCTCCCAGAACCCGTGACTGGCCGCGACCAAGTGCACGGCCTGCAGGTGTGTCTTCACGTGCACGTTGTGGCCATCGGCCAGGAAGTCGTCCAGGCCCAGTCCGTGGCGGTCCTGCAGATACACGTCGTGCACCTCGTCCCAGACCCAGGAGCGGATGACCTCCGGGTTGGTCACCTGCCAGCCCCACAGGTTGTCGACGAAGTCCCGGGTCATGGTGCGGGCCCCGGCATAGCCGTGATCCATCAGCGGCTCGATCCACTGCGGGTTCAGGTTCTGCCCCTGCAGCTCGCGCATCAGCGCGCGGCCGAGCGTTTCCACCCGCGGGTCGTCCGGGTCGGCATGCTGCAGCACGCGGTTGTCCGGCACCTCGCCGCGAATGCGCTCGACCGCGGTCGACAGACCACCCTGGAAATCAAAGCCGTCGTCGTTGTCCAGCAGGCCGTAGAGGTGCGAGGCGCGCCCAAGGTAGGTCCGCCCGACCTGGCCCAGCCGGGCCTCGAAGGCCTCGTGTGCGGAGCCACCGGACTCATCCGCGCCATAGGCATGCCCCATCCGGCGCAGATAGGCCGCCCCCAGTTCGGCACGATCCTCCCAGGCCCCGGA
>JBJHBC010000042.1:0-15526 GCA_050485285.1 Thioalkalivibrio sp.
GCGAGGCCCGCCAGCGCCATGAAGGCCGGCTTGCGGATCCGCGCCTGCACCGGGACGAGACCGGACCAGGCAAGCCCCGCGAGCAATCCGACAAACCCGGCGACCAGGCCGACATGCAGGCCCGAGATCGCCATCAGGTGGTTGGTCCCGGTCCGCAGGAAGGCCTGCCACTCGTCGTCGGTCATGCCCTGCCGGTCGCCGATGACGAGGGCCTGCACCAGGCCGGGGTGGCGCAGGCCCGGGGCCGCCTGTTCCAGGCGCTCGCGCAGCGCACCGCGCATGCGATGCAACCCGGCCCGCCAGCGGGCGTCCCGACTCCGCGGTACCCGGGCGTTCTCGAGCGCCTCGAAGTCGAGCAGGGTCGCGGATCCGTGCAGGCCCTCGCGGTAGTACCAGCCGGCACGATCAAAGCCACCCGGATTCGCCGGCCCCCGGGGCGGCCGCAGGCGCAGGGTCATGTAGCCACGCGATCCTGCCTCGAGTCCCGGGCGCGCGGGATACGCCGAAACCAGCAGTTCGCGCGCCCGGAATGCCTCCGGTCCCGATCGAGTCGCGCCCACCTGTATCCGGAAACGACTGCGACGTTCGCCATGTTCCGGCAGACTGATGATCGTGGCGAGCACGGTGGTCTCCTCCCCGGTCAGGGCGGGAGCCAATGCATGCTCCAGCCAGGTGTCCGCGCTCTGCTGGACCAGCCCCCAGGCGAGCAGCGCACCCAGCGCCAGCGACCAGGGCCAGAGGCCCGGATAGCCGAAGCGCCGCAGGCCCGCGCTGGCGCCCGCCGCGGCCAGGAACAGGGCCAGTATGGGTCCGGGCATCAAAGGAACCGGCTCGGGCAGCCGGTGAAGGCCCCACGCCGCCGCGATCAGCCCGAGGGCGAAGCCCGTCACAAGAGGCCTCGTTGACCGGGCCCCATGGACGGGGTCGATGTCGCTTGCCCCGATGACCATGGTCCCGCACGTACAATAGCGGCGAGAATGCACGGCAGGTGCGCGGCGGCGCACCCGCGCCCGACGGACCATCGGCAGACCGGCACATGGCAAGACACATCATCAAGAAGATGTTTCCCGGCATGGAACACATGCGCGGGCACAAGGCGCTCGCCCCGCTGGGGCCGCGCCTGGGTTCGCCGGATTTGTGGCATCTGAACCGCCGCTCCGTGGCTGGTGCGTTTGCCGTCGGGCTCTTTGTGGCCTTCCTGCCACTGCCCATGCAGATGCTGATCGCGGCCGCCGTGGCCGTGCTGGTCCGCGTCAATCTGCCGATCTCGGTGATCCTGGTCTGGATCTCCAACCCGGTCACCATGCCGCCCATGTTGTATCTGGCCTATACGATCGGGCGCAAGCTACTGGACGAACCGCGTCGCGACATCCACCTGGACTGGAGCTGGGAGTGGTTCTCCACGGAGCTGCTGACGATCTGGCAGCCCCTGCTCCTGGGCAGCGTCCTGCTCGGTGCGGCGGCCGGCCTCTCGGGCTACTTGCTGGTGCGTTTCCTGTGGCGGCTGAACGTCGTCCAGCGCGTGCGCAGCCGGCGTTACCTGCGACGGCTGAGCAAGGAAATGGCGGAACGCCAGGCGGCCGCGCGGCGGGAGGGCCGCCCGCCGGATGATCGGGGCGCCTGAAGCGCGAGAGACACGCGGCCTAGTCGTGCGATTCGTGCGTGGCGAGCTGACCGTCGAACGGTTGCAGCTCCAGGTGGCCCTTGACCAGTTGGACCGAGCGGTCGAGCTCGCGCGCCAGGGTGATGTCGTGGGTCACCAGGGCCAGCGCGGTCCCGGTGGAACGGTTCATCGCGCGCAGCAACTCGAACACCTGCGCCGCCCGTTCCTGATCCAGGTTGCCGGTGGGTTCGTCCGCGAGGATGGCCGAGGGGCGCGTCACCAGCGCCCGCGCGATTGCGACCCGCTGGCGTTCGCCACCGGAGAGCTCCGCGGGCTTGTGTTCCAGGCGGGGTTCCAGGTCCACCTGGCCCAGCCAGTGGCGTGCCTCGGCCCGGGCCTTGCGGTTGGAGACCCCACGGATGAGCAGCGGCAGGGCCACGTTCTCCGCCGCGGTCAGTTCGGGCAGCAGGTGGTGAAACTGGTAGACGAAGCCCAGGTGCTGGTTGCGCAGGTGGCCACGTCGGGCCTCGCTCATGCGGGTCCAGTCCGTTCCCAGCAGGCGCACGGCCCCCGCCGTCGGGCGGTCCAGCCCGCCCAGCAGATGCAGCAAGGTGCTCTTGCCGCTCCCCGAGGCCCCGATGATCGCCGTCTGGTCGCCGGGCTGCAGGGCAAAGTCCACCCCGCTGAGAACGGCCACGTCCAGCTTGCCGTCGCGGAAACGGCGCTCCAGACCGACCGCCTCGAGGACCGGGGTGTCGTGATCAGTCATAGCGCAGCGCCTCCGCCGGCTGGGTGCGGGCGGCACGCCAGGCCGGGAACAGTGTGGCCACCACGGTCAGCAGGAAGCCGAGCACCCCGACCCGGAGCACATCCGCAAGCTTGAGCTCCGAGGGCAGGTCGCTGATGTAGTACACCTCGGCGGACAGGAACTCGATGCCGGAGACCCGCTCGATAAAGGGGACCACTACGTCGATGTTCGCGGCCAGCGACACCCCGGCGATGGTGCCCAGCAGGATCCCGATCGCCCCGATCACCACCCCCTGGACCATGAAGATCACCATGATCCCCGCCGGCGACAGCCCGAGCGTACGCAGAATGGCAATGTCTCCCTGCTTGTCGGTGACCAGCATGATCAGGGTCGAGACGATGTTGAAGGCCGCGACCGCGACGATCAGCGACAGGATGATGAACATCACCATCTTTTCCATCTGGATCGCGCGGAACAGGTTGGCGTGCTGGCGTGTCCAGTCGGACACCCGGAAAAGCCCGTCCAGCTGGGCCGCCACGTCGCGGGCCACCACACCCGCTTCCATCATGTCGGTCAGGCGCAGCCGCAGCCCGGTCACCTGTTCGCCCATCTGAAACACCGCCTGGGCGTCTTCCAGGTGGATGAACGCCGTCCCGCGGTCGTACTCGTACATCCCCACCTCGAACAGGCCGGAGACCTCGAAGCGGCGCATGCGTGGCATCACGCCGGCCGGCGAGACCGAGGCCTGGGGCGCCATCAGGATGATCGAGTCGCCGACGCGGACGCGCAGTTCGGCCGCCAGTTCCCGCCCGAGCACCACCCGGTAGCGCCCGCCCTCCAGGCTGCCCAGCTCGCCCTGCAGCATGTGTTCGGCAATGCGCGCTACACGTTCTTCCGCCTCCGGCTCCACGCCCCGGATCAGTGCCCCGGAGATATTCCCGCGCGCACTCAGCATCGCCTCGCCCTGGACATACGGCGCGGCCGCGACCACGCGCTCGTCGATCTCCGGGGCCTCGCGCTGCAGGCGTTCCCAATCCCGCAGTCCGCCATTGGCCTCGCGGATCGTGGCATGCGAGGCCATGCCCAGGATGCGGTCGCGCAACTCGCGTTCGAACCCGTTCATCACCGACAGCACCGTAATCAACGCCATCACGCCCAGGGCCAGACCGATGATGGACACCACCGAGATGAACGAGATGAAGTGATTGCGCCGCTTCGCGCGCGTGTAGCGCAGGCCGATGGCGAGGGTCAGGGGGCGAAACATCGCGAAATCATGCCAGAGATACCCGTTCGCGCCTATAGCCCGGCGGACCTGCGTTGAGCGAGGGGAGGCATGGCGTCACGCTAGACGCTACCATGGGCCTGTCCAGCAAACGGAGAGTCGGCCATGCCAGGGAAATGCAACGCCTCGAACCCCACCCCGAAGACCACTGTGCGCACCGTCGCCAGCGCCCTCGTCCTGGCATTGTTTGCCGGGGCCATGGCGACTGCATCGGCCGACATCCTGCGCAGTCCCGATGGCGGATTCACCGTGAAGGAACGCGAAGGGGTTCCCACCCGTGGCCAGACCCAGGCCGCGGTAATCCGCCAGCACGGCGAGCCCGAGCGACGCCATGCCACGGTGGGCGATCCGCCGATTACGCGCTGGGACTACGCCGACTTCTCCGTGGTCTTCGAGGGCGAATACGTCCTGCACAGTGCCGTGCGCAACGGATCCAGCGCCGATCGTCCATGAACACCGGGGAAACCGCCCCGGCAGTCGCGCAACGCCGGCTCCCGGCCGAATGGGAGCCCCAGGGTGCGGTCCAGCTCACCTGGCCGCATGATGACACCGACTGGGCCCCGGTCCTGGAACAGGTGCATCCGGTGTTCGCGCTGATCGCGGCGAGCATCAGCCAGTTCGAGCCGGTCATCATCGTCGCGCGCGACCCCGAACACATCGAGGAGATCTCCGGCTTTCTCACCGAGACCGCGATCCGTCCGGATCGCCTGTGGTTCGCGCTGGCCCCCAGCAATGACACCTGGGCGCGCGATCATGGCGCGATCACCGTATTCGATGGCAAGCAGCCGCGCCTGCTGGACTTCACCTTCAACGGCTGGGGGGGCAAGTATCCCGCCGACCTCGACGACGGCATCACCCGGGCCCTCGCGGGCCAGGGCGTCTTCGGGAACTGCGTGCCGGAGCCGACCGGCCTGGTCCTCGAGGGCGGCTCCATCGAATCGGACGGCGCCGGCACCCTGCTGACCACCGCGCGCTGTCTGCTCTCCGCCACCCGGAACCCGCAGCTCGATCGCGCGGGCATCGAGCAAAGCCTGGCCCGATGGCTGGGGGCCCGGCGCGTGCTTTGGCTGGAACACGGCCAGCTGGAGGGCGACGACACCGACGCCCATATCGACACGCTGGCGCGCTTCTGTGCGCAGGACACCATCGCCTACGTCCAGTGCGACGACCCGCAGGATCCGCACTACCCGGAACTGCAGGCAATGGAACAGGAGCTACGCGCTCTGCGCCAGGCGTCCGGCGAACCCTACCGCCTGATCCCCCTGCCCTGGCCCGCCCCGATCTTCGAGGATGGCCGGCGACTGGCCGCGACCTATGCGAATTTCCTGATCCTGAACGGAGCCGTCCTGCTGCCGGTGTATGACGATGCCGCGGATGCCGTCGCGCGGGACCGGATCGCCGAGGCCTTTCCGGGACGCGAGATCGTGGAAATCGACTGCCGGCCCATCATTCGTCAGGGGGGCAGCCTTCACTGCCTGACCATGCAGTATCCCGCGGCCGCCCTCGGCATCCCGCAGGACTAACCGCCAGCCCGAGTCCCCATCATGTCCCGTGACACCCTGTCCGTTGCCCTGATCCAGCACCAGGACGCCGGCAGCGTCGAGGCCAACCTCGACGCCACCGCCGCGGCCGTGGGCAACGCTGCGGCGAACGGCGCCCGCCTGGTGGTCCTGGCCGAACTGCATACCGGCCCCTATTTCTGCCAGACCGAGGATCTCGCCACCTTCGATGCGGCCGAACCGATCCCCGGTCCGAGCAGCGAACGCCTGGCGGCGATCGCGCGAGAGCACGGGGTGGTCCTCGTCGGCTCCCTGTTCGAGCGGCGTGCCCCGGGGCTCTACCACAACACCGCCGTCGTCTTCGAATCCGACGGTCGCCAGGTCGGCACCTACCGCAAGATGCACATCCCCGACGACCCCGGCTACTACGAGAAGTACTACTTCACGCCGGGCGATAGCGGCTTTGTACCCATCGATACCTCCGTCGGCCGGCTCGGTGTCCTGGTCTGCTGGGACCAGTGGTATCCCGAGGCGGCGCGCATCATGGCGCTGTCCGGCGCCGAGCTGCTGATCTACCCGACCGCGATCGGCTGGGACCCGCAGGACACACCGGAGGAACAGCGCCGCCAGCAGGAGGCCTGGATCACCGTCCAGCGCGGCCACGCGGTGGCCAACAACCTCCCGGTGATCGCCTGCAATCGCACCGGCCACGAGCCCGATCCCTCGGGGCATTCGCCCGGCGCAACCTTCTGGGGCACGAGCTTCGTCGCCGGTCCCCAGGGGGAGTTCCTGGCCCGCGCCGGCGAGGACGCGTCCGAGATCCTCGCTGTCGAGCTGGATCGCGGCCGCACCGAGGCCGTACGTCGCCAGTGGCCCTTCCTCCGCGACCGCCGCATCGACGCCTACGCCCCCATCCTCAAGCGCTACATCGACCCCGACTGATCCCCCCTGGACGCAAACAAAAGCGATCCACAGGAAGTCTGGAAGGCGGGAAGGGTTTCAGGGTGAAGAGATCATGAGGACGCCGTTGCCGGACACGGCGCCTGTCGTCCCCCTGCGGCCGCCCAAATTATCCCCCTTCCAATCTTCCCTTCTTCCTGTGAATCGCCCTTGACCGACATAAGGACCTCGCGCACCCGTGCGGCGGAATCCGTATAATCGCGACCCTTTCCGCAGCCCCGATCCGCAGGCCCATGTCCGAACAACGGCGCAATCCGCTTCAGCCCGGCCGCCTCCCCGGCTCTGGTTTCGAGATCTGGTCGGGGCTCAACGCCTCGGCGGCGACCCTCGCCCTGTCCCGCAATGCCGGGGCGTTCGATCGCCCCTTGCTCGTCATCACGGAGTCGAACGAGGCCGCCGACCGCTGGCAGGAGGAATGGGAGTTCTTCGCCGGCGAGCGTGACCTTCCGTTGCTGCGCCTGCCGGACTGGGAGACCCTCCCGTTCGATGTCTTCTCCCCGCACGAGGACATCATCTCGGAACGCCTGCGCACGCTGTACCACCTGCCGGGCCTGGAACGCGGCATTGTGCTCATGCCGGTCTCCACCCTGATGCAGCGTCTCCCGCCGCGCGACTGGCTGACCACCCAGGGGCTCTCCCTGCAGACCGGCCAGCGGCTGGATCGCATGACGCTGCGCGAGAATCTCGCCGAGGCCGGTTACAACGCCGTGCAACAGGTCATCAGTCATGGCGAGTTCGCGGCCCGCGGGGAGATCCTGGACCTGTTCCCGATGGGCGCCGACGAGCCCGTGCGCATCGAGTTCCTGGATGACGAGATCGACTCCCTGCGCCAGTTCGATCCGGAATCGCAGCGGTCCACCGAAAAGGTCGAGCGCCTGGAGATCCTTCCCAGCCACGAGTTCCCGCTGAACGATACGGCCATCCGCGAATTCCGGACACGCTACCGGGCGCAGTTCGCCGGCGACCCGTCCCGGCACCCGATTTACCGCGACATCAGCGAGGGGCTGGTCCCGCCGGGTATCGAGGCCTATCTGCCGCTGTTCTTCGAGGGCATGGACACGGTGTTCGACTACTGCCCCGAGGTCCAGGTGGTGCAGCTCGGCAATATCGCCGGTGCCGCGGAGGAGTTTGCGCAGGAGATCCGCGATCGCTTCGAGCAGTTGAGCCACCAGTACGATCGCCCGCTGCTGCCGCCGGAGCGGCTTTATCTGGATATCGACCAGCTCGGGAATGCCCTGCGCGCGCACTCCGGCGTGGCCCTGGGGCATCCGGCCGCACCGCTTCCCGCGGACCGCGGCGCCGATATCGCGTTCACCTGCGACCCGCTCCCGGAACTGGGGATGCAGCAGGGTCGCGAAGACCCGGCCCAGCGGCTGAAGGCATTCATCGAGGGCCAGCAGCGGGTCCTGCTCACCGCGGAATCCGCCGGGCGGCGCGAGGCCCTGCTGACCCTGTTGCGGGAGCAGGCCGTCCCGCACCATCCGGTCGAAAACTGGGACGCCTTCCTCGATGCCGGGCCGGGCCTGCACGTCACCGTCGCCGCCCTCGGGGAGGGTTTCGTCCTGCCCGAGGGGATCGCGGTCGCCCCCGAGGCCGCACTGCTCGGCGAACGGGCCCGCCAGACCCGCGGCCGCAACCGCAGCACCCGGGATGCGGATGCGGTGGTGCAGAACCTCAGCGACCTCACGATCGGGGCCCCGGTGGTACACGAGGAACAGGGCGTAGGCCGCTACCTCGGGCTGCAGACGCTCGACTTCAACGGCCAGCCCTCCGAGTTCCTGACCCTGGAATACGCCGATGGCGCCAAGCTCTATGTGCCGGTCTCCTCGCTGCATCTGATCAGCCGTTACACCGGCGCCGACGCCGAGCACGCCCCGCTGCACCGGCTCGGCAGCGAACAATGGGACAAGGCGCGCCGCAAGGCCGCGGAAAAGGCGCGCGACGTAGCCGCGGAACTGCTGGACATCCACGCCCGGCGTGCGGCGAAACAGGGCACCGTCTTCGCCACCGACACGGCCGAATATCATGCCTTTGCAGCGGGCTTTCCGTTCGAGGAGACCCTCGACCAGCAGCACGCGATCGACGCGGTCCTCGCGGACATGGCCGACACCCGCCCCATGGATCGCGTGATCTGTGGCGATGTCGGCTTCGGCAAGACCGAGGTGGCGATGCGCGCCGCGTTCGTCGCGGTGCAGAACCACAAGCAGGTGGTGGTGCTGGTCCCCACCACCCTGCTCGCCCAGCAGCATCATCAGAACTTCACCGACCGTTTCGCCGACTGGCCGGTCCGCATCGAGTCCCTGTCGCGCTTTCGCAGTGCCAAGCAGCAGGCGGCGGTGCTGGAGGGTCTGAAGGACGGCAAGGTCGACATCGTGATCGGCACCCACAAACTGCTGCAGGCCAACCTCGACTTCTCCAACCTGGGCCTGGTGATCGTCGACGAAGAACAGCGCTTCGGCGTGCGCCACAAGGAGGCGCTGAAGAAGCTGCGCGCCGAGGTGGACATGCTGACCCTGACCGCGACCCCGATCCCGCGCACCCTGAACATGGCCCTGGCCGGCCTGCGCGACCTGTCGGTGATCACCACCCCGCCGCGCGAGCGCCTGGCGATCAAGACCTTCGTCAACGAATGGAACGATGCCATCATCCAGGAGGCCTGCCTGCGCGAGATCCGCCGTGGCGGCCAGGTGTACTTCCTGCACAACGAGGTGAACACCATCGAGCGCACCGCCCAGCGCGTGCAGGAGCTGCTGCCCGGTGCGCGGGTAGGAATCGCGCACGGCCAGATGCGCGAACGCGAGCTGGAACAGGTGATGCTCGACTTCTATCACCGGCGCTACAACATCCTGGTCTGCACCACGATCATCGAAACCGGGATCGACGTCCCCACCGCCAATACCATCGTGATGAACCGTGCCGACAAGCTGGGCCTGGCGCAGATGCACCAGCTGCGCGGGCGCGTCGGCCGCTCGCACCACCGCGCCTACGCCTACCTGATCACGCCACCGGAAAAGGCCATGACCGCCGACGCGAAGAAGCGCCTGGAGGCCATCGCCTCGCTGGAAGACCTGGGCGTCGGCTTCACCCTGGCCAGCCACGACCTCGAGATCCGCGGCGCCGGCGAACTACTGGGGGACGAACAGAGCGGGCAGATCCACGAGGTCGGCTTCTCGATGTACAACGACCTGCTCAACCGCGCGGTGAACGCCCTGCGCTCCGGCAAGATCCCGGAGCTGGAGGGGCCCGAGGCCACCGGTACCGAGGTCGAGCTGGGCCTGCCGGCCCTGCTCCCGGACGACTACGTACCCGACGTGCATACCCGGCTGATCCTCTACAAGCGCATCAGCAGCGCCGCCTCCGCCGACGCCCTGCGCGAGCTGGAGGTCGAACTGGTGGACCGCTTCGGCCTGCTCCCCGCCCCGGCCAAGGCCCTGATGGAGGCGGCCCGCCTGCGCCTGAAGCTGACGCCGCTCGGCATCCGCAAGCTGGAACTGGGACCGGCCGGGGGCCGTCTGGTCTTTGGGCCGAGTCCCAATCTGGACATCGCGGCCCTGATCCAGCTGGTGCAATCCGATCCGCAGGCGTACAAACTGGACGGCCAGAAGGCCTTCCGCTTCTTCGCGCCAATGGAGACACTGGAGGCCCGGGCGCAGGCCGTTCTGCGTCTACTGGATACCATCAGCCCCGAACAGCAGGCCGCCTGAATGCCCAAGAACACCTTCCTCGCCCCGAATCCCCTGCGTCGCCGGATCCTGACCGGACTGGCCGCCCTGCCCGTGGCCGGCCTGAGCGGCCCGGTACTCGCCCAGGCCGGGCGCCGGTACCGCATCGAACTGGTGATCTTCGAGCACCGCACGGAGGAGAGCCGGCGACTGCAGATGGAACTGGCGGCTCCGCGCGAGCCGCTGTTCGGCGAATCGGAGCTGGGTGGGCGGAACTACCGGGATTCACGCCGCGGCTTCGAACTGCAGCGCGTGGTGCGGCGCGTGGAGGATTCCGGCGCCGGGCGCATCATCGCCCGCCTCGCCTGGGACCAGACCGGGCGCGACCATGCCTCGGCCCCCTGGCTGCGGGTCCAGCAGGGGCGGCGCCTGGGGGTGCACGATGCCCTCGGGGATGCGAGCGGCCTGTCACCCCGCCCGCTGGCCGAATCGGTGGAGGAGCGCTTCGAGCTGGAGGGTCGCCTGCGCATCTGGGTGGGACGCTTCCTCCACCTGGAGACCGACCTCATCTACCACGTCGAGGAGCCGCTGGACGACCGCGCCCCGCGGGCGATCACCGTGCGCGGCAGCCAGCGCATGAACTCCGGCGATGACCTGTTCTACCTGGATCACCCGGTGATCGGCATGATCGCGCGCGTCACCCGCATCGACGAGACCTGATCCCCGCGCTCCGTCGGGGTCGCCTCAGCGCCACTGTGGCGTCGACTCCCAGGTCATCCACTGCTGGAAGGCGGCCATGCCGAGGTCCTCGAACAACAACTGCAGCGGGCTGCGGCGCGGCTTGAACACCACCAGCTTCTCCACGCCGATCACGTCCCGGGCCACACTCCGGTCGGTGCCCAGCCCGTCGATCAGGCCCAGCTCCACCGACCGGTCCCCGGTCCAGATCAGGCCATTGAACAGGTCGTCCCGCTCCACGAGGCGATCGCCGCGCCCGGTGCGCACCACGTCCACGAACTGCTGGTGCACGCCCCGCAGTACGCCATCGAGATGGTTCACATGGCCCTCGTCCAGCGGCAGGAAGGGGTCCAGGAACCCCTTGTTCTCGCCCGCGGTGAACAGGCGACGCTCCACCCCGATGTTGTCAATCAGGTCGACCAGTCCAAAGCTGTCCATGCGGACCCCGATGGAGCCGACCATGCTGGCCTGGCTGGCATAGATCTCGTCCGCGGCCACGGCGATGTAATAGGCGGCCGAGGCCCCCACGTCCCCGATGACCGCATACACCGGGATATCCGGGTGCTTCTCCTTCAGCCGCAGGACCTCGTCGTGCACGTTCGCGGCTTGCACCGGGCTGCCGCCTCCGCTGTTGATGCGCAGCATCACCGCCTGGGTACCCGTAGCCTCGAAGGCCTCGTTCAGGACCTTGGTAATATCCTCGGCGTTGGCTGCCGCGCTGGAGGCGATCAGGCCCTCGACCTCCACCACCGCCACGTGTTCGGAGGGCTCGCGCTCGGTCTCGAACAGGCCGGCAAGGCCCATGTCGCCGCCGCGCACCAGGATCAGCAGCGCGACCAGGTAAAAGAAGAACAGCAGCTTGAAGAAGATGCCCCAGCGCCGGGCCCGACGCTGCTCGATCACCTGTGCCTGGACCAGTCTCTCCAGGGTTTCGCGTTCCCAGCCCGGTTTGTTCTCGTTCGCCCAGCCCATCGTGATTCCTTGTTCAGGTTGTACGCTCGGCCTGCCGGAAGGCCTCCAGCAGCGCTGCCAGGTTCGGCAGCAGGGCCAGCGGCTCCGCGCCCTGCAGTCTCTGTGGCGGATGTACGCCGTGGGTTATCCCAACCGCGGGCACACCGGCATGGCGCGCCATTTCCAGATCATAAACGCTATCACCGACCATGCGCGTGCGCCCCGGTTCCACACCCGCCCGCTCCATCACGCAGCGGAGCATGGCCGGGTTCGGCTTGGAGGGGTGTTCGTCGCCGGTGGCGGTCGCCACAAAGTAGCCCGCCAGACCGGTCGCCTCCAGCGCCTGGTCCAGGCCGCGGCGCGACTTGCTGGTGGCCACACCCAGCAGTATCTCGTGCGCATCCAGCCAGCGCAGCAGCTCGGCGACGCCGGCGAACAGCGGGGTCTCCGGCGCATCCTCGGCCTCCAGGTAACAGGCGCGGTAGGCGGCGGTGAACTGGTGAACGAAGGCGTCGTCCGCGCCCGGATACAGCGCCTGCACCGCCGCCTGCACTCCGAGCCCGATGATATTGCGCAGGCTGGCCTCGTCGCGCTCCGGGGCGCCGGTCGCGACCGCTGCCCGTTGCAGGCAGTGCACGATGCGGCGAGGCGAGTCCATCAGGGTCCCGTCCCAGTCGAATACGATCAGACGCAGGTCCGCGTCGCCGGGCGGCAGGAGCGGGATGCTCATGCGTCGTCCCCGGTGCCGGCATCCAGGTGCGCCAGCACCTCCCCCAGTTCGTCCGGTAGCGGTGCGGAGAACACATGCCGCTCACCGTCCGCCGACTGGTAGGCCAGCGCCTGGGCATGCAAGAACAGCCGTTTCAGGCCCTGCTTCCGGAGGTTGCGGTTGGCATCCGGCAGGCCGTAGTCGTGGTCGCCCGCCACCGGGTGGCCAATCGCCTGACCGTGCACGCGAATCTGGTGCGTGCGCCCGGTGCCGATCCGCACCTCCGCCAGCTGAAATGCGCCATGCGCCTCCAGCGGCTGAAAGACACTCCGGGCGGCCCGTGCGCGCGGCCCGTCATCACCCGCCTCCCCGCCGGCTCGCATCCGGCGCCGGCCGTCGTCCTGCCGGCCGCTGGCGATCGGGGCATCACACTCGATGGGCTGATCACCCGGGAACCGGCCGACCAGCAATGCCAGGTAGCGTTTCTCCACCCGGCCCTCGCGTAGCGCGGCGTGGAAGTCCTGCAGCACGGGTCGGTTCTTGGCCAGCAACAGGCACCCGCTGGTCTCGCGGTCGAGACGGTGGCCCAGCTCGAGCTCCGTATCCGGCCGCAACTGGCGCATCGCCTCGATAATGCCGAAGGCCAGCCCGCTGCCACCGTGCACGGCGAGGCCCGAAGGCTTGTCCAGGACCAGCAGGTCATCATCCTCGTGGATGATGGCCCGCCGCAGCCGATCCAGCACCTTCGGCGGGATCTCCGAGGTGGCCGCTTCCGGCCGGTCGAGATCGGGCACGCGAACCTCGTTGCCCGCCGCCAGGCGTTTGTGGGCCTTGGCCCGGCGTCCGTCGACGCGCACGGCGCCCTGGCGTACCAGACGATAGATCAGCCCCCTGGGCACGCCCTTGAGTTCGCGGAGCAGAAAGTTGTCGAGCCGTTGTCCGTCACCGCGTTCGGTGACGCGGAAAGACCGCGGGCCGGAAGGTTCACGCCTTGCATTCATGGCGGGCGATGCTACCGGAGCGGCGCGCCCCGGGCTACTGCACGCGGCGTTCCCGCGGCCGAAAAAACTTGCCCATACGGGGGGTTATGCCCTACATTGGCGCACGGTACGTTGCTGCGAGTTGCCGGCAGCGCGCCTCGAATCACCCGCCACTTCGACCCACGAGCTTTCGACAGCTCCCGGTCGAAGGGCCATCGCCGCAAAGCGACACTGTGACGCTATTTCTTCTAACCCAGTCCTGTCTCCCCGGCTCCGCCTCCCGCAGGCGACTGATCCCGTGGTTGCTGGTGAACACCTGGCTGGCGCGCTGGCTTTCGCTACGCGCCGCCGCTGCGAGCACGCGTGCGCAAGCGTTGCCGTGCCGCCGCTCGATCGCCGCACCCGGGGTCCCGCGGTTCCCCGCCGGACGCCAGGACGCCCTACCGAGTCCATTGCATGAAACGCATCCTGATCAATGCCACGCAGCCGGAAGAGCTGCGTGTCGCCATGGTCGACGGCCAGCGGCTGTACGACCTGGATATCGAACTGCCCTCGAGGGAACGCAAGAAGGCCAATATCTACAAGGCCAAGATCACCCGAGTCGAACCGAGCCTGGAGGCCGCGTTCGTCAACTTTGGGGCTGATCGCCACGGCTTCCTCCCGTTCAAGGAGATTGCCCATACCGCCGTTGGCGCCCCCGCCGACAGTGACAAGCCGATCCGCGAATTCCTGAAGGAAGGCACGGAACTGCTGGTCCAGGTCGAGAAGGAAGAGCGCGGCAACAAGGGCGCCGCCCTGACGACCTACATCAGCCTCGCGGGCCGCTACCTGGTCCTGATGCCCAACAACCCGAAGGCGGGCGGCGTCTCGCGTCGTATCGAAGGCGAGGATCGCGCCTCCCTGCGGGATGCCCTCTCCGGGCTCACCATGCCGGAAGGCATGGGCGTGATCGCGCGCACCGCCGGCGTCGGCCGCAGCACCGAAGAGCTGCAATGGGACCTCGACTACATGACCGCCCTGTGGGCCGCCGTGACCGAGGCCGCGGACAAGGCCAAGGCCCCGGCACTGATTCACCAGGAAAGCAACGTCATCATCCGCGCCCTGCGCGACCACATGCGTAACGACGTGGGCGAGGTCATCATCGATGACAACGGCGTCTACCAGCAGGCGGAAGACTTTGTCCGCCTGGTGATGCCGAACAGCCTGCGCAAGCTCAAGCGCTACGATGACCCGGTCCCGCTGTTCAACCGCTACCAGATCGAGAGCCAGATCGAGAGCGCGTTCGACCGCGAGGTCACACTGCCCTCTGGCGGTGCCCTGGTGATCGATCACACCGAGGCCCTGATTTCCATCGACGTCAACTCCGCCCGTTCCACCAAGGGCGGCGACATCGAGGAGACCGCCTTCCATACCAATCTGGAGGCGGCCGAAGAGGTCGCGCGGCAGCTGCGCATCCGCGATCTGGGCGGCCTGATCGTGATCGATTTCATCGACATGAACGCCAACAAGCACCAGCGCGAGGTCGAGAACCGCCTGCGCGAGGCGCTGGAGATGGATCGCGCCCGGGTCCAGGTCGGGCGCATCAGCCGCTTCGGACTGCTGGAGATGTCGCGCCAGCGGCTGCGCTCGTCCCTCGGGGAATCCAGCCAGAACACCTGCCCGCGCTGCGAGGGCCACGGCCAGATCCGCAGCGTGGAATCCCTGGCGCTGTCGATCCTGCGGCTGATCGAGGAAGAGGCCATGAAGGACCGGACCGGGCTCGTGATGGCCCAGGTTCCGGTCGACGTAGGCACCTTCCTGCTGAACGAGAAGCGCGAGTCGATCACCGACATCGAGGGTCGCCACCAGGTCGACATCAGCATCATTCCCAACCCGCAGTACCTCACCCCGCGTTTCGAGGTCCGTCGCGTGCGCGGCGACGAGCGTGAGGAGACCATCAGCGACCGCGGCTCGCACGAACTCGTGGAGATCGTCGAGGACGACAGCGATCCGCATCAGGAGCGGCGCAGCAAGGTCGAGAAGCCGCTGGTCCAGGGTGTCAAGATGACCGGGCCCGCCCCCGTCAGCGAAGCCGCGCCCGCGGCCCCCGAGCCGTCGGAGCCGGTCCCGCAACCGGGATTCTTTGCCCGTATCTGGTCCTCGCTGTTCCCCAATGCCGCGCCTGCGTCCGATCAGGACCAGGAACAATCGGAGGGCCGCCGCAAGGAAGGGGGCCGCGACCGTGGCGGCAAGGGCGGCGGCGCGCGCGGCGGCTCCCGGAAAAAGTCCGACAGCGGCAGCCGCAAGGCCGGCGACAAGCGTGGCGACAGCCACAATGGGCGCAAGGGCGGTCCCGACAAGGCCGATGGCGCCAAGTCCGATAACGCCAGGGCCGACAAGGGTGACGGCGGCAAG
>JBJHBC010000043.1:0-15502 GCA_050485285.1 Thioalkalivibrio sp.
GGTACGATCCCGGGGGATCGACAAGATGCGTATTATGGCCGTTTTGGATCGATTTCGAGGAAAGCCGCGTGGATTCTGTCTTTGTTGCGTCGTCCGAAACCGCTGTCCCGCTGATCCCGGTCAGCCGGGAGTCACTCCCGGTCCGCCTGGAGGCCGCGCCGGAGAGCTGGCGCAGGTGGGTCGAGGCCTCCGGCTTCGAGGCGGAGCCGGGCGCGATCCTGCGCATTCCCGACGCGGACGGCGGGCTGGCGGCGGTTCTGGCCGGGTTCGACGCCGAGACGCCGATCTGGATGCTGGCCGCGGCGGCGGAGACACTGGGCAGCGGCGCCTATCGTCTGGAGACGGACTTTCTCAACGCCGACGTCCAGAACCTCGCCGCCATCGGCTGGGGCCTGGGGCGCTACCGCTTCGACCGCTACCGCGAACCGCAGGAACGCACGCCACGGCTGGTCTGGCCGGAAGACGCCGACCCGGCCCGGGTTCGGGCCTTTGTCGAGTCCATCGGCCTGACCCGCGACCTGATCAACACGCCCGCCGCCGACATGATGCCGGCCAACCTGGCCCTCCAGGCCCGGGATCTGGCCGAGGCGTTCGGTTGCAGCCTGCATGTCGTGAGTGACAACGACAAGCTGGAACAGGACTTCCCCTGCATCCACGCGGTGGGCGCGGCCAGTGACCACGGCGCGCGGGTGATCGAGCTGACCTGGGGGCCGCCGGATGCGCCGTCGCTGGTGCTGGTGGGCAAGGGCGTGTGCTTCGATTCGGGCGGGTTGAACCTGAAACCCGGGAATTCCATGCGCCAGATGAAGAAGGACATGGGCGGAGCGGCCATCACGCTGGGACTGGCCCGCCTGATCATGGCGCAGGCGTTGCCGGTGCGCCTGACCGTGCTGATCGGCGCGGTCGAGAATGCCATTGGTGCCCGGGCGTTCCGCCCGGGCGACGTCCTGACCGCGCGTAATGGCAAGCGCATCGAGATCGACAACACCGATGCCGAGGGGCGTCTGGTACTGGCCGATCTGCTGGATCGGGCGGGAGCGTTCCACCCCGACCTGCTGGTCGATTTCGCCACGCTGACCGGTGCCGCGCGCGTGGCCGTGGGGACCGAGATCAGCGCCTGTTTCACCGAGGACGAAGGCTGGGCCCGGGCGCTGGTCGAGCCGGCACGGGAATGGGACGATCCGGTGTGCCAGTTGCCCCTGCACACCCCGTACCGCTATATGCTGGACAGCGACGTGGCCGACATCGTGAACAGTTCTAGCGGCGGTTACGCCGGTGCGATCACCGCGGGGCTGTTCCTGAAGGAATTCGTCCCCGAGGACACGACCTGGCTGCATTTCGACATCATGGCCTTCAACGATCGGGCCCGCCCGGGCCGCCCCAAGGGCGGCGAGGCGATGGGCCTGCGTGCCCTGTTCGCGGCGCTGGAGTCGCGGTACGGGCCGGCGGGTTAGGGACGTGGGCAGGGGGCTCCCTGCGCCCCTGCGTTCGTGGAGCGTGACGATCAGATGAGCTTGAGGTCGCTGCGGGCGCGGATGATCTTGCGCAGGGCGATCAGGTAGGCGGCGGTGCGGTAGTCGAGTACCTCGCCGTTGCTTTCCACCTCGCGGACCTCGTGCATCTCGCGGAAGGCCTCGCGCATGGTGTCCTCGAGGCCGGAACGAACCAGGTCGATCTCCTCGGCCCCGCGTACCACCGCGTCGCGAATCCATTCCGGGATGCTCTCGTTGGTCATCATCTCGATGGCCGTCACGATGTGCTGGCCCTGGGACTGGTCGTAGCGCCGCTCCAGACGCCCGAAGCGCATGTGCGACAGGTTGCGCACCCATTCGAAGTAGGACACGACGACGCCCCCGGCATTGACGTAGACGTCCGGCAGGATCGTGACTCCGCGGGCCCGCAGTGCCTGGTCGGCCTCCCAGGTGCAGGGACCGTTTGCGGCCTCGGCGATCAGCCGGGCCTGGATGCGGTCGGCGTTGCCGCGATGGATCGCGCCTTCCAGCGCTGCCGGGATCAGGATGTCGCATTCGCGTTCCAGGATGCGGTTGCCGTCGCGTTCGAATTCGACGCCGGCAAAGCCCTCCATGGTGCCGCTGCGGCGGACGTAGTCGTGCAGCGCCTCGACATCGATGCCGTCTTCGGAGTACACGCCGCCATCGCTCTTGATGACACCGACGATCTTCGCGTGATCGTCCTGCTGCAGGAAGCGCGCGGCATAGTAGCCGACGTTGCCGAAGCCCTGAATGATGATGCGCTGGTCCCCCAGGCCCCCCACGAACCCGGCCTCGCGGGCGGCCGAACCCTCGCGAAAGAAGGCCTGGAGCGCGTACTGCACGCCACGTCCGGTGGCCTCGAGACGCCCGACGATGCCCCCCAGCTCGACGGGCTTGCCGGTCACCGAGGCGGCGTGATCGAGATCTTCCGGATGCCGTTCGCGGTAGGTCTCCATGATCCAGGCCATCTCGCGCTGGGAGGTCCCCACATCGGGGGCCGGCACGTTCTGCGCGGGGCTGATGTAGTCGCGCTGGATCAGTTCGTGGGCGAAGCGCCGGGTGATGCGCTCCATCTCCCACTCGTCGTATTTCTGCGGGTCGATCCGGAGCCCGCCCTTGGAGCCCCCGAAGGGGATGTCCACGATGGCACACTTGTAGGTCATCAGCGCCGCCAGGGCCTCGGCGTGCTGCTGATCCATGGTCGGGGAGAAGCGCAGACCGCCCTTGGATGGCAGGCGATGCGCGGAGTGCACCGCGCGCCAGCCCTTGAACACCTCGATGCGGTCGCGAAAGCGGATCGGAAAGCTCACCTGGATGACGGAATCGCAGGTCTTCAGCGCGTCGCGGGCCCCCTCGGGCAGTTCCAGGTAGGCCATGGCCCGGTCGACCATGTGTGAGACACTATCAAGAAAGGTTTCAGGGACTTCGCTTTCCGACATGACGGCAATCCTTTATGGCTTTGCGAGGCGGCCTGCGCGGCACGGGGGCTTCGCGGATGGGTGACGCGGGCCACTTTCCCGACCCGCGGTTCTCGGTTGCACCGATGATGGACTGGACGGACACCTGGTGTCGCCGGTTCCATCGGCTGCTGACCCGGCGGGCATTGTTGTATACCGAGATGGTGCATGCCAACGCGGTGATCCATGGCGATCGCGACCGCCTGCTCGGCTTTGCCGCGGAGGAACATCCGATCGCGCTGCAGCTGGGTGGGTCGGACCCGGCCACGCTGGCGCAGGCGACACGCATCGCCGCCGCGCGCGGTTTCGACGAGGTTAACCTGAATGTGGGTTGTCCCTCCGACCGCGTCCAGTCCGGGGCGTTCGGCGCCTGCCTGATGGCGGATCCGGGGCTGGTGGCGGACTGTGTGGCGGCGATGCGCGACGCGGTAGAGGTCCCCGTAACCGTCAAGCACCGGATCGGCATCGACGACCAGGACTCCGAGGCCGATCTGCATGCCTTCGTGGAGCAGGTCGCCGCGGCCGGCTGCCGGGTGTTCGTGGTGCACGCGCGCAAGGCCTGGCTGCAGGGCTTGAGTCCCAAGGACAACCGCGATGTTCCGCCGCTGGACTACGCCCGCGTGTACCGCCTGAAGGCGGAGTTTCCGCACCTGACCATCGTGCTGAACGGCGGACTCGACGATGTATCGGGTGCCCGGGCCCATCTGGAGCAGGTGGATGGCGTGATGTTCGGACGCAAGGCCTACCACGAGCCCTGGAGCCTGTCGGTGGTGGACCGGCTGTATTTCGGCGCGGATCACGACCCGACGCGCGAGGGGGTGCTGGAGGGGCTCCTGGAGCTGGCCGAGGGGATGCGGCGAGATGGCGTCCCGCTGGCCCGCCTGACCCGGCATATTCTGGGACTGTTCCACGGGGAGCCCGGGGCCCGTCAGTGGCGGCGTGTGCTGACCGAGGGGGCTCATCAGCCCGACGCCGGTCCGGAGCTGATCGAGCGCGCCGCCCGGGCCTGTCTGCCCCGGGCGGCCTGACGCTTCACAACGCACCGGCGGCTACTGGGCGGACGTCTCCGGGGCGATCCAGCCCGCCTCGAGCCCGTCCGCGAGGATCTGGCGGATCGCGGGGATCGCCTCCTCCCATTCGGCGATGCTGAGCGTCTCCGCGCGGCAGAACGTCTCCAGGATCTCGGGTGCGACGCGCTGTGCCGGATAGTCATTTCCACCGATGCACAGGACCGGGCCGTCGGGGCCCTGGAACCACGCGCGGCGGATACCGGGGTGGAGGACAAAGCGTTCCGCAGCCCCGGCACGGGCCGCGACCCCGGGCTCTTCCGGAGTGAGCTCGACATTCCCGGCGGGGCGGGTCAGGAACCGGCCGAGATAGGCGTCCAGGTCGTGGTCCTCCGCGGCGAGCAGCGCGCGCAGGGCCTCGCGCAGTTCCCTGCGATCCGCGGCGGGGAGTTCGGCGGGACAGGCAGCCGGGTGACGCCCCGGATCCTCGAAACGCGCCTGGTCGCCGATCACGTTCGCGCGCTCCTCGAGAAAGCCGGTCAGGACGTCGAGGATGGTCGGGGCGCGGAAACCGACCGACCAGGTCATGCACTGCGCGTCCAGCGACAGACCGTAATGGGGCAGACCGGGCGGCAGGTAGAGCAGGTCGCCGGGGCCCAGCTCCCAGGTCGCGCTCGGGTGGAACTCGCGCAGAATGGCGAGCGGCAGGTCGTCGTGGCAATCCAGCGATCCCGGTGGGTCCTGGATCTGCCAGCGGCGGCGGCCGGCGGCCTGGAACAGGAACACGTCGTACTGATCCACATGCGGGCCGACGGATCCTCCGGGCGGGGCATAGGAGATCATCAGGTCGTCCCGGCGCCAGCGCGGGATGAAGTCGAAACGGGCGAGGAAGTCCGCCGCGCCGGGCCAGAAGCGCTCCACGTCGGTGACCAGCAGGGTCCAGTCGCGCGCGGGCAGTTGCCCCAGGTGCTCGGCGTCGAAGGGGCCGTATTCCACGTCCCAGTCCTGGCGGTCGACATGCCCGCGGACGATGCGGCTGGCGGCATCCGGATCGGTCGCGAGGCCGGCCAGATCGTCGGGGTCGATCGGGTTCTCGAAACCCGGGACCGCATTGCGCACGAGCAGCGGGCGTTGCTGCCAGTAGTCGCGCAGGAACTCGGCGGGCGTGAGCCCGCCAAGCAGGACCAGCGGTTGGTTCGGATCCGGGGCCGACATGGCGCGCGGGATCAGAGGTCGCGCGCGAGCTTCTCGGCGATGCCGGTATAGGTCGCCGGCGTCAGCTCGCGCAGGCGGGCGCGGGCCTCTTCCGGGATCTCGAGACCGTCGATGAAGGCCGCCATTGCTTCGGGCGTAATGCGCTGGCCACGGGTCAGTTCCTTGAGCTTTTCGTAGGGCGACTCGATGCCGTAGCGGCGCATCACGGTCTGGACCGCCTCGCCCAGGACCTCCCAGTTCTGGTCCAGGTCCTCGGCCAGGCGGGCGGGCTCGATCTCCAGCTTCCCGAGGCCGCGATCGAAGGCCTTGTAGGCGATCAGCGACCAGGCGAACGCCAGGCCGATATTGCGCAGCACGGTGGAGTCGGTCAGATCGCGCTGGAAGCGCGACACCGGCAGCTTGCCCGCGAGGTGATCGAACAGGGCATTGGCCAGGCCGAGGTTGCCCTCGGCGTTCTCGAAGTCGATCGGGTTGACCTTGTGCGGCATGGTCGAGGAGCCGACTTCGCCGGCCACGACCTTCTGCTTGAAATAGCCCAGCGAGATATAGCCCCAGATGTCGCGCGCCGCATCCAGCAGGATGGTGTTCGCGCGCATGAAGGCATGGAACAGCTCGGCGAGGAAGTCATGCGGCTCGATCTGGGTGGTATGGGTATTCGGTTCCAGCCCCAGGCCCTCGATCATTTGCCGCGACAGGGCCGGCCAGTCGACCTCCGGGTAGGCCACGCTGTGGGCATTGAAGTTGCCGACCGCGCCGTTGATCTTGCCGCGGCAGGCGACGGCGGCGATCGCGTCGCGCTGGCGCTCCAGACGCGCGACCACGTTGGCCAGTTCCTTGCCCATGGTGGTGGGGGAGGCCGGCTGGCCGTGGGTGCGCGCCAGCATCGGCTGTTCGGCGAAGCGTTCGGCAAGCGTGCGCAGGGGGGCGAGCACGCTGTCCAGGGCCGGCAGCATCACCTGGTCGCGGGCCTCGCGGACCATCACGCCGTAGGCGAGGTTGTTGATGTCCTCGGAGGTGCAGGCGAAGTGCACGAACTCGATCTGGCTCTGCAGGTCGGCGCGATCCGCCATCTGCTCCTTGATGTAGTACTCGATCGCCTTCACGTCGTGGTTGGTGGTCGCCTCGATCTCCTTCACCCGGGCGCCCGCGACCTCGTCGAAGCCGAAGGCGATCTCGTCGAGGAAGGCCCCCGCCGCGTCGGTCAGGGCCGGCACCTCGGGAATGGCCGGCTCGGCGGCCAGGGCCTTGAGCCAGGCGATCTCCACGCGCACGCGGGCCTGCATCAGGCCCTGTTCGGAGAAATAGGGCGCCAGGTCGCGGGTATGGCGCGCATAGCGGCCGTCGACAGGGCTGATCGCGGTCAGGGGGCTCGGGGACATGGGCATTCCGGGGTCGGGTTCGGGTCAGGCGGCGCAGTATACTAACGCGTTCAGATCCAATACAGCATCGCGCCGGGCCCGGTCGGCCCCGCGGGTCGGCCGCTCGGGGCTCGCCGCGGAAGCCGCCGCCCGGTACGCACCCAACCAGGAGAACGGCATGTCGAAGCCCGCAATGCGTCAGGAACAGGACAGTCTCGGGCCGGTGGAGGTCCCGGAAGAAGCCCTGTGGGGCGCCCAGACCCAGCGTGCGGTGGACAACTTCCAGATTGCCGGACGCCCCCTCCCGGCGGCCTTCATTCGTGCCCTGGCGCAGACCAAGGCGGCCTGTGCCGAAGCCAATCAGGCGCTGGAGCAGCTCCCGCCGGAGGTGGCCGGGGCCATTGTCGCGGCCGCCGAGACGATCGCCAGCGGCGAACATCCGGAAGCCTTTCCGGTGGATGTCTATCAGACCGGGTCGGGCACCAGTACCAACATGAACATGAACGAGGTGATCGCTCGCCTGGCCTCCAGCGACGGCCTGCCGATCCACCCCAATGATCACGTGAACCGGTCCCAGAGCTCGAACGACGTGATCCCGACGACGTTGCACGTGGCGGCGTCGACCCAGCTGGAACAGGAACTGATCCCGGCGCTGCGTCACCTGATCGCCACCATCGCGCGGCGCGAGGGCGAACTGACCGCGATCGTGAAGACCGGGCGTACTCACCTGATGGATGCGATGCCGGTGCGCATGAGCCAGGAGCTGTCCGGCTGGCGCACGCAGCTGGAGCTGGACGTCGAACGCCTGCGGGCGACCCGCGACCGGGTAAACCGGCTGGCGATCGGTGGCACAGCGGTGGGTACCGGGATCAATGCCCCGGCTGCGTTCGGCGAGCGTGTGGCACAGCGCCTGGCGGAACGCACCGGCATTGCCTTCGAGCGGGAATCCAACGGGTTCGCGGGGCTCGCCAGCCAGGACACGGCGGTGGAACTGTCGGGGCAGCTGCGCACTACCGCGACCAGCCTGATCAAGATCGCCAACGACCTGCGCTGGATGAACTCCGGTCCGCTGGCCGGGCTGGGCGAGATCGCGCTGCCGGCCCTGCAACCGGGCAGCTCGATCATGCCGGGCAAGGTGAACCCGGTGATCCCCGAGGCCGTCATTATGGCCGCGCAGCAGGTGGTCGGTCTGGATGCGGCGATCGCGGCCGCCGGGCAGGGCGGCAATTTCCAGTTGAACGTGGGATTGCCGTTGATCGCCGACAATCTGCTGAACCAGACGGGGCTGCTGGCGCGTGCGGCCGGGCATCTGGCGGATCGCGCGATCGCGGGATTCACCGTGAACGAGGCGGTCGTGCGCGCCGCCCTGGACCGCAACCCCATCCTGGTGACGGCCCTGAATGCGGAGATTGGCTACGAGGCCGGTGCGCGCATCGCCAAGGAGGCCTACGCGACCGGGCGGCCGATCGTCGAGGTGGCGGCGGAACACACCGACATCCCGCGCGAGCGTCTGCAGGCCCTGCTGGACCCCGCGAACCTGACCGGCCCGTCAGAATAGGTCGCGGGGCAAAGGAGGGCGTCAGGCGGTCGCGAGCGGGAGTGCCACGCTTGGCTGGAGCAGCTCGCGGAAGTCGGCAAACGGGACCGGGTGCGAGTAGAAGTAGCCCTGGGCCGTGTGGCAGTCGAGGTCCTGCAGGATCTGCGCCTGGCGCTTGGTCTCCACGCCTTCGGCGATCACGTCGAGGCCCAGGGTGCGGGCCATCAGCACGATCGCCCGCACGATCTGCGCATGTTCCTCGCCATGGTCGAGATCCTTCACGAAGGAACGGTCGATCTTCAGGGTGTCGGCCGGCAACTGCTTGAGCTGCATCAGCGAGGCGTGGCCGGTGCCGAAGTCGTCGACGGCCAGGGACATGCCGACCTGGCGCAGGCGCTGGAAGACGCGCGCGGCACCCTTGGGGTCATCCATGATGCTGGTCTCGGTAAGCTCCAGCTCGATGCAGCGGGTGGGGATGCCGGCCTCGCGGATGATGCGATGGAAGCCGCCAGCCAGATCCGGCTGGCGCAGCTGGCGGGCGGAGACATTGATCGCCACCCGCGGGAGCTCGTCCTCCGCCACGCGCAGGGATTGCAGGTCGCGGCAGACCTGACGCAGCACCCATTCCCCGATCTCCTCGATCAGGGTCATGTCCTCGGCCAGTTCGATGAAGTGGCCGGGCGGCAGCAGGCCCAGCTTCGGGTGCTGCCAGCGGATCAGGGCCTCGGCGCCGATGACGCGGCCGGTTGCGAGCTCCACCTTGGGCTGGTAGTGCAGCACCAGTTGCTCGTTGGCAATGGCCTGGCCCAGCTCGTTCTCCAGCTCGAAGTGGCGGAAGGTGCGGGCGTTGAGGTCCTGAGTATAGAACCGGAACCCGTTGCGCCCGCGCTGCTTGGCCTCGTACATCGCGGCATCCGCGTTGCCCAGCAGGGTATCCGCGTCCTCGCCGTCGTAGGGGTACACCGCGATACCGCAGGATACGCTGCTGACCACCGGCTGATCGAAGATCTGGCGCTCGGTCGCGGTCTTGCGGACCACGTCGGTGACCAGGCGGACGATGCCTTCCAGCCCCTGGCTGTCCTCGACGAGAATGCCGAACTCGTCGCCGCCCAGGCGCGACAGGGTGGTGCGCAGGTGGCGGCCGGAACGCTCGCGCGCGTGGTCCAGCAGTTCGGAGAGGTCCTGCGCGACCTTGCGGATCAGCTCGTCGCCGGCGCGATGGCCGAGGGAGTCATTGGTGCGCTTGAAATTGTCGAGGTCCAGCAGGATCAATGCCACGTGACCGGCGGCGCCGGCATGGCGCTCCATGGCCTGTGACAGGCGGTCGCTGAACAGCATGCGATTGGGCAGGTTGGTCAGCGAGTCGTGCGACATGTGGTGCAGCAGTTCGCGCGACTGGCGCTCGGTGATCCGCTGCAGGGCCTTCTGGCGCCGGTCCATCATCTGGAACAGGTCGGCGCTCTCGAGGGCATAGGCGGTATTGAAGAGCACCATGGTCAGGGTCGACAGGATCATCTCGTACCGCTGCAGCTCGGACTGGCGGAAGCGGGCGACGAACATCCCGCGAATCCGGGTGCGCGTGGAGATCACGTGGAGCATGACGCTCTCGCCATCGACCGGCGAGGGGAGGCAGACCGGGTGATTCTGATGCAGCGCCCAGGAGAATTGCCCGTCGCGGATCAGCTGTTCCACGGTGTCCGCGAGATCGGGCTCCAGCTCCTCCGGGCGCTCCTGGTAGGCGAGGTTGAAGGAACAGTCGTTGTCCAGCACGTAGACCGCCATGTCCTGTGCCGGCAGCAGCCGGCGAATGGACTCGATGCTGTTCTGGATGATCAGCTCGGGGCTGCGGTTGCGGTCGGTGTCGCCAAAGATCGCCGTGGTCGAGGCGAGCACGTCCATCGCGTAGGCGTTGGCCTCCAGGGCCTCCTCGAGGAAGCGGATGCGCTCATGGAGGGCATTGACCTCCTCGGGCGTGCGATACGATGGGCTCATGCAACAGCGTCCTTTGCCTGCATACGGGCTCAGTCGAGGAGGATCGCCTGCATCTGGTCCAGATGCTTGCGGGCGTGGCCGATGATGTCTTCGTAGACCGGCATCTCCAGGCCGATCCGGTCGAAGGTCTCGGGGCTTACCGGGGGCACGAAGCGCTCGCCGGACGATCCCAGGCGCAGCGAATTCGCGATGCTGTCGGCGACGTGCACGATCGCGGTTTCCACCGGGAAGGCGCGTGCCTCCTCCGGGGCATGGTGGTAGCGCGTGGCCTCCACCTGGGCCGGGGCCATGCCCCATTCCTCCAGCAGGGCGGAGCCGATGGCGGCATGATCGAAGCCGAGCAGCTCGCGTTCGGCCTCGAACAGCAGGCACTGCTCGCGTTCGCGGATATTGATCAGTTCCTCGGTGCGGGTGCCCAGGCGCAGGAACAGCAGCAGCCGCCCCAGGTCGTGCATGATGCCGTAGAGGTACAGCCGTTCGATGTTCGCCTCGCGGCGGAACCGAGCGATGGAGCGGCTGAGTACGCCGACCGCGATGCTGTGGCGCCAGAACGACTCCATGTCGACGCCGATGACCGGCAATCCGCGGAAATGCTCGATCACGATCGTCGACAGCACGATCTGGCGCATCTGCTGCAGGCCGATGATGGAGACCGCGCGGTGCAGGGTGTCGATGGGCTCCGGAAAGCCGTACAGCGAGGAGTTCGCCATGCGCAGCGTCTTCGCGGCAATGGTTGGGTCCAGCTCGACCGCCTCGGTGATCCCGGCGACGTTGGCCGTGGGATCGCTAAGACGGGTGAAGATGGTGTTGTAACTCCCGGAAAAGCTGCACAGCGAGTCGTCCTGTTCGAGAAACTCGGCGACGGTCATCATGCACCTCGGGACCGGTGCCCGCGGCGCATCAGCTCGTCCAGCAACTGCTCGCGGGCGAGCCGGTGGAACCCGTCCATCGGGTGGGCGTTCACGTCACAGTGGCGGAAGCGCTCGGACAGGATGGTATCGGCCTGTTCCTCCATTTCTGGCGTGGGCCGGGTTTCGGCCGGGAGCTCCACAGGCTCGTCCTGGCCGTCATTGGCCGCTGCCTGCTCGTCCTCGACCACCTCGACCGTACTGATACCCCAGGACAGCAGCACGCGGATCTGCTTGTCCTGCAGCACCATGCCGGCGGGGATCAGGAGACGGCCGGAGCGGTCATGCACGGCGCTCGCCAGTGTCTGACCGGATTGGATTGCCTCCGTGGAGATCCGTCTTCCCATGCCGAAACCTTATGCGGAACCCGCGAGCTGGCGCAACACGTAGGGCAGGATGCCGCCGTGGCGGAAGTAGTCCACCTCCTGCGGGGTATCCAGGCGTACGCGCACGGTGAAAGTGGTGCGCTGGCCGTCGTCGCCCACCGCGGTCACCGTGGCCTCGCGGGCCTCGCCGTTCTCCACGCCGGTGATGCTGTAGGTCTCGCGCCCGGTCAAGCCGTGGCTGGCCGCGTTCTCGCCGGGCAGGAACTGCAGTGGGAGTACGCCCATGCCCACCAGGTTGGAGCGGTGGATGCGCTCGAAGCTCTCGACGATCACCGCCTTGACCCCCAGCAGCAGGGTTCCCTTGGCGGCCCAGTCGCGCGAGGAGCCGGTCCCGTACTCCTGTCCCGCGATCACGATCAGCGGGGTGTCCTCTTCCTGATAGCGCATGGCCGCGTCATAGATGGACATCTGCTCGCCATCCGGCAGGTGCTGCGTGACGCCACCCTGCGTGCCCGGGGCCAGCAGGTTGCGCAGGCGCACGTTGGCGAAGGTGCCGCGCATCATCACCTCGTGATTGCCGCGCCGCGAGCCATAGGAATTGAAGTCCGCGGGCTTCACGCCCTTGGATTCCAGGTACTTCCCGGCGGGGCTGTCCTTGGCGATCGATCCGGCCGGGGAGATGTGGTCGGTGGTGACCGAATCACCCAGCAGGGCCAGTACGCGCGCGCCCTGGATGTCGTGCCAGGGCATCGGGGTCATGCCCATGCCCTTGAAGTACGGCGGGTTGCGCACGTAGGTGGAATCCTCCTGCCACTCGTAGCGCTGGCCCTGCGGTGCCTCGAGGTTTTTCCAGCGGTCTTCTCCGGAGTACAGGTCCCCGTAGGCACTGGTGAAACTGCCGGCGCCCACGTGGCTGGCGACTTCCTGGCGCACCTCTTCCGTGGTGGGCCAGATATCTTTCAGGTAGATCGCGCGGCCCTCGGCATTTTCGCCGATCGGGTCGTTGTACAGATCGATATTGCTGCGTCCGGCCAGCGCATAGGCCACCACCAGCGGCGGCGAGGCGAGGAAGTTCATCTGCACCTCGGAATGGATGCGCCCCTCGAAGTTGCGGTTGCCGGAGAGCACCGAACTGACGATCAGGTCGTCCTTGATGATGGCCTCGGAGATCGGTTCCGGAAGCGGACCGGAGTTGCCGATGCAGGTGGTGCAGCCGTAGCCGACCACGTGGAAACCCAGGTGCTCGAGGTCCTTCAGGAGACCCGACTTTTCGAGATAGTCGGTGACCACGCGCGAGCCAGGGGCGAGGGAGGTCTTCACCCACGGCTTGACCTGCAGCCCGAGTTCGCGTGCCTTGCGGGCCACGAGACCGGCTCCCAGCATCACCGACGGGTTGGAGGTATTGGTGCAGGAGGTGATCGCGGCAATCACGATGTCGCCGTGATCCAGCGTGAAGGTCTCGCCGTCCATCTCGATGGCGGTGTGGTGGGGCTCCTCCGCCTGGTGTTCCACGCCGACGGCGGTATGTCCGCCCTCGGCCGCGAAGCGCTCGGCCTCGGCCGGTTCGTCGGCCCCGCTCTCGCGCTCCTTCAGCATGGTGTCCAGGTGGCGGCTGATGGTGGCACCGGCCTGGCTCAGGGGGATGCGGTCCTGCGGGCGCTTGGGCCCGGCCAGGCTGGGTTCGACCGTGGACAGGTCCAGCTCCAGCATGTCGCTGTAGCGGGCGATCGGGGCGTTGTCGTCACGCCACAGCCCCTGGGCCTTCGCATAGGCCTCGATGAATTCGATATGGCCGGTGTCGCGCCCGGTCAGGCGCAGGTACTCCAGGGTCTCGTCGTCGATCGGGAAGATGCCGCAGGTGGCGCCGTACTCCGGCGCCATGTTGGCGATGGTGGCGCGATCGGCCAGGGGCAGATCGGCGAGGCCGTCACCGAAGAACTCGACGAACTTCCCGACCACGCCCTTCTTGCGCAGCATCTCGACGATCACCAGCACCAGGTCGGTCGCGGTGGCGCCCTCGGCCAGCTTGCCGGTCAGGCGGAAGCCGACGACCTGCGGGATCAGCATGGAGATCGGCTGGCCGAGCATCGCGGCCTCGGCCTCGATGCCACCCACGCCCCAGCCGAGTACGCCGAGGCCGTTGATCATGGTGGTGTGGGAGTCGGTACCGACCAGCGTATCCGGGTAGGCCATGCAGCCCCCCTCGGCCTGGTCGTCCACGAACACCGTACGGGCCAGGTATTCCAGGTTCACCTGGTGGACGATGCCGGTATCCGGCGGCACTACCTTGAAGGTATCAAAGGCTTGCTGGCCCCACTTCAGGAAGCTGTAGCGCTCGCGGTTGCGGGAGTATTCCAGCTCGGCGTTCAGGTTCATCGCGTTGGCGTTGCCGTGGGCATCCACCTGGACCGAGTGGTCGATCACCAGCTCCGCCGGCTGCAGCGGGGTGATCTTCTTCGGGTCGCCGCCGAGGGCCTCCATCGCGTCGCGCATGGCGGCGAGATCGACCACCGCCGGCACACCGGTGAAGTCCTGCAGCAGCACGCGGGCCGGTCGGAAGGCGATCTCCTGGGCCGGCTCGGCCTTCGGGTCCCAGTCCAGCAGGGCCTCGATGTCGGCACGCCGGACGGTGCGCTCGTCCTCGAAGCGCAGCAGGTTTTCCAGCAGAACCTTGAGGGCAAAGGGCAGATCCTTCGCGCGGGCGTCATCGGTGATCGGCACGTAACGGCAGTCGAGGCCGCCAGCGGACAGGGTTTGGGTGTTCTTCGGGTCGGCGTGGCTCATGATGCGTCTTCCGCGTTCAGGTATTGAGTCGATTGAGGATGTGGTTCGCTTCGCGAATCAGCCGCTTGCGGCCGAAAAGCAGTTTCCAGCGCGATCCGCCGGCCTGGCGCCAGAGGACCGCGGCCCGGATTCCGGCCAGCAGCAACGCACGAATGCGCGCGGCGGTCTCCGGGTTGGAGAGGTTGTTCTGTTCCCCCTGCACGATGATGCGTGGACCGAGTTCGGAGATGGTCTCCTTGTAGATCTCGGCGAGGCGTGCGATCACGCTCTCGTGGGTAATGTGAAAGTAGTCGATCTGGCGTTGCGCGCCCTGCAGACCGTCGGTCAGTGTCTGCAGCATATCGTCGCGTTTTTGCAGTTTGCGCTCGAGGAAGATCAAGCCGATCGCGTAGCGGGTGATCTCCATGTCCGGCGGCTTGCTGCCGTTTTGCAGCTGGCTCTCGATGCGTTCCAGGCCGCTTTTCAGGCTGACCGCCTCGCGGTAGACCGCCTCCGGTGTCTCGGCATCGAAGGCAAACAGGCTGCCGATCAGGACCTCGAACTCGTATTCGTCGCAGCTGCCGCGCCAGGCCAGGTCCTTGACCAGACTGGCGCACTGGAAAAGGGCGGCCAGCGCCAGGGTGCGGTTGTGATCGGAGCGGTCCAAGCCAGTTCATTCCTTGGTGGTCGGGGGCGGGGCGCCAGGGAGGGCTCACTATACCGGAAGTGACCCGGCGGACTCACTCAGACGCGGATTCCAGGCGCGGATTGAACGATGCCTGCGCGGGGGTCCAGCGTGGTCCGGGTCGCGATCACGGCGCCGCCCAGGCAGACATCGCCGCGGTAGAAGGCGATGGACTGTCCGGGGGTGGCGGCGCGCTGCGGGCTGTCGAACACCACCGTGGCACCCGTCCGCGCAAGCGTCTCGATGCGGCAGTCCTGCAGGGGCTGGCGGTGGCGCAGTCGGGCCCGGAGCGGCTCGCCCGGGGCGGGCACGTCGTGGATCCAGTGGACCGGCTCGGTGGCGAGCGCCGGGCTCATCAGCCGCGGATGCTGCGGGTCCTGGGCGACGATCAGGGCATTGTGCTCGAGATCCTTGTCGACGACATACCACGGGGCCTCGGCGAACCCGTCGACTCCGCCAATGCCCAGGCCCTGGCGCTGGCCGAGGGTGTAGAACATCAGGCCCTGGTGGCGGCCAACGACCTGACCCTCCGGGGTGCGCATCTCGCCCTCGGCGGCGTTCAGGTAGTGCGCAAGAAAGTCGCGGAAGCGCCGCTCGCCGATGAAGCAGATCCCCGTGGAGTCCTTGCGGGCGTAGTTCGGCAGACCCAGTTCACGGGCCCGCTCCCGGACCTGGTCCTTCGGGATATCCCCCAGCGGGAACAGGGCCGGGCGCAACTGCTCCTGAGTCAGGGTATGCAGAAAGTAGGTCTGGTCCTTGTT
>JBJHBC010000044.1:0-1889 GCA_050485285.1 Thioalkalivibrio sp.
AATACTCGAGATCGGAAAAGCTGCGCTGGGACATCGGCCATCACCTCGGGCAGGAAACCTGGCGCCATTATCCCAAACCCGCCAGGTGGGCGGGACCCACGGCGGAATAAATCAGTGTTTCCTTAGAGGAATCATAGGTCTCCTCTTCTTTCCTCCATCGGATCGACAACTACCAGTTCACCGCGACCTAAATCATAAGCAACAAGGATGGTCCGGTTCATCGCCACCGCTTCATCGAGGCCCGCTATCTGGGAACGACGGAACTCCAGATCGTCCATGCCACGGAGAGCCTCCAAGAAAGCTTCGGCGGCGCGCTCCATATCGTCAGGGCTTATCCCTGGCTCTACCAACAGCTTTAGGTTCGATCCGTTCGGCATTTCTCCATAGACTGAAAAGACCAGCGAATACTTATCATCTCCCCGCTTCACCTTGCCTTTCGAATAGATACGCCGCAGCTGGGGACCCTGATCTCCCGCCAGCTTACTTCCGAGCCGCCCCATCGCGCCCTTTAGGATGTGATAATGGTCTTTCCCGGCTTCTGCAAGAAACGCATCAATATACGGTTTAGAGACATAGAGAATGACAGCAGTCGGAAGTAGCCATTCAATCCCTGCGAACGGCCCTCTATCTGGATAAGATTCAGACTGGACCCAAATCCCTGCCTCGGCCGTCTCGGTTTCGAACTCCGCCACCAGAGCCTCGACTCCCAGATCGTCGCGATACGTCACGGCGACATGAATAGACTCAGAATCCATTGACGTCCGTCCATTGGTCATAACGCCGCGCTCTGCGGAAAATTCGGAGCGAAGCAATCATGGGTGTCCTCTTCTATTTCATCTCCCCCTGAAACCTAGACAGCCCGCCCCAGACCGTCAAGAAATCATGGGTGTCCCCTTCTTTCTTACTCGCTCGCCCTGCAAAAAGGCCTCCATCTGGTCGAAAAGCGCGACCATTCCCTCAAGCACGGCCTGGCCCTGCCCGGGATTGCGCATCATCAGGGTTTCGAGCTGACCACCCCACTGCTCGGTGGCACGGTCAAAACGCCTTTCGGCCTCCTCCATCCTGCCCGACTCCGTCAGCAGCGCTTCCAGCTCCTGGTCGAACGTGGCCCGTTCCGCGGCATCAACCGGCATCACGTGGGCCTCCACCCACACGGCCATGTCCTCCAACTGCGCAATGATCCGCTCCGAGTATTCACCCGCCAGGCGCCGGCCCAGTTCATCCGCCGCCGCCTGATCCTCGACGGCCTCCAGCTCGTCACCGATCGCCTCGAAGACCGTGGCCTGATCGTGAAGGTTCTGCACCAGCCGATCCGCCACCGTAACGGCATCCAGCACCGGGGCCGCATCGGCTCCGGCATCCGCCGTCTGTTCGTTTCCACAACCAAGGGGAAGAAACATCATCAGCGCCGCAAGCGCCAACCACTTTCGCGTGTTCATGTCTGCAGCCCTCCATACCAGGGGCTGTCGAACGACGGCGGGTGGGAGTGAAAACGGCCGCCGTCCGGCGGGACTCCACAAGCCCAGGCATGGCCCGTGGATCTGGGGGCAGGCGGACCCGGCGTCACCCGCCGCTGTCGCTCACGGTCACGCGCCCGATCCGCCCGGAATACTCCGCACCCAATGAGTATAGATCCCCAAACCCCATCCGGAGTCCGGGATACACTGAACCGCACACGGACTTACCGTGCCAGGCCTTGTCGTGTGCACTCGCGCGGCACTGGAGGGCAACAAGAATCATGGGTGTCCTCTTCTTTGATTCTCTCCGAACTCGCTCATCTGCGTCCGGCACCAACGATAGCTCCAAGGACAGCGTTGGGACCTCGCCTTGTACACGCCTAAGAATTTCTCGGACCTCCGCTTCAGGCAGTTCTTGCTGTAGCAGCGAAA
>JBJHBC010000044.1:1989-15397 GCA_050485285.1 Thioalkalivibrio sp.
GGATTCCGGGGTGCGCCCTGAGCGCCACCATGTATAGACTCGTGAAGATCCAGGAAGTAACCAGCTCTCTGAACGTTCACATCGAAGGTCGCTTTAGTCTCTGTAGGCATATTCGTTCGGCGCTAACGTCTAAGGTAACTGGCGCCGCGAAGCGGCGTCCGGTTGACCGCCTTGTTAGCCAGCCTACTTGCCGACTGACTGCTCATACCAATAGTCATCGGTGATATAGCAGAGGCAATCATAGCAGTAGTCCTTCCCACCATGCTCTTCGTGCTCCCCCTCAAGCATCACCTCATTACATCTGGAGCACACTCTAACTGATTCAATCCACCCGCAGACATAGCATGTGTCTTGCTTTGGATCATAGGCACAAAGTGCTTTCCATCCACACATCGGACACTCTATCAGGCAGTCTTCGTCAATCTCGTCTTCGGCCATCTGCTCCTGTGCGCGACTGAACACTTCCTGGCCGTATTCCTGTATTTTGACACCGCTCCTCCACAGTCGGTCATCGATCTTGTCATGCAGAGGGGTATCAATGTGTCGATCATGGAAGTGATTCAAAAAAGCAAGAAGCCTAGAGAACAATAATTTGAGTTCATCTACTGATTCATCGACTTGGTGATGAACGATATTGTTGCGTGCCTTGACAGCGGCCTTAATGGCTGCGTTGTCATCTTTTGATATCTCAATCTTGCAGATGTTCTTAAGGCGATGGGTCGCCAACTCTATTCCGACTGTCTTTCCAGGCTTGTCAACATTGATGTGAATTAGGGCCGGATGCTCTCGTCGAAGAATCTCTTTAAGTGACAGTTCGATGCTTTGAACGAGCGCCATTATGCTGAATTTCCATCGCGCCGGATTCTCATCCGCCACAACGGCATTGCTGAGAGCCTCTTCTGCAAACGAAGCAGCATTCTGTTCAAGATTAAGGGTCAATCGTGTCATGGTGGGCTCTAGCTGGCTAACGCCATACATCAGCCGCGCGAGTAGCGCGTCGGCTGGATGTGCTTGTTAGCGCACTACTCTTCCAGCGCTCGCATAGCTTGTGCATCAATACGATCCCCAATCGCTTCCACCAACTGAACACAGTTTCGTGCTTGTGGACGGTGAACTCTGACAGTTTGACCTTGATGAACGATCTGGTGCCGCTTTTCTGTCCACTCGTCAAGGTCATCAGCCGCGCAAGCGTATCCATTTGCGCCAAGAGCGCTCCAGAGATCCTGCGCATTTCCTCCTAAACGTTCCATGGTTCGGGACACCGCTTTTTTACCGTGATTGCTTACACGATTGTGAAGGTGATCTGCAACAGCCTCCTGAACCCTCCGAACTCGCTCATCTGCGTCCGGCACCAACGATAGCTCCAAGGACAGCGTTGGGACCTCGCCTTGTACACGCCTAAGAATTTCTCGGACCTCCGCTTCAGGCAGTTCTTGCTGTAGCAGCGAAACAATCACCTCAGCAGATACATCGGACAAATACGCATCTAATGCACCAATCGCAAATACAACCGCTGCACGAGGCAGTTCACGCACTGGATTCCGGGGTGCGCCCTGAGCGCCACCATGTATAGACTCGTGAAGATCCAGGAAGTAACCAGCTCTCTGAACGTTCACATCGAAGGTCGCTTTAGTCTCTGTAGGCATATTCGTTCGGCGCTAACAGTAGATTAGACAGAATCTGTCATATTGGTGATAGGCAGAATCTGTATATCACCGGGTGCTCGAAGCACGATCCCTTGCTCTGGCAGCCGCTGTTGCGGCAGTATAACCATGATCGTGTAATGGCTATACAGGGAGGTTGGCTCATGACGACAGGAAGTCGTGCCGAGAGGGAGCGCCGATTCTGGGAGCGATACCGAAATGTGGCGATCTCTCAAGGGGTTAAGCCAAAAGCGGTACGCTGGTACGCGGTTCGGGCAGAACGGTTTATCGCGGCGTTTCCCGGTCGTCGCCTGGCAGACCTGGGGGCGGAGGACATCACTCGGTATCTGACCAGGGAGGGGCAGAAACCGTCGGTGCAGGGGTGGCAGTTCGGGCAGACCGTCGATGCTATACGGATTCTGTATAGCATCGTGAAGCCAGAATGGGCGATACCGCCGGACTGGGGTTTCTGGCTGGATTCTGCGCGCACGCTGGAGGCGCAACATGCCACGACGGCACGTGAGTTTGCGCCGGTTTCGCCGGAAGATTACGCACAAAGGGTCGGCGAGACGCGCTTTGCTCCCCTCATCCACAAGCATCTTGATCTCTTTGCACGGCTGGCCTCGGCCATTCGCACACGAGGTATGGCGGTGCGCACGGAGAAGACCTATCTCGGCTGGGTTTGTCGCTTTGTTTGGCATTTCGATGAGCGGTCCCCGAATGAGCTCGGCGGTGCGGACGTGGCCGCGTTTCTGGAACATTTGGTGGTGGAACGGAATGTCGCGGCCAGCACCCAGAACCAGGCGCTCAATGCGCTGGTGTTCCTGTACGAGAAGGTGCTGGAGAAACCTCTGGGCGATCTTGGCGCGTTCAGGCGCTCGAGGCGGCCAAAACGGTTGCCGGTGGTTCTCTCGCGCAGCGAGGTCAACCGTCTGCTCGCGGAGATCGACGGGATGCACTGGCTCATCGCATCCCTGCTCTACGGTTCGGGGCTGCGGCTGATGGAGGCGCTTCGTCTGCGCGTCCAGGATGTGGAATTCGATCAGGGGCTGATCGTGGTGCGGCGAGGCAAGGGAGACAAGGACCGCATTGTCCCGTTGCCGCAGTCGCTGGCCGGTCGGCTCGCCACGCATCTCGAAGAGGTCCGGGCACTGCATCAACGCGACGTGGAGGCCGGTTTCGGGGAGGCCCTGCTGCCGGACGCCCTGGCCCGCAAATACCCCGCGGCAGCGCGGGAGTGGCGCTGGCAGTTCGTATTTCCAAGCGGGCGGCTTTCCGTGGACCCGCGAAGCGGTGCAACGCGCCGCCATCACCTGCACGAGACGGCCGTGCAAAAGGCGGTGACGTCTGCGGCCCGGCGGGCGGGTATCGCAAAGAAGGCGAGCTGCCACACCTTGCGCCACAGTTTCGCCACACATCTGCTTGAGGGCGGTTACGACATCCGCACGGTGCAGGAATTGCTGGGCCACAGTGATGTGTCCACGACCCAGATTTACACGCACGTGCTGAACCGGGGTGGTCTGGCGGTACGCAGCCCGCTGGACCTGGCGTAAACCGCCACAAAAAAGGGCACCGTGTTGCGGCGCCCTCTTCTGTCGCTGCGTGGCCATCTCCCTGGCTCCGCTTCGTTGGGTCGGCCGGGCCGGGTCAGTCCCAGCTCAGCGCGCCCCCGGTCTGGTACTCCGTTACCCGGGTCTCGAAGAAGTTCTTCTCCTTCTTCAGATCGAGCACCTCGCTCATCCACGGGAACGGGTTATCAGCCCCCGGATACAGCTCGGCCAGGCCGATCTGCGCGCAGCGGCGGTTGGCGATGAAGTGCAGGTATTCCTCGAACATCTGCGCGTTCATGCCGAGCACGCCGCGGGGCATGGTGTCGCGGGCGTACTGCGCCTCCAGCTCGACCGCATCATGGATCAGGGTGCGCATCTCGTTTTTGAAGTCTTCGGTCCACAGGTGCGGGTTTTCGAGCTTGATCTGATTGATCACGTCGATGCCGAAGTTCATGTGCATGGACTCGTCGCGCAGGATGTACTGGAACTGCTCGGCCACGCCGGTCATCTTGTTGCGCCGGCCCATGGAGAGGATCTGCACGAAGCCGACGTAGAAGAAGATGCCCTCGAACACCACGTAGAAGGCGATCAGTTCGCGCAGCAGCTTCTGGTCCGCGTCCGGGGTGCCGGTGCGGAAGTTCGGGTCCGCCAGGTGCTTGGTGAACGGCAGGGCCCACTCGGCCTTGGTGGCGACGGAGGGCACCTCGCGGTACATGTTGAAGATCTCGCCCTCGTCCAGGCCCAGCGACTCCACGCAGTACTGGTAGGCGTGGGTGTGCAGCGCCTCCTCGAAGGCCTGGCGCAGCAGGTACTGGCGGCATTCGGGGTTGGTGATGTGGCGGTACACGGCCAGCACCAGGTTGTTCGCCACCAGCGAGTCGGCGGTGGAGAAGAAGCCGAGGTTGCGCTTGACGATGGTGCGCTCGTCGTCGGTCAGCCCGTTCGGGTCCTTCCACAGGGCGATGTCCGCGTTCATGTTGATTTCCTGCGGCATCCAGTGGTTGGCGCAGCCGTCCAGATACTTCTGCCAGGCCCACTTGTACTTGAAGGGCACGAGCTGGTTGAGGTCCGCGTGGCAGTTGATGATCTTCTTGTCATCCACGCGGATGCGCTCGGCACCCATCTCCAGGTCTTCCAGACCGGTGCCGGTCAGGGCGTCTTCGTTCGGCTCGGCCAGCGGCTGGCCGGCGTTTTCCGGGTCCGGCGAGACGCTGGGCGCGGCGCCGGCGGTGCTCATCAGGGCTTCGTTCTCCTGAAAGCCCATGCCGGGGCGGACGGCGGGTTCTTTCTGGCCTTCGCCCTTGATGGCTGCGATCGGATCGTCCCAGGAAAGCATAGTGTCCCCTCTTCTTTCGGTGGCGGCCCGGCGCGGCGGCCGGACCTTTTGTTCAATGAGTCGTCGTCAGTGCGTCGTTCGTATTGAGTGCGTGCCCGCGCGGGGTCTGCTTACTGGCAGGCCTCGCAGTCGGGATCGAGGATCGAACAGGCCTTGGGCGCTTCCGGCTCGGACGCCTGCTGGCCGCCGGAGACGGCGTTCAGCTTGTTGGCGCGCGAGGAGTCGGCCACGGTGCTCTTTTCCACGTGGGTCGCGCCCATGGAGCGCAGGTAGTAGGTCGTCTTCAGCCCGCGCACCCAGGCCAGCTTGTACAGGGCGTCCAGCTTGGGCCCGGAGGGCTCGGCCATGTAGAGGTTCAGGCTCTGGGCCTGGTCGATCCACTTCTGCCGGCGCGAGGCGGCCTCGACCAGCCAGCGGGTGTCCAGCTCGAACGCGGTGGCGTACAGGGCCTTGAGGTCCTCCGGCACGCGGTCCAGCGGCTGCACGGAGCCGTCGTAGTACTTGAGGTCGTTCACCATCACCTCGTCCCACAGCTCGCGGTCTTTCAGGTCGCGCACCAGGTACGGGTTGATCACGGTGAACTCGCCCGACAGGTTCGATTTGACGAACAGGTTCTGGTAGGTCGGCTCGATCGACTGGCTGACCCCGCAGATGTTGGAGATGGTCGCGGTCGGCGCGATCGCCATGGTGTTGGAGTTGCGCATGCCGACCTTCTTCACCCGCTTGCGCAGGGTGTCCCAGTCCAGGCGCTGGGTCGTGTCCATCTGCAGGTACTCGCCGCGCGAGTCGGCCAGCTTCTTCACCGAGTCGATCGGCAGGATGCCCTGGCTCCACAGGCTGCCGGGGAAGCTCTCGTAGCGCCCGCGCTCCTCGGCCAGGTCGGTCGAGGCCTTGATCGCGTAGTAGGACACCGCCTCCATGGAGGTGTCGGCGAACTCCACCGCGGCCTCGGAGGCATACGGCACGCGCAGCTTGTACAGCGCATCCTGGAAACCCATGATCCCCAGCCCCACCGGGCGGTGGCGCAGGTTGGAGCGCCGCGCCTGCGGCACGGAGTAGTAGTTGTAGTCGATCACGTTGTCGAGCATGCGCATGGCCGTGTTCACGGTCTGCTCGAGCTTGTCCTGGTCCAGCTCCCCGGCCTCGTTTACGTGCGCGGCCAGGTTGATGGAGCCCAGGTTGCACACCGCGATCTCGTCATCCGAGGTGTTCAGGGTGATCTCGGTGCAGAGATTCGAGCTGTGGACCACGCCGGTGTGGCTTTGCGGGCTGCGCAGGTTGCACGGGTCCTTGAAGGTCATCCACGGATGGCCGGTCTCGAACAGCATGCCGAGCATCTTCCGCCACAGGTCCACGGCCTTCATGGTCTTGTGCACGCGCAGCTCGCCGCGCGCGGCCTTCTCTTCGTACTCGCAGTAGCGCTTCTCGAAGTCGCTGCCGACCAGGTCGTGCAGGTCCGGGGTCTCGTTCGGGGAGAACAGGGTCCAGTCGCCATCCTCGGCCACGCGCTTCATGAACAGGTCCGGGATCCAGTTGGCGCTGTTCATGTCGTGGGTGCGGCGGCGGTCGTCGCCGGTGTTCTTGCGCAGCTCGATGAACTCCTCGACATCGATGTGCCAGGTCTCGAGGTAGGCACACACGGCCCCCTTGCGCTTGCCGCCCTGGTTCACCGCCACGGCGGTGTCGTTGGCGACCTTGAGGAACGGGACCACGCCCTGCGACTTGCCGTTGGTGCCCTTGATGTGGGCGCCCATGCCGCGCACGCGGGTCCAGTCGTTGCCCAGGCCGCCGGCAAACTTGGACAGCAGCGCGTTGTCACGGATGGCGCTGTAGATGCCGTCCAGGTCATCCGGGACGCTGGTCAGGTAGCAGCTGGAGAGCTGCGGGCGCAGGGTGCCGGAGTTGAACAGGGTCGGGGTGGAACTCATGAAGTCGAACGAGCTCAGCAGGTTGTAGAACTCGATCGCACGGGCCTCGCGGTCGATCTCGTTGATCGCCAGGCCCATCGCCACGCGCATGAAGAACGCCTGCGGCAGCTCGAAGCGGGTGCCGTCGCTGTGGATGAAGTAGCGGTCGTACAGGGTCTGCAGGCCCAGATAGGTAAACTGCAGGTCGCGCTCGGGCTTGATCGCCGCGCCCAGCTTGTCGAGGTCGTAGCGGGTCAGCTCGCTGTCGACCAGCTCCAGGTCGGCGGCGCGCCGGATGTAGGCGCCGAAGTACTCGGCGTAGCGCTCGGCCAGCTGGGCCTGGGTGGCCTCTTCCGGGCGGCCGTGCACGAAGCTCAGGGCCTCGCGGCGCAGGGCGTCCATCAGCAGCCGGGCGGTGACCTCGGAGTAGTTCGGCTCCTTCTCGATCATCACGCGGGCGGCCATCACCAGCGCGGTGGCCACATCCTTCTCGGCGACGCCGTCGAACAGGTTGCGGCGCGCCTCGGTCAGGATCTTCTCGCCGTCCACGTGCTCGATGCCGTCACAGGCCTCGGCGACGACCGCCTGCAGACGCGCCTCGTCCAGCGGGGCCTGGGTGCCGTCGGCGCGGGTTACGTTCAGGCTGGCGGCGGCCTCCTGCTCTTCCGGGGACTGCTCGGCGGCCTCGGCGGCGCGCTTTTGCGCCTGCTGCTCGCGGTAGATCACGTAGGCCCGCGCGACCTTGTGGTGGCCGCCGCGCATCAGGGCCAGTTCCACCTGGTCCTGGATATCCTCGATGTGCACCGTCATGCCCTGGGTGCCGGCGCGGCGGAACAGGCTGTCCACCACCTGCCCGGCGACTTCCTTCGACACCTCGTGGATGCGGCGGCTGGCCGCGGCATTGCCGCCCTCCACCGCGAGGAAGGCCTTGGTCACCGCGACCTCGATCTTGGAGGCATCGAAGCCGGTGACCTTGCCATTGCGGCGAATCACCTGGTGCTGGCCCGGGCTGGTCGCCAGGACCTCGGCCGACGGTTCGGCCTGCGGCGGGTACTGGGTGCCCTCGGGGGCTTCGGCGGTGTAGGGTTCGCTGTTCATGACGGCCTCGCGGGTGGTGTTGGATCGAACGTGAAGTACTATAGATCGGGGATCCGAAACTGCATAGCCACTAGATATAGTGGTTCGCGAAAGAACAAGCCGCGCACAACCCGTGGGCAAGCTGTGGATAAAAACGGCGATTCCCCGTCCTGCCGCCGTTCCCGGAGGCGCGCCCGGGTTATCCACCAAACGCTGATGTAGTGACTGCCCGGCCCGCGCACCCGGCCCGCGCGATCATGAAAATGTTTTATCGACCGCGATTAACCGAATGCGTCTCGCCCGCCGCCCGGCGCGGCGTTCCCCCGGTGCCCGTAACCGCGTTGGACAAAGCCGTTCGGCGTCCCAATAATCCTTGCCATATCGATCCCCGATCCGTAGGCACACTGCGGATCCCGCTACCCGATTCATGGAACCCGGGCCCAGGCCCGACGATCCGGTATCGTGTGCAGCACTCGCAGGGACGGCCCCGCCGCCCCCGCCACGGAATTCATTGTTGCGAGATGGAGAGCGCCATGAGCGACGCCAAGAAGTCCAAGAAGGACAAGAAGAAGAACGCATCCGACAAGGCCCAGGCCGAGACCCCGAAGATGGCCAGTGCCACCGGGGCCGTGCAGGCCGCCACCGGCGCCGTCCAGCTGGGCGGCGCCACCGAGTCGGAACCGAAGAAGGGCGGCAGTGGCAAGGAAGCGCGCCACTGCCCGCTCTTGATCCTGGGCTCCGGCCCGGCGGGCTGGACCGCCGCGGTCTACGCCGCGCGCGCCAACCTGAACCCGGTCGTGATCACCGGCCTGGAACAGGGCGGCCAGCTGATGACCACCACCGACGTGGACAACTGGCCGGGCGACAACGAAGGCGTGCAGGGCCCCGAGCTGATGCAGCGCATGCAAAAGCATGCGGAGCGCTTCGACACCGAGGTGATCTTCGATCACATCCACACGGTGCAGCTGAAGGACAAGCCCTACCGCCTGATCGGCGACTCCGGGGAATACACCTGTGATGCCCTGATCATCTGCACCGGGGCCTCCGCGCAGTACCTGGGGCTGGAGTCCGAGACCACCTTCGCCGGCAAGGGCGTGTCCGCCTGCGCGACCTGCGACGGCTTCTTCTACCGCAACCAGAAGGTCGCGGTGATTGGCGGCGGCAATACCGCCGTGGAAGAGGCGCTGTACCTGTCGAATATCGCCTCCGAGGTGACCCTGGTGCACCGGCGCGATGCCCTGCGCGCGGAGAAGATCCTGCAGGACAAGCTGTTCGAGAAGGAAAAGAACGGCAACGTCACCATCGAGTGGAACCACACCCTGGACGAGATCCTCGGCGACGAGACCGGCGTGACCGGTGCCCGCCTGAAGCACGCCCAGAGCGGCGAGACGAAGGACATCGACGTGATGGGCGTGTTCATCGCCATCGGCCACAAGCCGAACACCGACATCTTCCAGGGCCAGCTGGACATGGAAGGCGGCTACATCAAGGTGAAAACCGGCCTGGAAGGCAACGCCACCGCGACCTCCGTACCGGGCGTGTTCGCTGCCGGTGACGTGATGGATCACGTGTACCGCCAGGCGGTCACCTCCGCCGGCACCGGCTGCATGGCCGCACTGGACGCGGAGAAGTACCTGGACAAGCTCGGTTGATCACGTGAACGCCGAGGGCGATACCCAGGTACCGCACCCGCCGGAGGACGACTCGGGCGACACGCCCGAACGTGTCGAACTGCGCGACGGCCTGGCCGACGTGGACCCGGCCGCCTGGGACGCCCTAACCGGCGGCACCGAGCCGTTCCTGCGCCACGCCTTCCTGGAGGGCCTGGAACGCCACGAGTGTCTGGGGCGGCAGTTCGGCTGGTTCCCGCAGCATGTGCTGATCTTCCGCGACGACGAGCTGGTCGCGGCCGCGCCGGCCTACGCCAAGACCAACAACTACGGCGAGTTCGTATTCGACTTCGCCTGGGAAGGGGCGTGGAACCGCCACGGGCTCAACTACTACCCCAAGCTGGTCGTCTCCGTGCCCTACACCCCCGCCACCGGCCCGCGCCTGCTGGTGCACCCGGAGGCGCCGGACTTCGATCACCTGCGCACGCTGCTCGTGCGCGCCCTGGTCACCCGCGGGCGCGAACTGAATGCCTCGGGTGTGAACATCCTGTTCCCCAACCAGGATGATCTGGAGGTAACCCGCGAGCTGGGGCTGGCCGAGCGCATGGGCTGCCAGTACCACTGGACGAACGCCGACTACGCAAGCTTCGACGACTTCCTGGCCGCACTCAGCTCGAAAAAGCGCAAGAACATCAAGCGCGAGCGCCGCCGCGTCGCCGAGGCCGGCATCGAGTTCCGCACCCTGACCGGGGCCACCGGATCGCCCGAAGACTGGGCGCGCTTCCACCGCTTCTACGTCGACACCTTCGAGAAGCACATGGGCATCCCGACGCTGTCGGAGGCCTTTTTTGTGGAGACGGCCGCGGCACTGGGTGATCAGGTGGTGCTGTTCGAGGCAAGACGCCCGGGCGATGCGGGGGACGACGAGACCATCGCCGCGGCCCTTTGCTACCGCAGCCACGACACCCTGTACGGGCGCTTCTGGGGCTGCACCGAGGAGCTGGCCGACCTGCACTTCGAGACCTGCTACTACCAGGGCATCGAGTTCTGCATCCGCGAAGGCCTGACCCGCTTCGAGCCCGGCGCCCAGGGCGAACACAAGATCCCGCGCGGCTTCCTGCCCACGCCCACGTACTCCGCCCACATGATCCTGACCGAGGGCTTCGAGCAGCCGGTGCGCGACTTCTGCGAGCGCGAGGCCCAGATGATGCGCGCCCAGTGCGAACGCCTGCACGAACACTCGCCCTACCGGCAGGTCCAACCCGACGATGCACCCCGCACCTGACCGACACCCACCCCGGTCCGCCATTGCCCGCGCGCGGGCCAATACCCATGCGCGCCGCCCCCCTGCACGAGGCCAGTCCTCTGGCCGATGGGGGCCATCCCCACGCCCGATCGCGCAGGGGGCTGCGCTCCTACAGCATCCCGCACGCCCGGCCCAACCTGTAGGAGGCCAGCCCCCTGGCCGATGGGGCGTAGCCAATGCCGCACTCGCCGAGAGGGCTCGGCTCCTGCAGGGCCTGGCATACCACCGGGGCCCGGGTCGCCCCGCAGAGACGATCTTCGTGGGAGCGGGCTCGCCCGCGAAGCCCCTGCCCGCGCGGGGCTCCGCCCCAGAACATTCGCCTGCAAGCAGGCTCCTACGCGGCTTGGCATACCCCCGGGGCCAGGGTACCCGGCATCCCGACCATAGCGTGGCGACGAGCGGGGATCACCGTTCTTCGACGGTACCGCTGCCCGCCACACCGAGGGCGCACACGAGAACCCCGGATCACCCGGTGGGAGCGGGCTCGCCCGCGAAGCCCCTGCCCGCGCAGGGCTCCGCCACAGGCCGTTCGCCTGCAAGCAGGCTCCAACAGAACCCGTGCCTCCAATCTCGGGTCTTGCACGGACGCGCCGCATGAACGGCGGCCCGCAGATCACCCTCCCCTGGCTGGACCCGGAGCATCCGGAGGCGCCCTTCCCGGACCCGGCCCATGCCCTGGTCGAACCGAACGGCCTGCTGGCCGCCGGGGGCGATCTCTCCGTGCCGCGCCTGCTCAACGCCTACCGCTCCGGGATCTTCCCCTGGTTCGAGGCCGGGCAACCGATCCTGTGGTGGAGCCCGGACCCGCGCGCGGTGCTGGAACCCCGCCACTTCCGCCTGCACCGCAGCCTGAAGAAGGCGATCCGCAATCGCGGCTACACGGTCAGCTTCGATCGCGCCTTCGAGGCCGTCATCGAGGCCTGCGCCGCCCCGCGCGACTACGCCGACGGCACCTGGATCACCACCAGCATGCAGCGCGCCTACGTCGCCCTGCACCGCACGGGACACGCCCACTCGGTGGAGGTCTGGGACGGCCCGCGCCTGATCGGCGGGCTGTATGGGGTGAGTGTCGGGCGCCTGTTCTGCGGCGAATCGATGTTCTCGCGCGAGCGCGACGCCTCCAAGATCGCCCTGGCCTGGCTCTGCCGCCATCTGGTCGCCTGGGACTGGCCGCTGATCGACGTGCAGATGGAGACCGCCCACCTGCTCAACCTGGGGGCCGTGACCCTGCCCCGGCGCGAGTTCATCGCCCGCATCCGCGAGCTCACAAACGAACCCGTCGAGCCGGGCCCCTGGCGCACCGACCCGTCCCTGAGCCCCCTCGACCCCGGCTGGAACACCGCCCCGTAGCAGAGGCCTCACAAGCGCCCCTTGTGGGAGAAGGCTGTGAGAGCGGGCTCGCCCGCGAAGCACCTGCCCGCGTCGGACATTGGCAAGAGCCATTCGCGGGCAAGCCCGCTCCCACAGGCCACAGGCCCAGCCCCCGCCACAGAGCTCCCTCCCCGCTCGCCCTTGGTGTCGAGCAAGGGTGCTTTATACTGCCGGCCACTGGGGAACCGAGCGGGAGATTCGGGTGGGCAAGGCAGATCAGGGGGAATGGCGGGCCATGGCGCTCAACGGGCTGCGCGCGGGCCTGCTGCTGGCGCTGGCCGTGATCACGGCGGGCTGTGCGACGCTGGCGCCATCGCCACCCCAGGACCAGAGCAATATCTGCGAGATCTTCCGCGAGCAGCCACGCTGGTACGACTACGCGCGCGACTCCGAACGCGAATGGGGCACCCCCATCGCCACGCAGATGTCGTTCATCCAGCAGGAATCCTCCTTCCGCAGCCACGTCCGACCGGACCGTGAACGCCTGCTGGGCTTCATTCCATGGAGCCGGCCGTCGTCCGCTCGCGGCTACGCCCAGGCCCAGGACCCGGTGTGGGGTGAATACCGCGAGGATGCCGGCAGCCGCTTCGCGCGGCGCACGCACATGAAACACGCCACCGACTTCATCGGCTGGTACAACGACCGTACCCGGCGCATGACCGGCGTACCCCTGTACAACGCCGAGCACCTCTACCTCGCCTACCACGAGGGCCAGGGCGGCTACCGCCGCGGCAGCTACCAGAACAAGCCGCAGGTGCGCGCCGCCGCGCGTCAGGTCGCCCAGCGCGCGGACCGCTACGAGTCCCAGCTGGCGAACTGCGAATCCGAGTTCCGCTGCCGCCGCTTCTACCAGGTCTGGCCCTTCTGCCGCGGGTAGCCCGGTCAATAACGCCGGTTCCCGACCGGTAGATCCCGAATAACCGCTGCGCGGTTTCCGGGGCGACGAACCTTGTAGGAGCGGGCTCGCCCGCGAAGCCCCTGCCCGCGCCGGAGTCCATCGCAAGCCCTTCGCCTGCAAGCAGGTTCCTACGCGGTCTGGCATGCGACCGGGGTCTGGTGGTCCATCATCCCGGCCGCAGCGAAGCGCCGGGATTTCCCACCGCAGCCTCCGACGTCGGGGCAACCCGACAGACTGCCGCGTCGGCGGCGCCTCCTCGCAGTGACGGGGGAGTCGTGTTCCCCACCGCTCGATCTCAACACGTGACAACCGCACTTGAGGGAACCGGCCCGGCCGTGTTCCAGTCTTCCGAGTACCCTCTTACGGACTACAAGGACGCACCATGAGCGACCACCCGACCGCTGGCTTTCGCCTCAACCACACCATGCTGCGCGTGAAGGATCCGCAGAAGGCGCTGGACTTCTACCAGCGCGTATTCGGCATGCAGCTGGTGAAGACCCTGGACTTCCCGGAGTTCGAGTTCACGCTCTATTTCCTGGCCCAGCTCGGCGAGGACGAGCCACAGCCGCCGAAGGACGCCGGGGAGGCCACCCGCTGGATGTTCAGCCAGCGCGGCATCCTGGAGCTGACCTACAACTACGGCACCGAGAAGGACGCCGACTTCCACTACCACGACGGCAACGAAGAGCCGCAGGGCTTCGGCCACATCT
>JBJHBC010000045.1:0-2722 GCA_050485285.1 Thioalkalivibrio sp.
CGCCAAAAAGCGTCGCGGGAACGTCCGGGTTGCGTTGCTTCGGGGATTCGGGATGCATGTCGTACCTCGCCGCGGTCATGCCGCGTCAGAAGGGCCAGATCGGGCTGTTGAAGAAGCGCGTGATCCAGCCGGGGGTATTGCTGTCCGCCAGCACGCCGGAGCCGCCGTAATACACCCGGGCATTGGCGACCTGGGTGGAGAGCACGGTGTTGTTGGTGGTCACGTCCACCGGGCGCACGATGCCCCGAAAGCGCACGTATTCCTCGCCCTGGTTGATCCCCAGCCACTTCTCGCCCTGCACCACCAGATTGCCGTTCGGCAGCACCTCGGCGACGGTCACGGTGATCTCGCCATCCAGCTGATTGCTCTGCGACGAATCGCCGGAGCCGTCAAAGTCGCGCGAACTCGAGTTGCTCGCCCCGAACAACGGGCGCCCGTTGAAGGTGGCATCGCGGCCGAAGGCCGAGAGATTGCCCAACTCGAGGTTGGAATCCTTGCCGGTGGAAGTCGACGCGGATTTCTGCGCGTTGGTGCTCTCCGCCAGGATCACGGTCAGGATGTCGCCGACGTTGCGCGCCTTGTAGTCCTCGAACAGGCCCTGGGAATGCGCCGCCTGGTAGATCCCACCATTGTTCTGCGACTGCGGGACCGGCTGGGCAGGCATCACCGGCCGGTATTCCGGGTTGTCGTCCGGCTTGGTCGTCTGAGTGGCGGCGCAGGCGGACAGCAGCAGTGCGGCGGTCACGGCCAGGGCCGGGCGGACAACGGTTCCGAGGCGCGTCATCACATCACCCGATGGTCTGGTTGACGAACTGCAGCGACTGGTCGGCCGCGGAAATCGCCTTGGAGTTGACCTCGTAGGCGCGCTGGGTCTCGATCATGTTGACCAGCTCCTCGGCGATGTTCACGTTCGAGGTCTCCAGCGAGCCCTGCACCACGGTGCCGGTGCCGTTCAGGCCCGGCAGGGACTGCTGTGCCACGCCGGACGCGGCGGTCTCGCGGAACAGGTTCTCGCCCACCGCCTGCAGGCCCGCCGGGTTCACGAAGTCCGCCAGCTGGATGTTGCCCAGCTCCACCGGCGCCGCCTGACCCGGGATCTGCGCGGTCACCGTGCCATCCTTGCCGATGGCCAGGGACTGCGTGTCCTCCGGTACGAACAGACCCGGCTGCAGCGGGTAGCCGTTGGACATCACCACCTGGCCGTCCGAGTTCAGCTGGAAGCTGCCGTCGCGGGTATAGCCGACGTTGCCGTCCGGCAGCAGGATCTGGAAGAAGCCGCGACCCTCGATGGCGATGTCCAGCGAGTTGTCCGTCTGCTGCAGATTCCCCTGCTCGAACATCTTCTCGGTGGAGACGGCGCGCACGCCGGTGCCGATTTGCAGGCCCGAGGGCAGCTGCTGGTCCTGGGTGGCCTGGGCGCCCGGCTGGCGCACGGTTTGATAGATCAGGTCCTCGAATACCGCCCGGTCCTTCTTGAAGCCCGTGGTATTCACGTTGGCCAGGTTGTTCGAGACCGTCGACATGCGCGTGTGCTGCGCGTCGAGGCCGGTCTTGGCGATCCACAGTGCCTGGTTCATGGTGTTCTCCTGTTTGCTCTCAAGTGCCGCGCGAGTCCCGGGAAATTACCCGAGGCCCAGCAGGCGGTTGCTGCTTTGTTCCAGCGTGTTGGCGCTGTCCATCATCTTCACCTGCATCTCGAAGTGACGGGACAGCTCGATCATTCGGGTCAGGGCCTCCACCGTGTTCACGTTGCTGCCCTCCAGCATTCCGGAGACGATGCGCACCTCGGCATCCGCCGGCGCCTCGCCGCCATCCGCCAGGCGGAACAGGCCGTCATCACCCCGCTGCAGGTCGTCCGTATCGGGGTTGACCAGGCGGATACGTTCCACGGCGGCCAGGGCCTCCGGCCCCACGCCCAGCGGGCGCACGCTGATCGTCCCGTCGGTGCCGATCTCGATCTGCTCCGCCGGCGGGATGGCAATCGGGCCGCCATCGCCCAGGACCTGGTGTCCCTGCGCGGTGCGCAGCAGGCCAAAGGCATCTACATGCAGCGAGCCGGCGCGGGTGTAGCCCTCCTCCCCGTCCGGGCCCTGCACCGCGATGAACCCCTCGCCCTCGATGGCGATGTCCAGATCGCGGCCGGTGCTCTGCATCTTGCCCTTGCTGAAATCCACCGCCTCGTTACCCACCTGGGTGTAGTCCCGCGAGGCATAGCCCGGGCCTCGCACGGGGACCGTGTCCGCCGTGGCCAGCGCCTGGCGGAAGCCGTCGGTATTGGCGTTGGCGAGGTTGTGGTTGTTGATGGCCTGTGCGTGCATCGTCTCCTTCGCACCGGACATCGCGATGTACAGAAATCGATCCATGCTCAAGCCCTCTTTACCGACTTATCCGATACTTAGCGGATATTGATAATCGTCTGGGTGACCTGGTCGGCCGTGGAGATCGTCTGCGCATTCGCCTGGAAGTTGCGCTGCGCGGTGATCAGATTCACCAGTTCCTGGGCGATATCCACATTGGAGGCCTCCAGCGCACCGGCCTGGATGGTGCCGAGGTTGCCGGTGCCGGGCGCCGCAAACACCGGCTCACCCGCGGCAAAGGTCTCCGCCCAGTTGTTGTTCCCGAGCTGCTCCAGCCCCTGCGGATTCGTGAAGTTGGCCATCGCGACCTGGCCCAGCACTGTGGACTGGCCATTGGTAAAGCGCGCGAACACCACCCCGGAGTC
>JBJHBC010000045.1:2822-6861 GCA_050485285.1 Thioalkalivibrio sp.
CTGCGGTGGATACCCCTGCAGCTGCTGGCCCTGATTGTTCACCAGGAAGCCATCGCGATTGACCTGAAATTCGCCCGCCCGGGTGTAGACCGTGCTGCCCTGGTCGTTCAGGACGAAGAAACCCTCGCCGTTGATCGCCAGGTCCAGACCGTTCTCGGTGAACTCGGTCCGGCCCTGCGAGAACTGCTGGGTGACCGCCTGCAGCCGCGTGCCGGAGCCAATGGCTGTCTGGCTGATCCCGCCGAAGCTCTGGGCAAACACATCGCCGAACTCGGCGCGGGAACGCTTGAACCCCGTGGTACCCGAGTTGGACACATTGTTGCCGGTGGTCTGCAGGTCGGCCTGGGCCGCGTTCAGTCCGCTCAATCCGATATTGAAGGGCATGGGGTGTTTCCTCCGTCAGGGTTCTTGTTGCGGGGCGTCAGCCGCCAATCCGCCGTACATCCGAAAAGCTGATCTCGCCCAGGCCCTGCACGGTCAGTGCCAGCCCGGAGTCACTGCCCACCGCGACGCTTTCCACGCGGGCATCCAGAAAGGTGTCCACGGCCTCCGACTGGGTCCCGGAGCGGGCCGTGGCCTTGAATTCGTAGACGCCCGGCGGCGCGAAGGTGCCGTCGTCGCGCATGCCGTCCCAGGTGAACTCCTGCAGGCCGCTGCCGGCAGCGCCCATATTCATGCGGCGAATGCGCTCGCCATTCGGGCTGTACACGTCGATCTGCAGCTCTTCGGTGGAGCGCTCCAGATCGACCGCGCCGTTCACCCGCCCGTCGGGCCCCAGCTCGCCAAACTCGACGGGCACCAGCACATCCTTGCCAACCAGCGAAGCCGCCTGCAGCGTCTGGTTCTGCCCCAGCGACTGCGCCAGCTTCTCGAAGGACTTGGACAGCTCCTCGATGCCGGTCACGGTGGAGAACTGCGCCATCTGGCCGAGGAAGTCACCGTTGTCCATCGGCTCCATCGGGTCCTGGTTCTCCAGCTGGGTGGTCATCAGCTTGAGAAAGTCGGACTGACCCAGGCGGTCCATGTCCTTGTCCTGTTTCTGCTCGGGGCGCGAGAGACCCAGGCGATCCAGCAATTCGGGGGAAATCTGTGTCATGGCGAATTCCTCTAGCCTTGGCCGATCTGCAGTGTGCGCTGGAGCAGCTGACGCGAGGTCTCCATCACCTCCACGTTCGCTTCGTAGTTGCGCGAGGCGGACATCATGTTGGCCATCTCCTCGACCACGCTGATCGCCGGACGGAAGATGTAGCCCTCCTCGTTCGCCTGCGGGTGGTGTGGCTCGTAGTGGGCCTGTGGCGCGGCCTGCGACTCGGTCACGCCGGCCACCCGGACGGACGTCGCCGCACCATTGGGGTTGGCCTGATCCATCACGCTCTGAAACAGCACCTGCTTGGCGCGATACGCCTCGTCCGGGTTGGTCGCGGCGGTGTTCGCGTTGGCCAGATTGGAGGCCACGGTATTCAGGCGCACCGACTGCGCCGACAGCGCCGAAGCCGAGGTATTGAACAGACTGAACATGTTGCTCACGACATCGATCTCCCGATCCGGTCGACGTTAGCGATCACCCCTGAGGGCCTCGCGGATGCCGGAGACCCGGCGATTGAGGAATTCCAGACTGCTCTGGTACTGGATCGCGTTCTCGGCAAAGGCAGCACGTTCCATCTGCGGATCCACCGTGTTGCCATCCAGGGACGCCTGCGACGGGACGCGATAAAGCGCCTCGGCCTGCCCGTTCATCGCCCCGGCATTGGGGTCGATATGCGCCGCCTGGCTGCGCGCCATGGGCAAGTGATTGCCGCTCCCCGCCGCGGACTCGAGTACCGCGCGAAAGTCGATATCGCGCGCCTTGTAGTTCGGGGTGTCCGCATTGGCGATGTTGGAGGCCAGCAGCTCCATGCGCTGGGCGCGCACGTTGACCGCCTGCGGCAGGATGCCCATCGCCTTGTCGAGAGAGAGACTCATCGTTTCCGTCCTGTCCGCCCATGGCGGACCCTCGCTACCAGAACCGGGACGCAGCCATTGCGGCCCTTTGCGAGGAGACCGATGCAATCGCTATGCCAGCGGCGGGAATCCGTCCTGGCCGGGGGCGCCTCAAGCGAGAAACGTGGGAAGGAGGCAATTCCAGTCGCGGCCGCATTGCGCGGGCGTTTCGGGCCTGGCGGCCCTGCGACGCAGGGGTATCAGGATTTGAGCCGGAGGACCGAGCCGTAGTCGGTGCGAACCGTCTCGAAGGCCTTGGTGTACGGGCCGGCCGTCTCCGAAGCGCCAAGAAACAGATAGCCGCCCGGATTCATCTGCCGCGCAATACCGTCAAGAACCTGTCGCTTGGTCTCGCCGGAGAAATAGATCAGCACGTTGCGGCAGAACACCAGATCGAACTTGCCCAGTGCCGCGTAGCTGTCGATCAGGTTGAGCTTCTGAAAACGGCAGCGCCGCTGGACCTCGGGAACGACCTTGTGGCCGTCCGTCACGGTCTCGAAGAAGCGCGCGCGGCGGCTCTCGCTCAACCCGCGCACAATGCTCAGGCCGTCGTAGACCGCCCGCCGGGCGTCATCCAGGATCTTCTCCGACAGGTCCGTCCCCAGGATGGATACCGGCACCTTGCGCGGGGGGCGGGATTCCTCCCACTCGGAGACGACCATGGAGATGCTGTAGGCCTCCTGACCACTGGAACAGCCGGAAGACCAGACCTTGATGCTGCTGCCCTTCGCGGCCAGCTCCGGCAACAGCACATGCCGGAGGATCTCGAACGGAAAACCATCGCGAAACCACGAGGTCTCGTTGGTCGTCATCGCATCGATCACACGGGTGCGCAACCGCGGATTCGGGGCTTGCCGCATCGCGTGCAGGAGCTCCGGCACGCTCTTGAAGTCGAACTCGTCGAGCAGCCGGGACAGTCGGCTCGAAACCAGATACTGGCGGCTGTCCCCCAGCACCAGGCCGCAGCAGTCCTGCAAGAAGCGGGAAAACTCCTCGTAATCGCGGGAATCGATCACCGGTTCATCCCCGAGCACAGTCCATGGTGATTAGCATCCTGATGACGAGTCCTTGACAGCAGCGCCCGCGCCACGAAACGCAGGGGGAAATCCCCGGTAGCGGGTTTCAGTATACGGTGTCGCGGGCGGGACGGGACACTGGGTCCTTGCCGGCCATGTGACGCCGCCCCGGCCTTGCCGGGCGGCAACCGCGTTCCCCTCGGCGGTCATTCGACCTGTTGATCCTCGCGCCCGGTCTGGTCGAGCACCGCGTTGGCCAGTTCGTCGGGGTTGAATTTCGAGAGAAACGCATCGGCCCCGGCGCGCTTGACCATGTCGGTATTGAACTCGCCGCTCAACGAGGAATGCAGCAGCACCTTCAGATCTTTCAGGGCGGGATTGTCCCGAATCCGTGCCGTCAGGGTATAGCCGTCCATGCGGGGCATCTCGATGTCCGAGATCACCAGCTCGATCTGGTCGCGAACCGGCCCTTCCCCGGCCTTCTGCTCCAGGAACTCCAGTGCCTCCTGGCCATCCTTGAAAACCTCGTATTCGAACCCGAGCCCGCGGATCGCCCCCTCGATCTGCTTGCGCGCCACGACCGAGTCATCAACGATCACCACCTTGCGCCCCCCCGCCGTCGCGGCATCCGCACGAATCGATTCGGACACCTCCGACGGCAGCGGATTGACGATGGAGAGCACCCGTTCCACGTCGATGATCTCGACCAGCTTGTTGTCGATCTCGGTGACCGCGACCAGGAAGGACTCGCGCCCGGTGCCGCGCGGAGGGGATTTCACGTCCTGCCAGTTCACATTCACGATCCGGTCCACGGCCGACACCCAGAACCCCTGGACCGAACGGTTGAACTCGGTGACCACCACCTTCTGTTCACCACTGTCACCCGTACCGGCCGCGCTACGCAGGCCCATGGCCCGCGCCAGATCAATGATCGGCACGGTGCCGCCCCGCAGCGTGGCCACACCGCGCACCACACTCATCGACCCCGGGATCTGCCGCAGCGGCGGCGAAGGGATCACCTCGCGCACCTTGAACACGTTGAT
>JBJHBC010000045.1:6961-15261 GCA_050485285.1 Thioalkalivibrio sp.
GCCCGCTTTCCCCCCGGCGGCCGCCGCGACGGCAACACCGCGATTCACCTTCAGTGCGCGGGCCCGGTGACCTGGCAGTTGTATGTACCGGCCACGGTGGAACGCTACGCCCAGGTGCTGGTGGCCAGTCGGACCCTGCCGCGCCAGCACACGCTGACCAGCGGCGATCTGCGCTTCCAGCGCATCGAGACGTCACGCCACGCGGGCAGTTATCATGAAGACAAGTCGGCCCTGATCGGTCAGCAGACCCGGCGCAGCATTCGTCCGGGCCAGATCATCGGCACTCAGCACGTCACCCAGCGCGAGATCGTCAGCCGCGGCCAACGGGTCACGATCCTTGCCGAAAACGGCTCGATTGCCATCCGCATGCAGGGCGAGGCCCTGGAAAACGGCACCCTCGGGGACCGCATCCGGGTCAAGAACACCTCGTCCGGCCGCGTGGTCGAGGGCGAAATCCAGCCCTCCGGGCACGTCCGGGTGACACTTTGATGCCGACTCTGTGACCGGTGTTACAAAAACCACCGCCACGGGGCTACAGTTTCAGCACACGCGGCCGTAAACACTTGCAGCACAGTTACAACGACAGGACGGCACAATGGATATCAAGGGCCTCAATACGAACAGTCTGCGCCCCGACGGCCAGAGCTCCACGGTCAAGGGCCGCGAGGATTCCAGCGGGGCGCCCAGCCGTGCGCAAGGCGCGGACAGCGCCGCGACCACCGGCAACGATTCGCTTACCCTGACCGGCGCCGCCCAGGCAATGAGCTCGGCGGCCAGCGCCGGCGAAAGCGCCCCGTTCGACGCGGCGCGTGTGGCCGAGCTGCGCGAGGCGATCGCCAGCGGCAACTACCCGGTGGACAACGAACAGCTGGCCGACCGCATGATCGACCTCGAGCGCCTGCTGCGCTAACCACGGATCCCACCGATGAACACCGACACGCGCCATCGCCTGCTGCGCTCCCTGGAAACCTCGATCCGGCTGGCCCACCAACTGGAAGAGGCCCTGATTCAGGAGACCCGCGCGGTCGAGGCGCGCACCCCGGAAACCCTGCAGGAGGTCGTGGCGACCAAGCAGGGGCTGCTGCAGGAACTCGAGACCGAGACCCGCCAGCAGCGCGCCATCGCCGAGGCCGCGAGCGAGTCATTCACGCCCGAGGGCATGGCCCGCCTGCTCTCGCGCATGGACGACGGCGCCGTCCTCAACGATCACTGGCAGGCCCTGCGTCAGTCCATCGAGCGCTGCAACACCCTCAACCAGGGCAACGCACGCCTGATCGATCGCGATCGCCAGCGCGTCGAGCTCTCCATGCAGATCCTGCGCGGCGAAGAGGCCGGCCCGGCGGCAACCTACGACCCCTACGGGCGCACCCGCCCCAACAGCCGTGGCGGACGCCGTATCACACAAGCCTGATGCCGCTTTTTCGCACCGATGCTGGCATTTCGGATGCTCGACCAGTACCTTGCGTCCTCACACCCAGCTAACGTCACGGACGCATGGACGAAACCGACTACACGGTCGACAAGCCGGACCGGATCGCCGGCATTCTCAAGGACCTGGACCACAAGCTCACCCTGGTCAGCGTCCGGCTCGACGCCGACGGCCCGCTGTACACATCGGCCCTGGTCCGCCTGGATCCCGCCGCGAAGGAACTCTTCCTCGACGAATTGAATCCGCCGCGCGCGCACCAGCAGGTCACCCCCGGCATGCCCCTGCGGGTATTCGCGGCGCTGCGCGGCGTGGCCGTGCGCTTCTCCACCACCGTGAACCGTATCGAACAGGAAGAAGGCGGCGCCCTGTACGCCTGCCCGTATCCCGAAACACTGCAGTATCTCCAGCGGCGCGAGACCTTCCGGGTCCACATCCCCATGGCCCAGCGCCCGCAGATCGAACTGCGGGCACCCGTCTGGAAGGATCCGGTCATTGGCGAGCTGGTCGACCTCTCGGGCCAGGGCATGTGTATCGAGCTGGCCACGTCCACGCTCGACACGCTGGAGACCGGTGCCACCCTGGCCTTCGCCAACCTGCTGCTGCCCGACGTGAGCGAACGGCTCTCGGGCGACCTGCGCCTGGCCAACCGTCGACGCAGCACGCGGGACGGCTACGAATACGCCGGCTTCGAGATTGTCGGCATGACCCAGTGGCTGGAGCGCCAGACCAACCTCGCCTTGCTGCATTACCAGCGCGAGGCGCGTCGCCGCTCGATGGAATAGACCCGCTCGGACAAACTCGGACGTCCGACACAAAAAAGGCCGCTACCAGCGGCCTTTTTGATACTTCCTGTTTGGTCGGGACGGCAGGATTTGAACCTGCGACCCTCTGCACCCCATGCAGATGCGCTACCAGACTGCGCCACGCCCCGAAGCCGCGAACTATATCCGATTCCCCGCCGTCACGAAAGCACCCAACACCGCCAAAGCGAACCGAGCGACCATCACGGCACACGGCTGTTTAGTTCACCACAGAGTGCACGGAGGACACAGAGAAACGCGAGGGAACGGAAGGCATCGATGGATGCCGGATTCGGAGGACGGAGTGGGCCCGATAGGGCGCAATCCGCCACCCGTTAAGGCGTTCGGCCAGACCACATACCGCCACCCAGGCTAGTTATCCGCGGTCAGGCCCTAACGACCTTCTCCGTGAACTCCGCGCCCTCTGTGGTTCAAAAAGACTTTCTGAACGCGGCCACAAGGAAGATCAGGCGCGGAGCGTGCGCAGTACGGACTCGAGCTCGGAGATGGTGTCCTGGATGATCTGCTGGGCCTGCTGGCGATCGCCCTTCGCCTCGTCACCGGAGAGCTTCTGGCGGGCGCCATTGATGGTGTAGCCCTCCTCGTACAGCAGAGCCCGGATCTGGCGGATCAGGATCACGTCCTGGCGCTGATAGTAGCGGCGGTTCCCGCGACGCTTTACCGGCGCCAGCATCGGGAATTCCTGCTCCCAGTAGCGCAGCACGTGCGGCTTGACCTGGCACAGCTCCGCCACCTCGCCAATAGTGAAGTAGCGCTTGCCCGGGATCGCGGGCAGTTCCTGGTGGTTACTCGCCTCCAGCATAGCTCTCTACCCGCTCGCGCAGTTTTTGTCCCGGGCGGAAGGTCACCACGCGTCGCGCGGATACCGGGATCTCCTCGCCCGTCTTCGGATTGCGTCCCGGACGCTGGTTCTTGTCGCGCAGGATGAAATTGCCGAAGCCCGAGAGCTTCACGCCCTCGCCGGATTCCAGCGACTGGCGCATCTCCTCGAAGAACATCTCGACGAATTCCTTGGCCTCGCGCTTGTTGAGACCCAGTTCCTCGTTTAGCACGGCGGCAAGATCCGCCTTGGTAACAGCTGCCATCGCCTTATTGTCTCAGGGTTGCGTTGAACCGGGCCTGGAGATGCTGCATCACCGCGTCGGTGACGCCAGCCACATCCTGTTCGCCTAGGGTGCGATCAAAAGCCCGTAAAATCAAGCCCAAAGCCAGGCTCTTCTCGTCCGGATTCAAGCCCTTGCCCTGGTACAGATCAAACAGGCGGACATCCTGCACCAGCTCCAGGTCCAGCTCCCGGATCGCCGCCAGCACGTCGCCGGCGGCGACCGATTCGCCGACCACCACCGCCAGATCGCGCCGGATCGACGGATAGGGCGACAGCGGGCTGAACTGGGCCACCGGCGCGCGGGCCACGGCGACCGCATCCAGGTCGAACAGGTAGACGGGCTCCACATCGAACCGCTCGCACAGGGAGGGGTGCAACCGCCCGACCCAGCCAATCGGCTGGCCATCCACCCGAACGCGCGCCGACTGACCATCGTGCAGCGCCGGATGGTACTCCATACGGAAGCCCAGCTCTCCGGAGACCCGCTCGCAGAGGGTCTCCACCACCCCCTTGGCGTCAAAGAAATCGATCTTCCTCGGCGCCCCTTCCCAGTGCTCCGGCGCCACCCGGCCCCCGAGCAGACCGGCCAGGCGTGCCTCCTGGCGCAAACCCGAGGCATCCGGAACAAACCGCAGACCGTGCTCGAACAGCCGCAGATCCGGTTGCTGGCGCGCCTGGTTATACGCCGCGGTGGTCACCAGACCCGGCCACAGCCCGGGACGCATCACCGCCAGGTCGGACGAGATGGGATTGGCCAGGGCCAGGGGTTCGACGTCCGGATAGAACGCCCGGGCCGTGTCCGCCGCAACAAAGCTGAAGCTGATGATCTCGTGAAACCCGCGGCGCGCGAGCCCGTCGCGCAGTGACCGCAGGGCATTGTCCGGGGTCACCGGCGCCACGGGCGTCGGCAGGGTCTGCGGCAGGGCATCGTAGCCGTGCACCCGCGCCAGCTCCTCGATCAGGTCCTCCTCGCGTTCCAGATCGAACCGCGCGCGCGGCGCCCGCACCGACCAGCCATTACCGGCCGCCTCGACCTCGCAGTCCAGCGCCCGCAGGATGCGTTCGATCTCGGCGGTATCGAGTGTGACCCCCAGCAGGCGCTGGACCCGCTCCGGGCGCAGGGTGATCGCGTTCTCCCGGTGCGGAGCCGGCGTCTCGCCGGCCTGCTCGACCGGGCCGCACTGCCCACCGCAGATCGCCAGCAGTAGCTCCGTGGCGCGCTCCATGGCCCGCGGCACCAGGGTGGGATCGACCCCGCGCTCGAAGCGGTGCGAGGCATCGGTGTGCAAACCGTGGGCCCGGGCGCGGCCGGCCAGGGCACGCGGGGTAAAATGAGCGCACTCGAGGATTACCCGCGTGGTGCTGTCGTCGACCGCACTCGCGGCCCCGCCCATCACCCCGGCCAGGGCCAGCGGCCCATCCTCTCCAGCAATCACCACGTCTCTGGGCGACAGCTTCGCCGTCTGCTCGCCTCCCAGCAGGATCAGGGATTCGCCCTCTTCCCCGCGGCGCACGGTGATCCGTTCGCCGGCGCGCCCGGCATCAAAGGCATGCAGGGGCTGGCCCAGTTCCAGCATGACATAGTTGGTCACATCCACGATGGCGCTTAGCGGACGCACCCCGGCACGCCGCAGGCGTTCCGCCATCCAGACCGGCGTGGCGGCCTTCGCGTCCAGCCCCTCCAGCACCCGCGCCGCATACAGCGGGCAGGCCTCCGCATCGCGGACCTCGATGGCCACACGGGCTTCGCTGGCCACCTGCACACCCGGCATATCCGGGGCCTGCAGCGGGCGATCCAGCAAGGCCGAGCATTCGCGGGCAATGCCCCGCATCCCCAGGCAATCCGCCCGATTCGGGGTCAGGTCCACCTCGAGGATGGTGTCGTCCAGCCCCAGGGCCTCGCGCAGGTCCTGGCCGGCCTCCAGATCCGATGGCAGCGCCATCAGCCCCGCCGCATCTTCGGACAGGCCCAGCTCGCGCGCCGAGCAGAGCATGCCTTCGGAGGCGACCCCGCGCAGCTTCGAGCGCTTGATCCGGAAGTCGCCGGGCAGGACCGCGCCGACCACGGCCACCGGCGCCCGCATCCCCTCGTGGACATTGGGCGCCCCGCAAACGATGGTCAGCGGCTCCGCCTCGCCGGCCGCGACCTGGCACACGCGCAGGCGATCGGCATCCGGATGCGGCTCCACCGAAAGGACATGACCCACCCGCACGCCGCTGAAATCCGGGGCTGCCGGTTCCTGGGCGTCCAGCTCCAGCCCCGCCATGGTCAGGCGATGCCCCAGCGCCTCCGGGGTTTCGTCGATCTGCAGCCATTCCTGCAGCCACTGCACACTGATACGCATTAGCCTGTCTGCCCGAATTGCCCGATGAAGCGGATATCGTTGTCGAAGAACAGCCGGAGATCGTTCACGCCGTGGCGCAACATCGCCATGCGCTCCACCCCCAGCCCGAAGGCAAAGCCCGTGTACTGCTCGGAATCGATTCCGACGTGCCCCAGCACGTTCGGATGCACCATCCCGCAGCCCATCACCTCCAGCCAGCCGGTATGGCTGCACACCCGACACCCCTCCCCACCGCAGTGCACGCACTGGATGTCCACCTCCGCCGAGGGTTCGGTGAACGGGAAGTAGGAGGGCCGAAACCGGGTGGCCAGATCATCACGGTCGAAAAAGGCCTGCAGGAACGCGCTCAGTACACCGCGCAGATCCGCGAAGGTGATATCGGTATCCACGCACAACCCTTCCACCTGATGGAACATCGGGCTGTGGGTCAGATCGGAATCACAGCGATACACCCTCCCGGGCGCGATCACCCGCAGCGGCGGCTTCTGCTCCTCCATGGTCCGGATCTGCACCGGCGAGGTATGCGTACGCAACACCCGGTGGGCGTCGAAGTAGAACGTGTCGTGCATGGCCCGCGCCGGGTGATGCTCGGGGATATTCAGGGCCTCGAAGTTGTGGAAGTCGTCCTCCACCTCCGGTCCCTCGGCCACACGAAAGCCGAGACCGGCAAAGAAGGTCTCGATCCGTTCAAGCGTCTGCGTGATTGGGTGCAGGGCGCCCGGCCCCGGCCGGCGCCCCGGCAGCGTCACGTCCACCCGCTCGCTGGTCAGCTGATCCGCCAGCGCCTCGCGCGCCAGCGCTTCCTTGCGCGCCTCGATCAGACCGGCGACCTCGGCCTTGGCTTCGTTCACCTTCTGGCCCGCGGCGGGGCGTTCCTCCGCCGTCAGCTTGCCGAGTTCCTTCAACTGGGCGGTAATCGACCCCTTCTTGCCCAGGTACTGCACCCGGACCTCATCCAGCGCCTTCAGGTCGGTGGCCGCGTCGATGCGGTCGCGGGCCTCGGCGACGAGCTGTTGCAGTTGCTCCACGTACGTTCCCCGAAAGTGGTGGGCGACGGTTGCCCGCCGTCCCGGTGTTCCTGATTCCCGAAACAAAAAAGGGAGGGCGTCGACCCTCCCCTTTCCGGGACCCGCCGGACAATCCCCGGCGGGTAATCCTGCACGATCCTGCTCAGGCCGGCAGTGCGGCCTTGGCCTTTTCGGCGATCTTGCCGAAGGCGGTCAGGTCGTGCACGGCCAGATCGGCCAGGCTCTTGCGGTCAATCTCGATCTCGGCCTTCTTCAGACCCGCCATCAGGCGGCTGTAGGACAGATCGAACTGGCGGGCCGCCGCATTGATGCGGACGATCCACAGCGACCGGAACTGGCGCTTTTTCTGGCGACGGTCACGGTAGGCATACTGGCCGGCCTTGATAACGGCCTGGTTCGCAACGCGGAAGACGTTCTTCCGGGCGCCGTAGTAGCCCTTGGCCTGTTTCAGGACCTTCTTGTGACGGGCGTGAGCGGTTACACCGCGCTTGACTCGTGGCATGTCTCGATTCCTCGGTCAGTTCAACGGTACGGCAGCAGCTTGCGCACGGCCGGGGCATCCGACTCGTGCACCATCGCCGGACTGCGCAGGTGACGCTTACGCTTGGTAGGCTTCTTGGTCAGGATGTGGCTGCGGTGCGACTGGAACCGCTTGAACTTCCCCGACCCGGTACGGGTGAAGCGCTTGGCCGCACCCCGATTGGTCTTGATCTTCGGCATTACTCTCTCCGGCATTTGGGGCCGTACCCGATTCGGGCCGGCCGTTTATGGGAGGACCGGCAGGTATGCGGAGACCTGCGCGATCCTTGTTGTCTGACCGGCCTACTTCTTCTTGCCGGTCAGCACCATGATCATCTGGCGCCCTTCCATCTTCGGGCGCTGTTCCACGACCGCGATATCGGCCATGTCCTGCTCGATCTTGTCGAGCAGCTCGCCACCGAGTTCCTGGTGGCGCATCTCGCGCCCACGGAAGCGGATGGTGACCTTGCCCTTGTCGCCAGCCTCGATGAAGCGGCGCAGGTTGCGAAGCTTGACGTTGTAGTCGCCCTCGTCCGTGCCCGGACGAAACTTCACTTCCTTGATCTGGATCTGCTTCTGCTTCTTCTTGGCTTCCTGCGCCTTCTTCGCCTGCTCGAACTTGTACTTGCCGTAGTCCATGATCCGGGCCACGGGTGGCTCGGCATTCGGCGAGATTTCGACCAGGTCCAGACCGCTTTCTTCGGCCATTTCCAGGGCCTCTGCAGTGCTGCAGACGCCGCGATTCTCGCCCTCGGCGTCGATCAGTCGGATTTGCGGGCTGGTGATCTGATCGTTCAGGCGGACCGTTTTCGCTGCGCTAATAGCCTTCTCTCCAGTTCAAGGTTCAGTGTTGGCGACCGGCGACCTCCTCCCGGAGGCGCTCGCCGAAGGCCTCGACGCTCATCACGCCGAGGTCTTCTCCGCTTCGTGTACGCACCGCGACCTGCCCGTTTTCCATTTCCTTGTCTCCAAGGACGAGCAGATACGGCACGCGCTTGAGCGTGTGCTCGCGAATCTTAAAGCCGATCTTCTCGTTTCTCAAGTCGGACTCGA
>JBJHBC010000046.1:0-1699 GCA_050485285.1 Thioalkalivibrio sp.
CTCTGCACGCCTTCCGGCAGCTTGAGCTCCGAGATGTGCAGGGTGTCACCGACATCCATCTCGAGCACGTCGATATCGATGGACTCGGGCAGGTCACCCGGCAGACACTCGACCTCGAGCTCGTTGATCATGCGGCTGACCATGCCGCCGCCCAGCTTGACGCCCTTGGCCTCTTCCTCGTTGTGGAAGTGCAGCGGCACGCTGACGCGGATCGGCTGGTTGGCGCTCACGCGCATCAGGTCGACGTGGTAGATGGTCGGCTTGAACGGATGGCGCTGCACATCACGCAGGATCGCCTTCTCGGTCTTGCCGTCCAGCTTCACGCTGAGGATGTGCGAGTAGAACGCGTCTTCCTTGAGGTTGTGGACCATCGCGTTGTGATCCAGCGTGATCGCCACCGCGTCCTTGTCCGCCCCGTACAGGATGGCGGGCAGCTTGCCGGCGCGACGCAGGCGGCGGCTCGCACTCGAACCCTGTTCGTCACGCTTCTCGGCTTCAATGGTAAAGCTCATGCTCATTGCTACAGTCTCCAAAATGAAAGGCGCTTCACCCGAAGCGCCCTGAACACACCCCGCCCGCGACCAGGCGGGGCGCTGAAGGGAGGCGAACCTCCCGAAATCTTCCGGCTAGCTCAAGACGACTAGTCCATGAACAGCGAACTGACGGATTCCTCGCGGTTGATGCGGCGGATGGTCTCCGCCAGCATCTCCGCCACCGACAACTGCCGGATCTTGTCGCAGCTCTGCGCGTTGGGCTGCAGGGCCAGCGTGTCGGTCACCACCAGCTCGTCAAGCGCCGAACCGTTTATGTTATCAATTGCCGCGCCAGAAAGCACGGGGTGCGTGGCGTAGGCCATCACCGAGTGCGCCCCGTGTTCTTTCAGGGCCTTTGCGGCCTGGCACAGCGTGCCGGCGGTATCCACCAGGTCATCGATGATGATGCAGGACTTGCCGCGCACGTCACCGATGATGTGCATCACCTCCGACTCGTTCGCGCGCGGGCGGCGCTTGTCGATGATCGCCAGGTCGGCGTCGTCCAGCCGCTTGGCGATCGCGCGGGCGCGCACCACCCCGCCGACATCCGGCGACACCACGGTCAGATCGCCCGAGACATGCCGCCAGACATCGCCCAGCAGGACCGGCGAGGCATAGATGTTGTCTACCGGGACGTTGAAGAAGCCCTGCACCTGGTCGGCGTGCACGTCGATCGTCAGCACGCGGTCCGCGCCCACCGCCTCGATCATGTTCGCGACCACCTTGGCCGAGATCGGCACCCGTGCCGAGCGCACGCGCCGATCCTGGCGCGCGTAGCCAAAATACGGGATCACCGTGGTAATGCGGCCGGCCGAGGCGCGGCGCAGCGCATCCACCATGATCACCAGCTCCATGATGTTCTCGTTGGTTGGCTGGCCGGTCGGCTGGATCAGGAACACGTCACGACCGCGGACGTTCTCCAGCAGCTCGACCTGCACCTCGCCATCACTGAAACGTCCGACGATGGCCTTGCCCATGGGCAGCCCCAGGTGCTCGGCAACGGCCTGGGCGAGACGCGGGTTCGCATTGCCCGCGAAGATCATCATGCGATTCTTGTCGACCACGGTTCGTCCCGGTCTGGATGGAGTGGGGCGGGCTGCGATATCGCCCGGGCCCCAGTATAGACCCCGGTGCTGGGCCGGGGTCTTGATGGTTAGCCTCGCGCC
>JBJHBC010000046.1:1799-15214 GCA_050485285.1 Thioalkalivibrio sp.
TGTACTGCCTGGCCGGCGTCGTGCCCGGCTCACCCCGCGGATCGGCAACGCCGATCCGGGCCGGCAGGATGATGGCGCTACGCGCCACCCCCTTTTCCATCAAAATCGGGGCCGTCACCTTCGGCGCCGGTCGGTCGCGGCTGCGCCGCTCGCGTCGAACCTGGCGCTTAGCGGGATCAAAACCCGCTGCCTTACCGCTTGGCTACGGCCCAATAACTCTGGACTTATTCTGTCTCGACACCGCCTGGCGGCAGCCAGGCCCGCAGGGGCGACACGTTTACCAGCGGTGTCACCCAGCTGCGCCACGGAGCCGGCTGCGCGGACTGCGCCGCCCGGGCCGCCGCTTCGTCGGGAAACACCCCGAACACGCAACCGCCACTGCCACTCAGGCGCGCCCGCGGCGTCTGCCCCGCCAGCCAGTGCAGCGCCCGATCCACCTCGGGATAACGAGCCCGCACCACCGGTTCGAACACGTTGACGAACCGGCTGGCGTCGGCGGCGGCGGACGAAATTGTCTCGGTGGGGCAGTCGCGTGTCAATTCCGCACACCCGAACATCGCCCCGGTGGCGACCGAAACCCCGGGGTCGATCAGCAGGATCCAGCCGGTATCCGGGGCCACGGCCGTGAGCCGCTCGCCCACACCCTCGGCCCAGGCTGCCTGGCCGACCACAAACACCGGGACGTCGGCACCCAGCTCCAGGCCGATCCCCACCAGCTGCTCGACATCACACCCCAGCTCGAACAGGGCATTCAAGGCCACCAGCGTGGTGGCGGCATCGGAACTGCCGCCCCCCAGGCCACCGCCCACCGGGATCCGCTTGTCGAGATGGATACGCACGCCAAAAGGGGTCTTCGCCACCCGGGCCAGGCGCCGGGCCGCCCGCAGGCACAGGTTGTCGGCCCCGTCGATGGCCGCGCCCGCCATCTCGAAGCGCCCGGCCGGCAGGGGCTCGAAGCGCAGGCGATCCTCCAGCCCGAGGAACTGGAACACCGTCTGCAGCTCGTGATATCCGTCCGCCCGCCGGCCGGTGACATGCAGGAATCGATTGATCTTGGCGGGCGCGGGAAAAGTGGTGTCGAAGGCCCCGCCCGCGACCGCAGCGGTCATGACGGATCACCCCCAAGCTGCCAGCGACCGATGCGGGCCCGCAATTCCACCCCTTCGCGCTCCAGCACCATGGTGACCGGCATCGCCAGACCGTCGATTTCCTCGAACTCGTTGTACTCGATCGTCCAGCCGGACTGGTGGATCTCCAGTGGCCGCCCGTCCGCGTCGACATCCAGCTGGTACGAGGCCTCGGGGTGGAGCAGGCCACGCACCCAGTAGACCATGCCGCTGACCGGGATCGACTCGCCCAGGACCCGCGCGACGAGCGCATCCGGGTCCTGCGCCTGGAAACGCTCGCCGGACCGGGTCACCAGCAGCGCGCGACCGCTTTCGGACAGCGTCAGCCGCCCACCACCGCGCCCCATCGGGCCGGACAGATCCAGCACATGCTGACCTTCCTGCACCCGCCAGTTGAGCTGGGCGGACCAGTATTCCTCGCCGGAGGCCAGCCCTAGGCGCGCGACCAGTCGCCAGCTGTCCAGCGCCTCCAGCTGTGCAGTGCGGGCCTCGAAGGCGGCCTCGGCGGCCGGCGAGGTATCCGCCTCCGGCAGGGGCGCGGCACAGCCGCCCAGCAGCAGGCCCAGGCCGACCAGCAGCCCGGCCAGCCTCGCCCGGCCCGCAAGACCGCCGGGCTTCCGCATCCCCGCAGCCCGGCTCATTCGATCAGGTCGTTGCGTACGCGCTGCAGGCGCTCATGATCGGGTTCGCGCTCCAGCGCGGCCTCGAGGATCTCGCGCGCCTCGTCGCGCGCACCACGCTCCCAGAGAACAACGGCCAGGTTGCTGGCGATCTCGCCGTCGTCCGACAGCGAGTACGCGCGACGAAGCTGCGTCTCGGCCTCCTCCAGCCGGCCCAGGCGGTACAGCACCCAGCCGTAGCTGTCGATGATGGCGGCATCGTCCGGCTCCTGCTCGTAGGCACGCAGGATCAGATCGTAGGCTTCGTCATACCGCTCGGTGCGATCCGCCAGGGTGTACCCCAGCGCGTTCAGGGCCGCGACGTTCTCGGGCTCGGACTCGAGGATGGTGCGAAAATCGGCCTCGGCGGCCGCGATGTCGTCTTCGCGCTCGTGGACCAGACCCCGCAGGTACAGCAGCCGGGCATCCCCGGGGAACTGCACCAGCCCGCGATTCAGCCGGGCACGCGCCTCGGCATAATCGCCGATCTCGCGCAATGCGTTCGCCTCCGCCAGATAGGCGCGCCGGGCCAGATCGTCGTCCACGCCCTGCTGCATCGGCGCAAACAAGTCGCGCGCCGCCTCCTGGCCCTCGTGCCGGAGCGTCAGGCGCGCACTGCGCAGGCGCGCATCGTCGGCGTGATCACCCCCTTCCACGCGGCCATAGGCGGCCAGGGCAGCCTCCGGCTCGTCGGCCATCTCGTGCAGCCGACCGAGGTAGTATGCGACATCGTTCTCGCGCTCCCCCAACGCGTCGAGGCGCTCCAGGTAATCCCGGGCCGGCCCCAGCTGCTCCGCTTCCAGGCTCATCAGGGCCAGCGCCAGCAGGAGCTGGGTATCCTCCGGCGCCAGCTCCACCAGGCGATCCATCTCTTCGCGGGCGAAGGCGTCATCCTCCATTTCGGTCAGGACGCGCGCATAGCCCAGCCGGGCCTCGCGGCTCTCCGGGTGCGCCGCCACCGTCGCGCGCAGGGTCTCGATCGCGGCGTCCTCCTGCCCGGCCTCGCTCTGGGCCCGGGCATGCAGCAGCTGCAGCGCCACCGAATCCGGGAAGCGCTCGCTGGCCGGCCCGGTCACCGCCAGCACCTCCTCGCCCGGCTCGCCGAAGCGCAGCGCGGCCTCGGCCAGTACACGGTGGACACCGACATCGTCGCTGCGCCGCTCGGCGAGCAGCCGCATAGTCTCCAGGGCGGCGGCCTGGTCCTGGGCCTGGCCGATCACGCCGCCCAGCGTGGCGTTGGGGTCGCCACCCTGCACCACCACCCGATTCATCAGCGAATCCAGCTGTTCGGCCGCCTGCTCGGCATCCCCCGCATTGATCCGCAGCACCGTCGAGACCTGGCTGGCCTCCGTGCTCTCCGGCGCGAGCCGCAGCCAGCGGTCGGCCGACCGCTGGGCCTGTTCGTGATCGCGCGCGAACAGCGCGATGCGCGTGGCGCGTTCGGCAATGGCGGGATCGTCACTCAGCAGAGCCGCCGCCCCGTAGTAGCGCGCGGCCTCGGCATGCTCGCCGGAACGCACCGCGATCTCGGCGGCCAGCACGCTGAACATCAGCGCGGCCTCCGGATCCTCGGTCTGCATCAGCGGGAGCACCTCGGGGCGATCCGACTCCGGCGGTTCCGAGGCATCCAGTTGGGTATGCGCGCAGCCCGCCAGGGAAAGCACGGCGGTCAGGGCGAGCAGGCTTCGAATCATCTTGTATCCAGTCGGCATCAGCACGGGCATACCGGGTGGGACGGGCGAGGCACCTGCGGGGTTCCATCTCCGCCGCAATCCTACAGCACAGTACACTATCGGGAAATTCGGCCACGCGCCCGCATTTTCCGGCACAATACGCGCCAGCATGCTGTTCACTCTCGGGATCAATCACAAGACGGCCCCGGTCGCCATTCGCGAGCGGCTTTCCGTCAACGAGCACGAGCTCGGCGAGGCCCTGCACTCGCTGCGCTCCGGCGTGCTGCTGCCGGAAACCGCGATCCTGTCGACCTGCAACCGCACCGAGGTCTACTTCCGCGAGGGCGACCCCCACAGCGAACAGCGCGTGCTCGACTGGATCGGCGGCTACCACGGCATCGACCGCGACGAACTGAAGCCCTACCTCTATCTGCACCACGACGGCTCCGCCGTGCGCCACACCCTGCGCGTAGCCAGCGGGCTGGACTCCATGGTCCTCGGCGAGCCGCAGATCCTCGGGCAGATGAAAACCGCCTACCAGCACGCCCACGACGCCGGCACGCTGGGACGTTCACTGGAACGGCTGTTCCAGCACGCCTTCGCCACCGCCAAGGACGTACGCACCCAGACCGCCATCGGCCAGAGCGCCGTTTCAGTCGCCTTCGCCGCGGTCTCGCTGGCACGCCAGATCTTCGGCGACCTGAAGCCCCTGACCGCGCTGGTCATCGGTGCCGGCGAGACCATCGAACTGGCCCTGCAGCACCTCTCCGGTGGCGGCATTGGCAACGTGATCGTGGCCAACCGCACGGTCGAGCGCGCCCGCGCGGTGGCCGGGCGTTTCGACGCCGAGGCCATCAGCCTCGACCAGCTCCCGGACCGCATGGCCGACGCCGACATCGTGATCTCCTCCACCGCCGCGCCGCTGCCCATCCTGGGCAAGGGGGCGGTGGAACGCGCCCTGCGCAAACGGCGCCACAAGCCAATGTTCATGGTGGACATCGCCGTGCCACGCGACATCGAGCCCGAAGTCGGCCAGCTCGAGGACGTCTACCTCTACACCGTCGACGACCTGCAGGAGGTCATCGACGAGAACATGGCCTCGCGCCAGGCCGCCGCCGAACAGGCCGAAGAGATCATCACCCAGCGCGCCGGCGAATTCATGCGCTGGCTGCGGGCGCGCGACTCGGTGGACAGCATCCGCCAGTTGCGCCAGCGCGCCGAAGCCGTGAAGGCCGAGGCCCTGACCAAGGCCGAGGCGATGCTGCGCGCCGGCAAGTCGCCGGAAGAGGCGATGCAGCTGCTGGCGCACAACCTGACCAACAAGCTGATGCACGCCCCCTGCAAGTCGCTGAACACCGCGGCCCACGAGGGCGACGCCCGCCTGCTGGAGGCCGCGCACCGCCTGTTCCAGCTACCGGCCCCGGAAGACGACCCCGGCAACGATCCCGACTCCGGCACCCATTCGTGAAGGCCTCGTTCCGCACCAAGCTCGAGGGCCTGGCCGAGCGCCACGCCGAGATCGCACACCTGCTCGCCACCCCGGATGCCGCCGAGGACCCGGACCAGCTGCGCCGCCTGTCCCAGGAATACAGCCAGCTGGAGCCGGTCGCCGAGGCCTGGAAGGCCTGGCACGACAACCACGCCGCACTGGACGAGGCACGCGCGATGCTCGAGGAGGACGACCCCGAGCTGCGCGCGATGGCCGAGGCCGAGATCGAGACCCTGACCGAACAGACCGAGGCGCTGGAGGCCGAGCTCTACCGCCACCTGATCCCGAAGGATCCGCACGACAACGCCAACGTGTTTCTCGAAATCCGCGCCGGCACCGGCGGCGACGAGGCCGCGCTGTTCGCCGGCGACCTGCTGCGCATGTACACCCGCTACGCCGAGCAGAAGAACTGGAAGCTGGAGATCCTCAGCGCCAGCGAAGGCGAGCATGGCGGCTACCGCGAGGTCATCGGGCGACTGGCCGGTCAGGGCGCCTACTCGCGGCTCAAGTTCGAGTCCGGCGCCCACCGCGTACAGCGCGTCCCCGAGACCGAATCCCAGGGCCGTATCCACACCTCCGCCGCGACCGTCGCCATCCTGCCGGAGCTGGAGGAGGTCGAAATGCCGGAGATCAACCCGGCCGACCTGCGCGTGGACACCTTCCGCGCCTCCGGCGCCGGCGGCCAGCACGTGAACAAAACCGACTCCGCGGTACGCCTGACCCACCTGCCCACCGGCATCGTGGTCGAGTGTCAGGAAGAACGCTCGCAGCACAAGAACCGCGCCAAGGCCATGACCTACCTCGCCGCGCGCCTGTTCGAGACCGAACGCGAGGCCCAGGCCGCCGCGCAGAGCGCGGAGCGCAAGGGCCTGGTCGGCAGCGGCGACCGCTCCGAGCGCATCCGCACCTACAACTTCCCGCAGGGCCGTGTAACCGATCACCGCATCAACCTGACCCTGTACAAGCTGGAACAGGTGATGGCCGGCGACCTCGATCCGGTGATCGACCCGCTGATCCACGAATACCAGGCCGAGCAACTCGCGAGCCTCTCCGAGGCGTAATGGGAACCCCGGCCACGCTGGACAGCCTGCTGCGGGACCTGCGCGCCCGCCTGCAGGACGCCGGGATCGAGGCGCCCGGACTGGAGGCCCGCATGCTGCTGGGCGCCGCCACCGGCCTGGACACCGCGCAACTGATCGCCCACGGCACCGACCCCGCCACGGCCGAACAGGCCGGCCGCGCCGACACGCTCTGCCAGCGCCGCTGCGCCGGCGAACCGATGGCTCACATCCTCGGCCGACGCAGCTTCTGGACACTGGACCTGGGCGTCTCCCCCGCCTGCCTGATTCCGCGCCCGGAGACCGAGCTGCTGGTAGAACAGGCCCTCCTGGCCATCGACACGCTCGCAACCGACACCCCCCGGGTGCTGGACCTCGGCACCGGCCCCGGTACCATCATCCTGGCACTGAAAAGCGAACGCCCGCGCATTCGGGCCTTCGCCAGCGACCGCAGCCACGCGGCGCTGCAACAGGCGCAGACCAATGCGCGCGACCTGGGACTGCCGGTCGGGCTTTGGCAGGGCGACTGGCTGGACGCGCTGACGCCAACGGCAGGACTGGACATCATCACCTGCAACCCGCCGTACATCGACCCGGATGATCCGCACCTGACCCGTGGCGACCTGCGCTTCGAACCACGCTCGGCCGTGGCGGCGGACGCCCATGGCCTGGCCGACCTGTACCGGGTGATCGATACCGCCCGGCCCCACCTGAATCGCGGCGGATGGCTGCTGCTGGAACACGGCTTCGATCAGGGGCCGGCCGTGCGGGACCGCCTGCAACAGGCGGGCTACCGGGCAATCCGAACCTTGAGGGACCCCGCCGGCCACGAACGCACCACTTTGGGGATGTGCTGACCCGGGGCGGACCTCGCACCGACCGGCGGGCAGCCCCACTACGAAAAAGCCCCGGCCAGAGGCCGGGGCTCGGGTTGCGCCAGGCTGGCTGCGCCCGGATCAGAGCGGCAGGCGCAGATGCAGATTGACCGAACCGCTGGGCGAGGAGCGGTGGCGATACCGGCTCGATCGATTGTCGTAGTAGTGGTAGTGATGATGCTCGTAACTGCGCGAGTGTTTGTGGTGGCCACGGCCACGGTGCTTCGCCCGCTTGGCCTGCTTGTGGCCGCGGGCACCCGGGTGGCCGCGGTAGTGCTGGTAGCCACGCGAATGGTCGTGGCGCACGTGCTGCAGGGCAGCGGGGTCGAAGGTGGCACTGCCCAGTACGGCTCCCGCCACCGGCTGTGCCGCGTGGGTCGGGGCGGAGAAGGCCAGCACCAGCAGGGCCGTCGGCGCGAACAAGGCGAGTCGTTTCATGAGTTGTTTCCTCCTTCCGTCGGGGCCCTCCCGGGTTCCCTGCGGGAACCTCGGACGACCCGCGGTTGTGGCAGGATTGCCAGGATTCAGCCTATGCCGTGATCCTGAACGGTACCCAACTGAGACCGCCGGCGAGCGTGACGCCGGTTACAATTTCGGCCTTTCTCCGGAGACCTGCTCCATGGATGACGACCAGCTCCTGCGGTACAGCCGCCAGATCATGCTTCCCGGCGTGGGGGTCGAGGGGCAGGAGGCACTGCGACAGGCTCATGCGGTGATCATGGGACTGGGCGGACTGGGCTCGCCGGTCGCCGCCTACCTGGCCGCGGCCGGCGTGGGCCGCCTGACCCTGGTGGACCCGGACCACGTCGAGGTGACCAACCTGCAGCGCCAGATCCTGCATACCGATGCCGACGTCGGCCGCGACAAGGTCGCCTCGGCGGCCGACCGCATCGCCGCGATGAACCCCGGCTGCCGGGTGGAGGCGCGCGCCGAACGTCTCGACGACGCGGCCATGCGCCGGCTGTTCGGCGAAGCCGATGTGGTCCTGGACGGCACGGACAACTTCGCCGCGCGCGGGGCCATCAGCCGGGCCGCGCTGGCGGCCGGCACGCCACTGGTCTCCGGCGCCGTGATCCGTTTCGAGGGGCAGCTGACCACCTTCGACTACCGCGATCCCGAGGCAGCCTGCTACCACTGTCTCTACGGCGAAGGGGGCGGCGACGAGGACACCTGCGCCGCGAACGGGGTGCTGGCCAGCCTGCCCGGCGTGGTCGGCAGCCTGCAGGCGACCGAGGCACTGAAGCTGCTGATGGGCCTGCCGACCCTGAGCGGCCGGCTGCTGATCCTCGACGGGCTGGCCATGCAGTTTCGCGAGATTCGCCTGCGGCGCGACCCCGGCTGCCCCGCGTGTGGCCACCGCCACGCCCCGGCCTGAACCCGGGGCAACCCTGAACCCGAGGCAACCCCGATTCAGGCGCAGGAGCGCGGATGAAAGGGCAGGACCTTGCCGGAGGCCGCCGGTGGCCCGGCCTCGGCCAGCGCGGCCGCGAGTTCCGGCTCCATCGCCGACAGGGTGCGGTTCATCACCATGCTGGCCATGGCGTGGAACAGCAGCAGTTCGCAGGCCACCGGACGATGCAGGCTGCGCCGCCCCCGGGAGTGAAAGGCGGTCCAGGCGACCACCGGCATATCGTTCAGCACGCGATCGACCACGATCCACGCATCGCGCTGGAGGATCAGGTCCAGATGCTTCAGCCCGGGCGGCGACAGGCGAACCTCCGGCCCCAGACGGGCCAGGGCACGCCGCACCTGGTTGAAGTAACGCGCCTCCACCAGCCAGCCGGGGCGGACATCCAGGGTCGGGATCTCGGTGTGCCGGGAATACATTGCGCCCCCGTCTGCGAACGCTGCAAGGTCAGTCCTGCATCTATAGCAAGACCGCGGACGCTCGGGGGCACAACCCACATCCGACTGGCCCCCGGGGGTCACGGCCGGCTAACGAGAGGGTGCGGCAGGGGGCCGCAAAGGGCTGACTACTGACGGGTGTCCGGGGTCGGTGGCTGGGCACCCTCGGCGGCGCAGAGAGCCTCGGCATCGACCGGGTCGAAGTGGTAGTGGGCATTGCAGAATTCGCAGGTCACATCCACCGCGCCCTGCTCCTCGATGATACCGCGGATCTCGTCGCGGCCGAGGCTGCGCAGGGTCTCGCCGATACGCTCGCGGGAACACGGGCAGTGAAAGCTGACGCCCGTGCCGTCGAACAGGCGCACGCGCTCCTCGGCGAACAATCGGCCCAGCAACGTGCCGGCGTCCAGCTCCAGCAGCTCCTCGGCGGTGGTGGTCTCGGCCAGGATCGTCGCGCGGTTCCATGCCTCCGAGTCCCGCGTGACCGCATCGCCGCCCTCGCCCGGGAGTGCCTGCAACAGCATGCCGGCCGCAGACTCCGGCCCGCTGGCCAGCCACAGCCGGGTCGGCAACTGCTCGGAACGCTCGAAGTAGACGTTCATCGCGTCCGCGAGCGTCGCGCCCTCCAACTCGACCACACCCTGGTAGCGCTCGCCGCCGTCGCCGGGGTCCAGGGTCAGCATCAGCCGCGCGTCCTCGCCGGCACACTCGGCCAGCGTGGCGCCCTCGGGCGGCGTCTCGCGAAAGCGGGCGAGCCCGCGCAGGCGGCCCTGGCCATCGGCCTGGGCCACGATCATGTGCACGGGGCCGGGACCGGTCACCTGCAGGATCAACGAGCCATTGAATTTGAGCGTGGCCGCGGTCAGGGCCACGGCCGCATAGGCCTGGCCCAGCAGATCGCGCACCACGGGCGGGTACTCGTGGCGTTCCAGCAGGGCCTGCCAGGCGGCATCCAGGTGCACCCATTCGCCGCGCACACCGGCCTCCTCCAGCATGAAGCGATGCAGGGTGTCGGTCTCACGCATGGGATCGCGGTCCGCGCATCAACCGTCCAGCTTCGCCTTCAGGCGCTCGTTGACCTGGGCCGGGTTGGCCTTGCCCTGGGTGGCCTTCATCACCTGGCCGACGAAGAAGCCGAACAGCTTGTCCTTGCCGCCGCGATACTGCTCGAGCTGCTGCGGGTTGTTGGCCATGACCTCGTCGATGATGGCGTCGATCGCGCCGGTGTCGGTGATCTGCTTGAGGCCCTTGGCCTCGATCACCGCGTCGGCGTCGCCCTCGCCGTTCCACATCGCCTCGAAGACCTCCTTGGCGATCTTGCCGGAGATGGTCTCGTCCTGGATGCGCGCGAGCAGGCCGGCCAGACCCTCGGCGTTGACCGGGGCCTCCCCCAGTTCCACCTCGGAGCGGTTGAGCGCGGCGGAGAACTCGCCCATCACCCAGTTGGCGGCCAGTTTGGGCGCATCACAGCCGGCGGCCACGGCCTCGTAGAAGTCGCCCATCTCGCGGGTCGCGGTCAGCACGCCGGCGTCGTAGTCGGACAGGCCGTACTGCTCGACGAAGCGCGCGCGCTTGGCGTCCGGCAGCTCCGGGAGCTTTTCGCGCACGGTCTCGATGAAGGCGCTGTCCACGACCAGCGGCAGCAGGTCCGGATCCGGGAAGTAGCGGTAGTCGTTGGCCTCTTCCTTGCTGCGCATGGAGCGCGTCTCGTCACGATCCGGGTCGTACAGGCGGGTCTCCTGGACCACGCTGCCGCCACCTTCGATCAGGTCGATCTGGCGTTCGACCTCGAAGTTGATCGCGCGCTCGACGAAGCGGAAGGAGTTCAGGTTCTTCAGTTCCGCGCGGGTACCGAACTCGGTCTGCCCCTTCGGCCGGATCGAGACGTTCGCATCACAGCGGAAGCTGCCTTCCTGCATGTTGCCGTCGCAGATATCGAGATAGCGCACCAGGGAGTGCAGCTTCTTCATGTACGCAACGGCCTCCTTCGCGGAGCGCAGCTCCGGCTCGGAGACGATCTCGATCAGCGGGGTGCCCGCGCGATTGAGGTCGATACCGGTCATCGCCTCGAAGCCCTCGTGCAGGCTCTTGCCGGCGTCCTCCTCGAGGTGCGCGCGGGTCACGCCGATACGCTTGATCGTGCCGTCTTCCAGCTCGATATCCAGATGGCCCAGGCCCACGATCGGCAGCTCGAACTGCGAGATCTGGTAGCCCTTGGGGAGGTCCGGGTAGAAGTAGTTCTTGCGCGCGAACACCGAACGCGGCGTGATCTCGGCATTGATCGCCAGGCCCAGCATCACGGCCCGCTCCACCGCGCCCCGGTTCAGGACGGGCAGCACACCCGGCATGCCCAGATCCACCGGGCAGGCCTGACGGTTGGGCTCGGCGCCGTAGGCCGTGGGCGCCCCGGAGAAGATCTTGGAGACGGTATTGAGCTGTGCGTGAATCTCCAGCCCGATGACGGTTTCCCATTCCATGTTCAGGGCCCTCAGGCGAAGGCCGCTGGCACACGCGTGTGCCAGTCGGTCTCTTGCTGATACTGATGGGCGACGCCCAGCAGGCGCGCCTCGTCGAAGTAGTTGCCGATCAGCTGCAGCCCCACCGGCAGGCCGTCGATCTCGCCGGCCGGCAGCGACATCGCCGGCAGCCCGGCGAGGTTCGCGGCGATGGTGTAGATGTCGGACAGGTACATGCTGACCGGGTCGGCCTTGGCACCGAGTGCGAACGGCAGCTCCGGGGTGGTCGGTGCCAGCAGCACGTCCACGTCCGCAAACGCACGGCGGAAGTCATCGGCGATGATGCGGCGGACCTTCTGTGCCTTCAGGTAGTAGGCGTCGTAGTAGCCGGCGGAGAGCACGTAGGTGCCGACCATGATGCGGCGCTTCACCTCGTCGCCGAAGCCCTCCCCGCGCGAGCGGGTGTAGAGGTCCATCAGGTCCTCGGGGTTCTCGCAGCGATAGCCATAGCGCACGCCGTCGAAGCGCGCGAGGTTGGAGGAGCACTCGGCCGGGGCGACTACGTAATAGGCCGGCACCGACAGGTGGCTGTTGGGCAGGCCGACCTCGCGCACCTCGGCACCGCGGCCCTTGAGCACCTCGATGGCGTCGTCGATCACGCCGCGCACGCGCTCGTCGAGGCCCGCCTCGCCGAAGAACTCGGTCGGCAGCCCGATGCGCAGGCCCTTGAGGTCCTGGTTCAGACCGGCGGTGAAGTCCTCGGCCGGGCGTTCGACGCTGGTGGAGTCGCGCTCGTCGAAGCCCGCCATCGCGTTCAGCATCCGGCCGCAGTCCTCGGCGGTCGCGGCCATCGGCCCGCCCTGGTCGAGACTGGAGGCGAAGGCGATCATCCCGTAGCGCGACACGCGGCCATAGGTCGGCTTGAGCCCGGTGATGCCGCAGAACGCGGCCGGCTGGCGGATCGAGCCGCCGGTGTCGGTCCCGGTCGCGCCGGGCACCAGACGCGCCCCCACCGCGGCGGCAGAGCCGCCGGAGGAGCCGCCCGGGACGCGCTCGGTATCCCAGGGATTGCGCACGGGCCCGTAGAAACTGGTCTCGTTGGAGGAGCCCATCGCGAACTCGTCCATGTTGGTCTTGCCCAGCATCACCGCCCCGGCGGCGTTCATGCGCTCGACCACGGTGGCGTTATAGGGCGAGACGAACGGATCCAGCATGCGCGAGCCACAGGAGGTGCGCACGCCCTCGGTGCAGAAGATGTCCTTCTGCGCGATCGGCACACCCAGCAACGGCGCTTGCTCGCCCTGTGCCAGGCGCGCGTCGGCGGCGTCGGCCTGCGCCAGCGCCTGCTCGGCGGTCACGGTGATGAAGCTGTTCAGTTGCGGATCGAGGCGCTCGATCCGGTCCAGATACAGCTGGGTCAGTTCGCGCGAACTGATCTCGCGGGCCTGGAGCTTGCGCACCCAGCCGGACAGGGTTTCCTGGGCCATGGTTTCGGGGACTCTTGCTGGCTAGAAGCGTGACGGATTCAACAGAACGGCAACAACGTGGATCACGCGCGGGGGGTCACTCGATCACGCGCGGGACCAGGTACAGACCACCCTCGACGGCCGGGGCGATCGCCTGGTAGGTCTCGCGCCGGTCCGGCTCGGTGACCGCATCCGGGCGCAGCCGCTGCTCGGCATCCAGCGGGTGGGCCATCGGCTCGACACCCTCGATGGCCGCCCCATCCAGTTGTTCGACAAAGGCAAAGATGTCGCTCAGCCCTCCCGCGAAATCCCGGGCCTGGTCATCGTTCATGGCCAGACGGGAGAGATGGGCGATGCGCCGGACTTCGGAGGTATCGACGGACATGGCGGGAAGGGTCCTGTTGCTTTCAGTTCAACGGGCAAAACGGAGCGCAAACTTACCACAAAGCCGTTGTTGCCCAAACCCCGGGCGCTTGCTAGAGTCGACGGCTTTCCCGCCCGCCCACTCAAGCAGGTTTCTTCTTCATGTTCAAACGCCTTCTGGGGTTGTTCTCCAACGACATCTCCATCGATCTCGGCACCGCCAACACCCTTATCTATATGCGCGGCCAGGGCATCGTCCTGAACGAACCCTCCGTGGTCGCCATTCGTCAGGACCGCGGCCCGGGCGGCCCGCGCTCCATCGAGGCCGTCGGGATCGAGGCGAAGAAGATGCTCGGCCGCACGCCGGAGCACGTGGTAACGGTGCGTCCGATGAAGGACGGCGT
>JBJHBC010000047.1:0-8935 GCA_050485285.1 Thioalkalivibrio sp.
CCCTGTAACCGCCAAAAACGGCGGTTACAGGGGCCCAGGCCGGCCGTAATGGCCCCAGTGCCCTTCCAAAAACGCTTCGGCGGGGCACGGAGCCGGATGCAGGCCCATTGATCAGCGTTTCCCTAAGGCCAGTAACGAGCCATCGCATGACGTGGTCCCACCACCTAAGATTTACCTTTAACCCTCTTTCATCTAACTTGATATACGGGTAGGCTCGACGGAGATCATGCCAACCAATATCATTCTCATTTTCCTTAAAACACTTCAACATGGCCGCACGCATTTCTTTGCCTGATCGAATCCCATAGTATTTTGAGAACACTTCTTGCTCAACGTGCTCTCTAAGAAGCTCATTCACATCATTACTTAGCTTCTCGCTTGCGAGCAGCGACTGCGCTTGAGACAAGTCGTTATCTTTTTTTTCCGAGAAGTGGGCAAATACTTTAAACGGTTCCTTTTTTAAAATGTAAAAGACAGCAAGCATCAGAAATCCGTACCAAACGTCTCCAGCATTCAGGTTATCTATAAACTCTTGAACAAATCCATCCACTTGAAACTCCATTTTCCTTGTGTAGCAATAACGCTAGGCATGAGCCGCGCGGGTTATGCCGCGTCGGTTCCATGCCCTGTTGGGCAACCTTGGTGACTCACGAATCTGCTTTGTGCCACCGAGAGAAAAGAACCTCCGCTCCATTTTCCCATTGACTATCGTCTCGTTTGTGAAGCTCACTAAGCTGAGAATGCGCGGCCATAGAAACATACTCAAATGCCTGGTCTATAGTATTAATCTTGTCTTCGTCCGAGGCCAGCGCAATAATGGTATTTGTGGCTATATCAATATAGTCATGTAGGTTCTTGATCAGAACATCTATATGTATCGGCGTAGTCCCGGCATGGACAATCGTATTGCGCGCTCGGTAAATCCGGCGCAACTGCCACTCTACTCTTTGCCAGTGAGCATCCAAAACTGCGCCCGCTTTCTTCGGCGCTGCGAGGGAGGACTTTAAATAGTGAAACCTATTTCTAAGCAGGAAGAAATCGCCAAACCTTTGAAAAAGGCGTGATCGCGCATCCTCATGTTCTGGACTAACAAGGAGCCGAAATACTCTCTCTGTCTCATTGCCTCCCTCGATCCCCCTGAGGGCAATATTCGACTCCGCCGCATTCCAAGTGAACATGTCGCGACGCAAGCGGTCGACAAGTCTAGGAATATAAGAAATAGAGAGGAAAGGGAGTAGCGAATTGCTTATCAAATTAATCTTTGCTTTTCCATTCCCCGCCTTGCTGGGAACTAGAGTTTCTAGAGCGACCCATAGGTTGAGTAGCTGATTCTCCGCCTCGTCATTCTTGAGCGCGAGGGCGTGGAGTTCCGCCGCTCTGAAAAACCTATCAAAGCTTTTTGGCTCCGCCAAAGTAAAGGTTTCGATAAATGAGTTAAGCTTTTCCGCTGCTCGGGAGGGTCGCAAATCCGCGCATTTAAGCATCGGATTTGTCGGTTCTTTTACGAGCCGAGCCTTATTAGTCCGCAAATTGAGCAGTATCGCAGGAGACCCCCAATTGGCCACCTTTTTATGATGGAACAAGGACATGAGAGTGCTCGCCATCTCAACACGCTTCTCCGCCTCAGTTCGAGCTGCGTGAACGTCCATTGCGTCCAGTTCCTCAACGATCAGATAGGTCTCTTCCTTATCTAAGACAAAGCTTTTTCTTTCTAGGATTTCAGCAAGGCTATCAGGCGCTTCATCAGATATTTGTAACCCAAAAGCACTACAAGACTCGGCTATCTCTGAGAAGATGCCAGAAACTCGAAAAACCGCTTTGTACCGTTCTCTCTTGCCGGGGAAGTAATTGAAGAATCGAAAAATATCTTCGTGGCAAGTGATTTCGTTGTCGCCCATATAAAAAAACCGCCGAGCTGTGGGGTAAAGGTAGTCAGAACTGTACCCCATGCTCAAGAGCGTTGTTACATAGCTGCGGGCAAGAGCCCTTATACGCTTCTTATCGTTACCATCAAGAACTACCTGAGAAAGCTGCCGCTCGTTTTCTGACTTATACTTATCTAAAGTTAAGTGAGAGGAGATGATTTCTAGCAAAACGCGCTTATCGCGTAGTGCCACCGATTCATTATCCAGCCGGGCGCCAACATCAGTTAAGGCGGGCGGCATTAGGGCTTGAGCTACGTCGTCTTGTTTGAGGTTCCTAACAAACTCGTTCAATACATGTTTCAGGTTGGCAACATCCAGTATCTCAGATTCGATATCGATAACAAGTTGATAGGCCTCGGCACAGAGCGTGCTGCTGTTCATAGCCGAAGGTTTATAAGTATCAAGACTATAGTCAAAGAGGAGCTCTTCAAGGAGTTGCGCGAAAAAGACAAGCCCCTCCAAATCTTTTGGACTTCTCCAGTTTCTAAGATTTCTGAACTTCATTTATTGGACTCTTTCTCACAGCCTGTTTCAAATGGTTTCCCCACAGTAGATTAGACAGTATCTGTGATATTGGTGATATACAAATTCTGCACATCATCCCACCGTTCTTTTCTCGGTGGCACACCGCCACAGGGAAATTATGCTTTTATCATGGTAGTGCACGTCGCGTCGAGCGGCAGGGGGCCTCACGCGCTGGGTCGAGCAATTTCGGACGCTTGGTCAAAAGCTTACATTTGCCCACCGGCCCAATATAGGGGAGACGCAGGGGTCGACGTTAAGAGCTAGCGGGTGGACTAATTCGGGGCGAAGCATGGGAAGTGGCGGCTCGGGTGTGACGGAACGCGGTGCTATGCGGAATCGGTATATCACTGTTATTGCAACGTGGCGTGACGGGCGTACGCACCACGCGTGGCCCGAGAAACGAGCTTCCTGGGGAGCAATGGCGGCGATCCCTGGTAGGATCCGACCAGGCGAAATGGAGACCCGTGTTGGAAACGCTCATAGAAGCGAATCAGGCGGTGGTGGTCTGCGGCATTCTGGAGGATGCACACGGGCGGATCTTTCTGGCGCGTCGCGGGGCCGATCAGGCGCTGGCGGGGTATTGGGAATTCCCCGGTGGCAAGGCGGAGCCGGGCGAGAGCCTGGAGGCGGCGTTGTGCCGCGAATTCCATGAAGAACTGGCGATAGAGCTCCGGGTGGGGGAAGAGATCGGGCGCACGCCGATTCCGGGTAACGGAAGCCTGGAGTTGGCGGCGCTGCGGGCGTGGACGGATGACGAGAGCCCGGTGCTGACGGTGCACGATCGCTGGTGCTGGGTGTCGCCACTGGAGGCTCGCGGGCTCGAGCTCGCGCCCGCCGACATCCCATTGCTCGAAGCCTTTATTGCCGGACGTTCCGCATGAGCCGAGATTACGCCGCCAAAGCCCTGTCCGGGGCGCGATGGATCGGCCTGCATGAGCGGCTGGATACGCCGCGGGTACGACAGGCGCTCGGGGCCCTGGGGCTGGAAGACCATGCCCGCTGGAGCCAGGTTCTGGAGGGCGACGATCTGGCGATGAGCCTGGTTGCTGAGCTGGCCCAGCGGCTCGCGGAGCGCGCGGGCGAGCTGCGCGAGAAGGGACACGAGGACTGGACCCGGGCCGTGCAGGGGCTGGCGGATGCGCTGGCGGCGGCGGGGCATCCCCTTTCAGGAATTGAGGAAGACCTTCCCCAGCCGCCGTTTCGGCAATTGCTGGAGGTGCGTTCCCCGGCGGCTGATCAGGTTGGGCAGCAGGAGACGCCACGGCCGGATGTTCCGCTGGCGCTGTCCAGCCTGCTCACCGGTTCGGATCGTACTCCCAGCCTGGTCACGCAGATCGAGAAGGAGCTGGCCAGTGCGGAGCGAGCCGATTGGCTGGTGTCGTTCATCAAGTGGAGTGGGATTCGCGCCCTGCGCGAGACCCTGAAGCGCTTTACCGAGACGCCGACGGTGGATGGCTCGCCCAGGCTGCGGATCGCGACGACCTCGTACCTCGGGGCCACGGATCTGAAGGCGATCGAGTTTCTGCTGAGCCTGCCGAACACCGAGATTCGGGTCTCCTACGACACGCACCGCACGCGCGTGCATGCCAAGGCCTACCTGTTCCATCGGAGCACGGGGTTCGGTAGTGCCTATATCGGTTCCGCGAATGTCTCGCGGGTGGCGATGGATGAGGGGCTGGAGTGGACGGCCAAGGTCAGCGAATACGAGCTGCCGCATATGTGGCGCCAGGTCCAGACCTCGTTCGAGGCGCATTGGGCAGACCCGGCGGAGTTCGAACCGCTTACCCCGGATAACCTCCCCCGCCTGCAACAGGCGCTGGAGTCGGAATCCAGCTCGGGGCCCGGGATGCAGAAAGACGCCATCGCGTTCTTCGACCTGCGGCCGTATGCCTTTCAGCAGGAGATCCTGGAGGACATCCAGCGCGAGCGCCGTTCGGGAATCGACCGCCATTTGGTGATCGCCGCCACCGGGACCGGCAAGACCATGATCGCCGCGTTCGACTATCGCCGGTTTGCGCGTGAGCAGGCGGATAAGGGGCGCCCCTCGCTGCTGTTCATCGCCCACCGCGAGGAGATCCTGCGTCAGGCGATGGCGAGCTTCCGCCAGGTGCTGCAGGACCACGAGTTTGGCGATGTGCTGGTGGGCGGGAAGCGTCCGAGTCAGGACCGCCACCTGTTCTGCACGGTGCAGAGCTGGAATGCGCGAGACCTCGACCGGCTGGCCCCGGAGCATTTCGATTACGTGGTGCTGGATGAGGCGCACCACAGTAGCGCCGGCAGCTACCAGTGCATCCTCGACCATGTGCGGCCCAAGTGCCTGCTGGGCCTGACGGCGACGCCGGAGCGCACGGATGCCGACGACATCCGCCAGCACTTCGGCCAGCGTTACACCCATGAGATCCGCCTGCCGGATGCGATCGAGCGGCGCCTGCTGGTGCCGTTCCATTACTTTGGCGTGGCCGACCACGAGTCCGTGGATCTGCGCCGGGTGAGCTGGCGACGCGGGGGCTATGACGCCGACGAACTGGAAGGGGTGTTCACCGGCAACCGGGCGCGCGCCGATTGGGTCCTGCAGCAGGCCCATGAACACGCGACGGATCTCGGCTCGGTCAGGGGCTTGGGCTTTTGCATCAGTCGCGCCCATGCCCGATTCATGGCCGAGCATTTTTCGGCCAAGCAGGTGCCCAGCGCGGTGCTGACCGGCGACAGCTCGGATCACGAGCGGCAGTCGGTACAGCGCGATCTGCGCGAGGGGCGCATCCGCTTCATCTTTACGGTGGACCTCTACAACGAGGGCGTGGACCTGCCGGAGGTGGACACCGTTTTGCTGCTACGCCCGACCGAGAGCCTGACGGTCTACCTGCAGCAGATGGGCCGCGGCTTGCGCTTGCACGAAGGCAAGCCGCACCTGACCGTGCTGGATTTCGTCGCGCCACAGGATCGGCGTTTTCGCTATGCCGCTCGGTTCCGGGCCCTGAGCGCGCGGCCGGAGAAGCGGGTGGATCACCAGATCCAGGAAGGCTTCCCTTGGTTGCCCAGCGGCTGCCTGATCCACCTCGACCGCCTGGCTACCCAGCACGTTCTCGACAACATTCGTGCGCAGATCAACCGTCAGCGACCGGAGATCGTGCGCGAGCTGAAGGACTGTTTCCGGGAGGGCATCGACTCCGCCAGCCTGTCCAAGATGCTCGACTGCCTGCATATGGACGAGGCCGAAGACCTGCTGCGCAAGGACCTGCCCTCCCGGCTGCGCGCGGACTGCGGAGGCGAGTCGACCGAAGCGCTGGGACCCTATGCCAGCGGCCTGAAACGCGGGCTGCAGCGCTTGGCCCGTTGTGACGACCACCAGTTGCTGGAAACCCTGCAGACCCATCTGGCGCAGCCGGCCGCGAACGTGGAGCAGCTTGCCGAAGAAGATCGGCTCCGGCTGGCCCTCGTCCACAGCACGCTATGGGGCAAGACAAGGCCGGGGGACGGGGACCTAACCGCCGTCGACGCCTTCGTCCGCGAACAGCGTGCCCTTTACCGGGATCTCCAGGAAGTCGCCGCCTGGCGACACGAGCGTATCGTCCCCGCCAGCGGCATCAGCTTCCCGGAGCAGACCGGTCCGCTGGAACTGCACGCCTCCTATACCCGCGAGCAGATCCTGCTGGCGCTCGGCCTCGGCAGCCTGGAGAAGCCCATCACCCAGCAGGAGGGTGTCCGGCACGTACCGGAACGGCGTGTGGATGTGCTGTTCGTCACCCTGGAAAAATCCGAGCGGGAGTTCTCGCCCACCACCATGTACGAGGACTACGCCCTCAACGAGCGGCGGTTCCATTGGCAGTCGCAATCCGGCACCTCCCCCACCTCGGAGACCGGGCAGCGTTACATCCACCACGAGGCGCGTGGCTACACCCCCATGCTGTTCATTCGGCGGGCCAAGCGTGATGCGACGGGCCTCAGCGAGCCATTCACCTTCTGTGGCCCGGTGCGCTACCAGCACCACGAAGGCAGCAAGCCGATGAGCATCGTCTGGGAGCTGGATTACGAACTGCCCGCCCGGCTCCTGCACCTCGCCCGCCGCACGGTCTTGTAACCCGGCTGCGCTGGATGGCCCTCAAGGCTGGGGAGACGTGGATCAGGCGGTCTGAAGAGCGGTCTTCTGTTCCCAGGCGAGGGCGTGGCGGACGATGAGGTCGAGGTCGGCGTATTGCGGGGTCCAGGCGAGGGTCTGGCGGATGCGGCGGGTGTCGGCCATCAGGGCGGGCGGGTCGCCTTCGCGGCGCGGGCCGTTGGAATCATCCGGCGTGGGGCTTCCAGGTTTCGGAAGCCCGGATGCCGTCAAGCACTTCTTCCAGCATTCGAAGGATGCCGGTGGCGTCCTCAGGATCATGTGGTGAGGTGGCGATCATGTCGCCAACAAGCTGAAACCGCCCGTCCGGCGCTGTCTCCCGTTCCAGGATTTCGACGAGACTGGCCCGGGGCGTCGGCGCCATGAGGGAGGCCAGGTCTGCTCCGAGCATATGCGCCCCGGCTTCTCGATAGTCGAAGTCTTCGCTATCAAGCAGGCTGGCATGCTCATCGAACAGGCGATCACGATTGCCGGCATCCAGGTACGTCTCCACAAGGTGCCGAAAGTCTTCCGCGTCACGTCGGCGGCGGCCGTCCTGCCGACCATCGTCCCAGGCAATGAGCTTGAGCAGGGCCAGGCCTGCAGGAGAGACGCAGCGAACGTCGGACGGTGGGTCGCTCCGGACCCGCACCAGGCCCGCCGTCTTGAAAGCGTCGCCGAAACCCAGGACGTTCATGCGAACCGTGTGGTCGGGTGGCCAGGTAATCTCGTGGTCCGAATCCTCGATTTTTCCGTACGGGATCAAGTCGACAGGAAGGCGGTGGTCACCACCGGTGAAAATCAGCCGCTGGGCGGCACGATCGGTGACGAAACGCCCGGTTGCCAGCAGGCTGTTCTCGAGATCCTGGAACGTATCCCAGTGTGCGATCTCCAGCCCGATGTCGATATCCCGGGTGGCCCGCCGCACTTCGAGGCCGAAACCATGGTGAAGCACCATATCCCGTGCCGTCGCACCGACCACTACAAACGGGATGCCGAGATCGGCGGCCAGGCGATCGACCTCGCCCAGCGCTTCGGCCAGTAACGGGTCAATCCGGTTCGAGATGTCCAGCCAGACCCTGTTCATAAAGCATCCTTGCGGTTTCGATGTTCCGTTCGTGTCCGCTCGCCAGTAGTTCGGCATAGACGAGTAGGCGGGGCGCCAGGTCCGGTGTGTCCGTGTTGCACTCCGGGGGCCAGAAGCTCTTGTGGAGCTCGATATTTCCTCTCGGGTCCTTGCGTAGGCCGAAAGCGGCCACCAGAGGGGCTGGGGCCATTCGCGTGTGAATGGAGATGCGTTCCGGGACCAGGTAGCTGGTGAGTCGCGCGGCCGCCACTTCACCGCCCCAGGCTGCTTGGTAAGGCTCCAGCGCGACGTCCTGCCACCACTGTGGGTTGGCTGCGCGGTATCGCCCGAGGAAGGTTTTCGGCCGCAGTTGTTCGGGGTAGGCGAGGGTCCAGCGCTCGATCAGGGTTGGGTAGTTGTGCAGTCGCCGCGTGCGTCGGCCGGTTTCCAGGAGAAAGCCCTGGTCCCGCAGTGCATGCAGCGTTCGGCTGGCGCTCCCCAGTGACACGCCGGCGGCCTCGGCGATTTCCCGATAGGTGGAGCTCACGAGATGTGGAGCGCAAAGCAGGGCGAGCACGATGCGCAGCCCGGCGCCCTGAAAGGCGGCGTGCGCCGCGGGTGCGGGATCCGGATATTCCATGGCCGCACGCTTGTTGCCCTTGATGAAGACATAGACTGGCGGGGCGTTGATGTACGCGTTGCCGGCGAGGTCCAGAAAGCCTATGTCCATGTCGCGCAGGCGGTCGGCCATCTTCGGGTTCACGTATTCGCTGATGATCAGTGCGGGCCATTCGGGATCGAGCCGGTTGGCGGTCAGCCCCAGTTCGACTGGAGTGAGCCGAGGCAGGACGTGGACTTCAAAGCACCGGTTAGTGTGTTCCGGGGCGACGCGCAGGAATGCCGGCCGGTCTCCCGCCCGAGCCGTGCTTCCGCGGGCGGGTGCGCTTTCAATTTGCGGCCGTAGTCCCGTCTCGCGCTCCAGGCGCTCGTATGCCTGCTGCAGAAGCGGATGTGCCGCGAGGATTTCGTCGGTCGGGCGCATTCGTTCAGTACTAGTCTGTGTTCAATACGGTTGAACATAGGCTTAAATGGAACAAAAATCAAAGTCCGGATTGTTTGTACGGTGAGGAACGGGATGTTTCCCGGCGTGGAGGATGGATTGGTGTTGCGCCGGTGGCGAGAGCGTCGGGGTTTACCCGCGAATCTTCAGACCTTGCGTTTTGCCCCGTCCGTTATCGGACGGGGCCGCGATCTCCGGGGAGAGGTGAGTGCTCAGGCGGTCTGCAGCGCGGTCTTCTGTTCCCAGGCGAGGGCGTGGCGGACGAT
>JBJHBC010000047.1:9035-15186 GCA_050485285.1 Thioalkalivibrio sp.
CGAATCTTCAGACCTTGCGTTTTGCCCCGTCCGTTATCGGACGGGGCCGCGATCTCCGGGGAGAGGTGAGTGCTCAGGCGGTCTGCAGCGCGGTCTTCTGTTCCCAGGCGAGGGCGTGGCGGACGATGAGGTCGAGGTCGGCGTAGCGCGGTTCCCAGGCGAGGGTCTGGCGGATGCGGCGGGCGTCGGCCATCAGGGCGGGCGGGTCGCCTTCGCGGCGCGCGCCGAGGGTGACGGCGAAGTCCACGCCGCTGGCGCGTTTCACGGCGTCGATGACCTCGAGCACGCTGTAGGCGTGGCCATAGCCGCAGTTGAGTACCTGCGAGTTGCCGCCACTGTCGAGGTGTTCCAGGGCGCGGACGTGGGCGGCGGCCAGGTCCTCGACGTGGATGTAGTCGCGTTCGCAGGTGCCGTCGCGGGTGGCGTAGTCGGTGCCGAACACGGTCATGCCGTCGCGCTGGCCGGTGGCGGCCTGGCAGGCGACCTTGATCAGGTGGGTGGCGTCCGGTGTGGCCTGGCCGAGGCGGCCTTCGGGGTCGGCGCCGGCCACGTTGAAGTAGCGCAGGCTGACGTAGCGCAGGTCGGAGGCGGCGCCCAGGTCCATCAGCATGCGCTCGGACATCATCTTGGAGGCGCCGTAGGGGTTGATCGGCTGCAGCGGTGCGTCTTCCGCGACCGAGACGGTGTCGGGGATGCCGTAGACCGCGGCGGTGGAGGAAAACACGAAATCGCGCACGCCAGTGGCGGCACACGCCTCCAGCAGGTTGAAGGTGTTGCGGGTGTTGTTGCCGTAGTACTTGAGCGGATCGGCGACCGACTCGGGCACGACGATATGCGCGGCGAAGTGGAGCACGCCGTCGAAGCCGCGTTCGAGGGTGTCGCGCAGGCGGACGGTATCCGCCAGGTCGCCGACGACCAGCTCGGCATCCCCCACGGCCCAGGCGTGGCCGGTGCTGAGGTTGTCGTACACGGTGACCGCGTGGCCGGCCCTGCGCAGGTGCTGCAGGACATGGCTGCCGATATAGCCGGCCCCGCCCGTTACCAGCAGTTTCATCCATCGCCCCCGGTCGCTGTGGGTTGGGGCTGGCGGGGCGCGTCAGGGGTCGGGTGGTGCCGGGTGACGGCCGTATTGCCAGCGATACCACAGAATACCGAGGTACTCGTGCATGGCGAGCCAGCTCGTGCGCATGGCGTTAGCCTGGGGTTTGAAGGCGCCTAACGAGAGGCGCGTGTCGTGGGCGACGAAGGCGCCGGTGGGCGCCGGGATGGGTTCCAGCCCGGCGCGCTCGAACGCGGCCGTGGCGCGTGGCAGGTGGTGGGCATGGGTGACCAGCAGCACGCGTTGCAGGCCGTGTTGCTGCAGCAGCGCGGCCGAGTGGCGGGCATTGCCCTGCGTGTCGCGCGCCCGCGGTTCCTGCCAGACCGGCGATACGCCGAACTCCTCCAGCACCTCGGCCATCCAGCGGGCCTCCGGTTCCCGGTCGTCCGGGCCGCCACCGGTGGCGACCACCGGCAGGCCGGTGCGCCGGTGCAGGGCGGCGGCATAGCGCAGGCGCACCAGGGCCAGGTCGTTCACCGTCTCGCCGGAGAACTCGACGGCGCCGCTGCGGTAGCCGGCGCCCAGCACGACGATTGCCTCGGCGCGTTCCAGCGCCGCCGCGTCGGGGGGTGACCAGGGCGCCTGCAGCGGGGCCATCAGGGCGTGGCTGACCGGCGGGATGCTGAAGGCGTAGGTCAGCAGGAGCCCGGTGGTCAGCAGGGCCTTGCCCGCGAGGGTGCGCATCAGCAGCAGGCCCGCCAGGGCCAGCAGCAGCGGCCCGCTGGGCGGGAGCAGCAGCCAGTCGGCCAGAAAACGCAGCGACAGAAAATCCACAGGGCACCCTTGTTGGCGGTAGCAGGACGGCCCGGCGGCGCCGTAACGAGAACGTTAGTCAGGAGCCGGCGGGAATGAAGGCCTTACGTGGACTCTGTTCACAACCGGGGCCTAACATCAAGTTGCTTGTGGAATCCGGTATTCCCGGTAAGCGTAGCCAGGTATCGCGGCCTTCGGGGTGCGGTGCGGGCCCGGTTCCCGGTCGGGTGAAGCCTCCAAACAACCGCCAGAAATGTCCAAGGGGGAGTCGCGATGTCCCTGATCCATGCTTCAAAGGTCGGGCCGAAGTTCGGGTTCGCCTTCCTGCTGCCGGCCCTGATCCTGGGCGGCTGCGCCACGACCGATTTTCCGGATGCCCCGACCTCCATCGAGCGCACGGTGATCGAGCAGTACATCATCGGTCCCGGCGACTCCCTGCAGGTGGCCGTGCGCGGCAACCCGGATCTCTCCACCAACGTGTCCGTGCGCCCGGACGGCCAGATCACGACTCCGCTGGTCGAGGATGTCCAGGCCAGCGGCCAGACGCCCACCGAACTCGCGCGGGCGATGGAAGAGGAGCTCTCCCGGTTCCTGCGTGATCCGATCGTCACGGTGATGGTGACTGGCTTCGCCGGGCCCTACAGCCGCCAGATTCGGGTGATCGGGCAGGCCGCCGAGCCGCAGGCGCTGCAGTACCGCGAGGACATGAGCGTGATGGATGTGATGATCGCGGTGGGCGGTATCACCGACTTCGCGGCCGGCAATCGCGCGGTGATCGTGCGCAACGAGGACGGCGAGCGCAAGCAGTACCGGGTGCGCCTGGACGACCTGGTGAACGGCGGCGACATCTCGGCCAACGTGGACATGCTGCCCGGCGACACGCTGATCATTCCGGAACGACGCTTCTGACGAGCCCGGGGCGCGACGCGCGGCTTCCGGGCGCGCGGCGCTGAGGCGCCGCCGGGGAACCGTCGCCGCCACGCTGCGGGTTCGGGGACGGTAGACATGGACCCCCTGACAAGGACGCACAACCCCGCTGCGCAAGCGCCTCGGCGAGAGGGCTAGTCGTGCGCATCTTCGGTCACTACATACGCCGCCGCGTGCTGATGCTCGCGGCCGCCGAACTGCTGGTGGCGTATCTGTGCCTGTACCTGGTGCTGACCCTGCCACCCTTCCAGCCGGAGGCCCTCAGTCTGCTGGACCCGGAGCTGGTGGCGGCGACGCTGGTTGTCCTGCTGGTGCTCACCCTGGCGGGCCTGTACGAGTCCGACTATCTGGCCACCCGCAGCACATTGCGCTCCCTGTTGCGCCTGGTGCCGGCGCTGCTGTTCGTGGGCGGGCTGCTGCTCCTGTATGGGGCCCTGGTGCCGGCGGCGCTGTTTTCGCCAACGGCGGTCGGCGGCGGGGTGCTGCTGTTGCTGACCGGGCTGGTTGCCGAGCGAACCCTCTGGTGCAACTTCTCCGACGCCGACGCCTTCAAACGCCGCATCCTGGTGCTGGGTACCGGCAGCCGGGCTCGCGCGATCGAGACGGTCCACCCGGACAAGGCCCCGGACGACCTGCCGTTCCGGGTGCTGGGCTACATCGCCACCGAGGGCGAGAAGGACTGCCCGCAGGATCCGGCGCGCCAGTTACAGCTGGGCTGCGACGCGAGCCTGCTGGAGATGGCGCGCGAGTTTCGGGCCCACGAGATCGTGGTCGCCATCCGCGACCGACGGGGCAACCTGCCCGTCCGGCAGTTGCTGGAGTGCAAGCTGAACGGGGTGGCTGTCACCGATGTGTCCAGTTTCTTCGAGCGCGAACAGCAGCGGGTGCAACTGGACTCGCTGAACGCCAGCTGGCTGATCTTCGGCGAGGGGTTCCGCCAGCACTGGACCCGCAACGCCATCAAGCGGACCTTCGACGTGCTGGCCAGCTCGACGCTGCTGCTGGCCACCCTGCCGGTGATGCTGGTCACCGCCCTGGCGATCAAGCTGGAAAGCCGCGGCCCGGTGTTCTACTGGCAGACGCGCGTGGGGCTGGGGAATGTGCCATTCGAAGTCTGCAAGTTCCGCAGCATGCGCGAGGACGCCGAAGTCGATGGCGTGGCGCGCTGGGCGGTGCGCGACGACGACCGCGTGACCCGAGTGGGGCGCATCATCCGCAAGCTGCGCATCGACGAGCTGCCGCAGGTGATCAACGTGTTCCAGGGCAGCATGTCGTTCGTCGGGCCGCGCCCGGAGCGGCCCGTGTTCGTCGAGCAGCTGACCGAGCAGATCCCCTATTTCCCGGCGCGCCACTCGATCCGGCCCGGCATCACCGGCTGGGCGCAGGTGCGCTACCCCTACGGGGCCTCGGTCGAGGACGCGCGGCAGAAGCTGCAGTACGACCTGTACTACGTGAAGAATCACACCCTGTTCCTGGATGCCCTGATCCTGGTCGAGACGGTCAAGGTCGTCCTGTTCGGCCGCGGCGCGCGCTGATCCCGTAATGACCAGTGTTCCCCTGGCCGCGATCGGCTACCTGACAGCGGCACTGGCGTTCCTGGTGCTGGCGGTGGTGACCCTGGTGCGCTGGCGCAACCGGCCCTCGGGCCTGTGGGTGGTCCTGGCCGCGTTGCTGTCGGTGGGATGGGCCGGTTACCTCGGGTTTCTCGCCTGGCAGTACGGGACCAGCGCGGCGATCTCCGGCGGCGTGATGGAGGTGGCGCGCAATGCCGGCTGGTTCGCCCTGCTGCTGGCGTTGCTCGCCGGCAGTGGCAGCCGCCCCGGGGTCGATCCGCGCGCCCTGCGCTGGTGGGCCAGTGGCGTCGCGGTCTTTCTGCTGTTCATCCTGGTGCCGATGCTGTGGCCGCAGCTGCTGGGCGCGATCTGGCCGGGGCTGGCCACGCTGCTGATGGCGATCGCCGGGCTGGTGCTGGTGGAGCAGGTCTACCGCAATACGCCGCCGCAGAATCGCTGGGAGATCAAGTTCCTGTGCCTGGGTCTGGGCGGCCTGTTCGCCTTCGACCTGTTCCTGTTCGCGGACCTGGTGCTGTTCCAGACCATCGACAGCCCGTCCTGGCAGGCCCGCGGGTTCGTGAATGCGCTGGTGGTCCCGCTACTGGCGGTTGCGGTGAGCCGGCGCCTGCCGCAGCGCGAGGGGCCCACGGTTTCGCGCCACCTGCTGTTCCATACCGCATCGTTGATCGGGGCCGGGCTGTACCTGCTGGCGGTGGGCGGCGCGGGCTACTACCTGCGCCACCACGGGGGGGACCTGGGCGCCCTGCTGCAGGTGACCCTACTGTTCGGGGCGGTACTGCTGCTGGCGGTGGTGCTCTTCTCCGGCAGCGTCCGCGCCCAGCTGCGGGTATGGCTGGCCAAGCACTTCTTCAACTATCGCTACGACTACCGCCAGGAATGGCTGCGCTTTACCGGGACCCTCGCGCAGACCGACGACGAGACCCCGTTCCGGCAGCGGGCGATCCAGGCCATCGGCGAGCTGGTCGAGAGCCCCGGTGGCCTGCTCTGGGTCCATCGCGACGACGGCCGTTTTGCCCTCGACGGCGTGCTGAACCTGGGCGAGCCGGCGTACCCGGCGCTGGAACCGGACGATTCCCTGGTGGTGTTTCTGATGCGCACCGGCTGGGTCATCGACATCGACGAGTTCCGCCGCGATCCGGCGTTCTATCACGGACTGGAGCTTCCGGCCTGGCTGGTGGACAACCCGCGCCACTGGGCCGTGGTGCCGTTGCTGAAAAGCGATGGCCTGGAGGGCTTTGTCGTGCTGGCCCAGCCGCGGGCGCGGCATCGCATCGACTGGGAGGAGCGCGATCTGCTGAAGACCGCGGGCCGCCAGCTCGCGGTGTACGTGGCGCTGGTACAGACCGACGAGGCGCTGCTGGAGGCGCGCCAGTTCGAGACCTTCCACCGGCTGGCGGCGTTCCTGGTCCACGACCTCAAGAACGTCTTGGCCCAGTTGTCCCTGATCAGCGCCAACGCCGAGCGCCACCGCGACAATCCCGAGTTCGTGGCGGATGCCTTCCGCACCGTGGGCAATGCCCGCGAGCGCCTGGAGCGCACCCTGGCCCAGTTGCGCAAGGCCCAGCCGGGGGCCGACAGCCCGCGCCAGGCGATCGAGGTGGACGCCCTGCTGGAGGAGGTTGCGCACGATAGCCGCGAAGTCCGGCCGGTGCCCCGGGTCACGGTGGAGGACAGCGCCGGAGTTCTCGGAAACCGCGACGCACTGCGGAATGTGCTGCTGCACCTGGTGCGGAATGCACAGGAGGCCACGCCGGATAACGGCGATATAACCATGACCCTGAAAACCCGGGATCAATGG
>JBJHBC010000048.1:0-7906 GCA_050485285.1 Thioalkalivibrio sp.
TCGCTCCCGTACTTCTTCCCCAGCACCGCCGTCATCGCCGCCGTCAGCGTCGTTTTCCCATGGTCCACATGACCAATCGTCCCCACATTCACATGCGGCTTCTTACGCTCGAACTTTTCCTTGGACACAGCTCAAACCTCTTGCAGTTCTTTCAAATAACGCGAATTCGGTATCAGGACGCCTTGGCGGCAACCGCCTCGGCGATCTGGGCGGGGGCCTCGGCGTACTTCTCGAATTCCATCGAGTAGGTCGCGCGGCCCTGGCTCATCGAGCGTAGCTGGGTTGAGTACCCGAACATCTCGGACAGCGGCACCTCGGCCTTCAGCAGCTTCTGGCCGGCCACGTCTTCCATGCCTTTCACCAGACCACGGCGGCGATTGAGGTCGCCCATCACGTCGCCCATGTACTCCTCGGGCGTTTCCACCTCGACCTTCATCATCGGCTCGAGCAGGACGGCGCCGGCCTTCAGGGCGCCTTCCTTGAAGGCCATCGAACCGGCCACCTTGAACGCCATCTCGTTGGAGTCGACATCATGGTAGGAGCCGTCGAACAGGGTGACCTTGACGTCCTCGACCGGGTACCCGGCGAGCACACCGTTGGCCATCTGCTCTTCGATGCCCTTGGAGACGGCCGGGATGTAATCCTTCGGCACCACACCACCCACGATGGCGTTCTCGAACTTGTAGCCTTCGCCCGGCTCCAGCGGCTCGATGCGGATCCAGACGTGACCGTACTGGCCGCGACCACCGGACTGACGCACGAACTTGCCTTCCTGTTCGACCGTCTTGCGGATGGTCTCGCGGTAGGCCACCTGGGGCTGACCCACGTTTGCCTCGACCTTGAATTCCCGCTTCATGCGGTCGACCAGCACCTCCAGGTGCAGTTCGCCCATGCCGGAGATGATGGTCTGGCCGGATTCCTCGTCGGTGCGCACGCGGAACGACGGATCTTCCTGCGCCAGCTTGTTCAGCGCGATACCCATCTTTTCCTGGTCGGTCTTGGTCTTCGGCTCGACCGCGATGGAGATCACCGGATCCGGGAACTCCATGCGCTCCAGCTCGACCGGATCGTTCGGGTCGCACAGCGTGGTCCCGGTGTACAGGTCCTTCAAGCCGACCACGGCGCCGATGTCACCCGCGCGCAGCTCCTTGATCTCCTCGCGGGAGTTCGAGTGCATCTGCAGGATACGCCCGATGCGTTCGCGACGGTTGTTCTGCGTGTTCAGGACCGAGTCGCCGGCCGACAGCACGCCCGAGTAGACGCGCACGAACGTCAGCGAGCCCACATAGGGGTCGGTCATGATCTTGAACGCCAGCGCGGCGAACGGTTCGTCATCGGAGGCATGCTTCTCGACCGGCTCTTCGGTGCCGGCCTTGACGCCCTTGATGGCCTTGACCTCTTCCGGCGACGGCAGGTACTCGACGACCGCGTCCAGCATCGCCTGTACGCCCTTGTTCTTGAACGCCGAGCCACACAGCATCGGCACGATCTCGAGCTCGATGGTGCGATGGCGCAGCGCGGACTTCACTTCTTCCTCGCTGAGCGTGCCCTCGTTGAGGTACTTGTCCATCAGCTCTTCGTTGGCCTCGGCGGCCGCCTCGAGCATGTTCTCGCGCCACTTCTCCGCCTCGGCCTTGAGCTCCTCCGGGATATCCTTGTATTCGAAGGAGATGCCGAAGTTGTCGTCGTCCCAGTAGATGGCCTGCATCTTCACCAGGTCGATCACGCCCTTGAACTGGTCCTCCGCGCCGATCGGCAGCTGGATCGGGACCGGGTTCGCCTGCAGGCGTTCCTTCATCTGTTCGTAGACGCGCAGGAAGTCGGCGCCGGCGCGGTCCATCTTGTTCACGAACGCCATGCGCGGCACGGCGTACTTGGTCGCCTGGCGCCACACGGTCTCGGACTGCGGCTGCACGCCACCCACGGCGCAGTACACCATGACCGCGCCGTCGAGCACACGCATGGAGCGCTCGACTTCGATGGTGAAGTCCACGTGCCCGGGGGTATCGATGATATTCACCCGATGCTCGTCGAACTGCTTGGCCATGCCGGACCAGAAGCTGGTGGTCGCCGCGGAGGTGATGGTGATCCCGCGTTCCTGCTCCTGCTCCATCCAGTCCATCACGGCTGCACCGTCATGCACCTCGCCGATCTTGTGCGACAGACCGGTGTAGAACAGGATGCGTTCGGTCGTCGTCGTCTTGCCGGCGTCGATGTGCGCGCTGATCCCGATGTTCCGGTAGCGCTTAAGTGGGGTCTTGCGTGCCACGGTGAGCCTCTCTAAACAGATTTACCAGCGGAAATGGGCGAACGCCTTGTTCGCTTCCGCCATGCGGTGAGTGTCTTCGCGCTTCTTCACGGCCGAGCCTTTGCTGTCGGCGGCGTCCATCAGTTCGCCAGCCAGCTTCAGGGCCATGGTCCGTTCGCCACGCTTGCGGGCGGCCTCGACCACCCAGCGCATCGCCAGCGCGTCCTGACGCACCGAGCGGACTTCCACCGGAACCTGATAGGTCGCGCCACCGACGCGGCGCGACTTGACCTCTACGCGCGGGCGGATGTTGTCCAGGGCACGCTCCAGCGCACCCATCCCGTCGCCCTGCTTGGACTCGATCTGGTCCAGGGCGCCGTACACGACCTGCTCGGCGACGGACTTCTTGCCGTCGCGCATGACCGTGTTAATGAACTTGGCCAGGCGCTCGCTTCCGAACTTCGGGTCGGGGAGGATGTGACGCTTGGGGGCAGCTGCTCTTCTAGACATGTTTCAGTTCCCGGACTGGATCTCGGTTAGGATTTCTTGGGACGCTTGGTGCCGTACTTGGAACGGCCCTGGGCACGCTTCTGCACGCCCTGGGTATCCAGGCTGCCGCGCACCGTGTGGTAGCGCACACCCGGGAGGTCCTTCACACGGCCGCCACGGATCAGGACCACCGAGTGCTCCTGCAGGTTGTGGCCTTCCCCGCCGATGTAGCTACTGACTTCGTAGCCATTCGTCAGCCGCACGCGCGCAACCTTGCGCAGCGCCGAGTTCGGCTTCTTCGGGGTGGTCGTGTAGACACGGGTGCAGACCCCGCGCTTCTGCGGGGAACCCTGCAGCGCCGGCACATCGCTCTTTTCGACGGGGCGCTTGCGGGGCTTGCGTACCAACTGGTTGATCGTGGCCATGAAACCCTTTCTCCTAGCCTAAAAATAACGACAGGCCGGCGCCGAGACCGGCCTGTCGAGGGAGCGGAATTCTAATCGCCGCCCCCGTGAGTGTCAAGATGGGACGGGTCACTCGGACCCGTCTTCCGCGGTACCCGGATCGGTGGTGGCGGGCTCGGACTCGGCGGTGGCCGCCGGCGTCTCCTCGACCGCCTCGAACTCGGGCATTTCCAGCGCGCGCTTGCGACGGCGCTCCTTGTGGTAGGCGAGGCCCGTCCCGGCGGGGATCAGGCGGCCGACAATCACGTTCTCCTTGAGACCGCGCAGGTCGTCGCGGGCGCCACGGGTGGACGCCTCGGTCAGGACGCGGGTGGTCTCCTGGAAGGAGGCCGCGGAGATGAACGACTCGGTGACCAGCGAGGCCTTGGTGATCCCGAGCAGCACGCGCTCGTAGGTCGCCGGCTGCTGGTCCGCACCCAGTTGTTCGTTCTCCTCGAGGACACGCGTGCGGTCCACCTGGTCCCCCGCGAGGAACTTGGTGTCGCCCGGATCCACGATGTTCACCTTGCGCATCATCTGGCGGACGATCACCTCGATGTGCTTGTCGTTGATCTTCACGCCCTGCAGACGGTAGACGTCCTGGATCTCCTGCACCTGGTACTCGGCCAGGGTGGTGACACCCCGCAGGCGCAGGATGTCGTGCGGGTCCAGCTCGCCATCGACTACGACCTCGCCACGCTCCACGCGCTCGCCCTCGAACACGTTGACGGTCCGCAGCTTCGGGATCAGCATCTCGACCGGGTCGCCCTTGTCCGGGGTGATCACCAGGCGCTGCTTGCCCTTGGTCTCCTTGCCGAAGGACACGGTACCCGAGATCTCCGCCAGCACCGCCGGCTCCTTCGGGCGCCGCGCCTCGAACAGGTCGGCCACGCGGGGCAGACCCCCGGTGATGTCGCGGGTCTTGGAGGATTCCTGCGGCAGGCGTGCGATGACGTCACCGACCTCGACCCGGGCGTTGTCCTCCAGGTTGAAGATCGCGTTGGCCGGCAGCATGTACTGCGCGGGCATGTCGGTGCCCGGGATGTACACCTCGTTGCCGGCGTCGTCGAGCAGCTTGACCGTCGGGCGCAGGTCCTTGCCGGCCGACGAGCGGCTCTTCGGATCCAGCACCACGTTGGACGACAGCCCGGTGAACTCGTCGGTCTCCTTGGTGACGGTGACGTTCTCGACGAAGTCCGCCAGACGGATGTTACCGGCCACCTCGGTGACGATCGGATGGGTATGCGGATCCCAGGTGGCCACCTCCTGGCCGGCCTCGACGGTATCCCCGTCGTGGACCGTGATGGTCGCGCCGTAGGGGATCTTGTAACGCTCGCGCTCGCGGCCCTGATCGTCGATCACGCCCAGCTCGCCGGAACGCGATACCGCGACCAGGTTACCGGCCTTGTTGGTAACCGTCTTCAGGTTGTGCAGACGCGCGGCCCCGGAGTTCTTCACCTGGATCGCGCTGACCGTCACCGCGCGGCTCGCGGCCCCGCCGATGTGGAACGTACGCATGGTCAGCTGGGTACCCGGCTCGCCGATCGACTGCGCCGCGATGACGCCCACGGCCTCCCCGGCGTTGACCTCGTGGCCACGGGCCAGATCACGCCCGTAGCACTTGGCGCAGATGCCCTGGCGGGTCTCGCAGGTGATCGCGGAGCGCACCAGCACCTCGTCCACCGACGCGCCGTCCAGCGCATCGACCATGGCTTCGTCCAGCAGCGTGCCGGCCGGGATCAGCACCTCATCGGTGCCCGGGCGGAACACGTCCACAGCGGTGGTCCGGCCCAGTACGCGATCCCGCAACGGCTCGACGACGTCACCGCCCTCGATGATCGGCTTCATCAACAGGCCCTGCTCAGTGCCGCAGTCCGGCTCGGTCACCACGACGTCCTGGGAGACATCCACCAGACGACGGGTCAGGTAGCCCGAGTTCGCGGTCTTCAGCGCGGTATCCGCCAGGCCCTTGCGTGCACCGTGGGTCGAGATGAAGTACTGCAGGACGTTCAGACCCTCGCGGAAGTTCGCGGTGATCGGCGTCTCGATGATGGAGCCGTCCGGCTTGGCCATCAGGCCGCGCATGCCGGCCAGCTGGCGGATCTGCGCGGCGGAACCACGCGCGCCGGAATCGGCCATCATGAAGATCGAATTGAACGAGTTCTGCTCGACCGTCTCGCCGTCCTTGTTGGTGACCTGCTCCTTGCCGAGACGCTCCATCATGGCCTTGGCGACCTGGTCATTGCAGTGCGACCAGATGTCCACGACCTTGTTGTAGCGCTCGCCCTTGGTGACGAGACCCGAGGCGTACTGGTCCTCGATCTCCTTCACCTGGTCCTCGGCGCCCTGCAGGATCGGGTGCTTCTCGTCCGGGATCACCATGTCGTCGGCGCAGAACGACACGCCAGCACGAGTGGAATAGTAGAAGCCCGCGTACATCAGCTGGTCCGCGAACACGACCGTGTCCTTCAGGCCCAGGCGGCGGTAGCAGGAGTTGATCAGTCCGGAGATCGCCTTCTTGTTCAGCTCGCGGTCGATCAGCTCGAACGGCAGGCCCTTGGGCATGATGCGCGACAGGATCGCGCGACCGACGGTGGTCTCCACGCGCATGGACGGCAGCGCCTCGCCTTCGGCGACCTCCGCCATGGTATCCGCGATGCGCACGGTAATGCGCGCATGCAGGTCCACCTGTTTGTGCTCGTAGGCGCGGTGCACCTCGTCCACGTCGGAGAAGGTCATCCCTTCGCCCTTGGCGTTGACCTTCTCGCGCGACAGGTAGTACAGACCCAGCACGATATCCTGCGACGGCACGATGATCGGCTCGCCGTTGGCCGGGGACAACACGTTGTTGGAGGACAGCATCAGCGTGCGCGCCTCCAGCTGAGCCTCCAGCGACAGCGGCACGTGCACGGCCATCTGGTCTCCATCGAAGTCCGCGTTGAACGCGGCACAGACCAGCGGGTGCAGCTGGATCGCCTTGCCCTCGATCAGCACCGGCTCGAAGGCCTGGATGCCCAGGCGGTGCAGGGTCGGGGCGCGGTTCAGCATCACCGGGTGCTCGCGGATCACCTCTTCGAGGATATCCCAGACCTCGGGGCCTTCCTTCTCGACCGCCTTCTTGGCGGCCTTGATGGTGGTGGCCAGGCCACGGCGCTGCAGCTTGCCGAAGATGAACGGCTTGAACAGTTCCAGCGCCATGCGCTTGGGCAGGCCGCACTGGTGCAGACGCAGGGTCGGGCCCACCACGATCACGGAACGACCGGAGTAGTCGACGCGCTTGCCCAGCAGGTTCTGGCGGAAGCGGCCCTGCTTGCCCTTGATCATGTCGGCCAGGGACTTCAGCGGGCGCTTGTTGGTGCCGGTGATCGCACGGCCGCGGCGGCCGTTGTCCAGCAGCGCGTCCACGGACTCCTGCAGCATGCGCTTTTCGTTGCGCACGATGATGTCCGGGGCGTTCAGCTCCAGCAGGCGGCGCAGCCGGTTGTTGCGGTTGATCACCCGGCGGTACAGGTCGTTCAGGTCGGAGGTCGCGAAGCGGCCACCGTCCAGCGGCACCAGCGGGCGCAGGTCCGGCGGCAGCACCGGCAGGACCTTCATGATCATCCACTCCGGCTTGTTGCCGGAATCGAGGAAGGACTCGACCAGCTTGAGCCGCTTGCCCAGGCGCTTGATCTTGGTCTCGGAGCCGGTCTCGGCCAGCTCCTGGCGCAGCTTCGCGGCCTCGGCCGGCAGATCCATCTCCTTCAGCAGGCTCAGCACGGCTTCGGCGCCCATCAGTGCGGTGAAGTCGTCCCCGTGCTCTTCCATGGCCTCGAGGTATTCCTCGTCGGTCAGGAGCTGGCGTTTCTCGAGCGTGGTGAAGCCCGGATCGGTCACGATGAAGGACTCGAAGTAGAGCACCTTCTCGATGTCCTTCAGGGTCATGTCGAGCAGCAGGCCAATGCGGGACGGCAGACTCTTGAGGTACCAGATGTGGGCGACCGGCGAGGCCAGGTCGATATGCCCCATGCGCTCGCGGCGCACCTTGGTCTGGGTGACCTCGACGCCGCACTTCTCGCAGACCACGCCGCGATGCTTCAGGCGCTTGTACTTGCCGCACAGGCACTCGTAGTCCTTCACCGGCCCGAAGATCTTCGCGCAGAACAGGCCGTCACGCTCCGGCTTGAAGGTCCGGTAGTTGATGGTCTCCGGCTTCTTCACCTCGCCAAAGGACCAGGAACGGATCTGGTCCGAGGACGCCAGGCCGATGCGGATCGCATCGAACTCTTCCGGCTGGGTCTGCTGCTTGAACAGATTCAGGAGGTCTTTCATTCGCTTGCCTCACAAACTTGGTTTCGAGGGGCGCGCACGCCCCGTCGGATCACAATCGGATCGGAGAAGATCAGTCCTGCTCGAGCTCGATATTGATGCCGAGCGCCTTGATCTCCTTCATGAGCACGTTGAACGACTCGGGGACGTTGGCCTCCATGTGGTGCTCACCGTCAACGATGTTCTTGTACATCTTGTTACGGCCCTGCACGTCGTCCGCCTTCACCGTCAGCATCTCCTGCAGGGTGTAGGCGGCGCCGTAGGCCTCCAGTGCCCAGACCTCCATTTCGCCGAAGCGCTGACCGCCGAACTGCGCCTTGCCGCCCAGCGGCTGCTGGGTGACCAGCGAGTACGGGCCGGTGGAACGCGCATGCATCTTGTCGTCCACCAGGTGGTTCAGCTTCAGCATGTGCATGTA
>JBJHBC010000048.1:8006-14718 GCA_050485285.1 Thioalkalivibrio sp.
ACGCGGGCGTAGATATCGTCCTCGTAGATGCGCAGCTGGTCCTTCAGGTCCTTCTGCACGGCGGCGAGATCGTCGGCCTCGATCGACTTGGCGCGGGCGTCCTTCTCCACACCGTCGCGGGTGAACACGCGCACGTCGATCACCGTGCCCTCGATGCCGGACGGCACGCGCAGGGAGGTGTCCTTCACGTCGGAGGCCTTCTCGCCGAAGATCGCCCTCAGGAGCTTCTCTTCCGGGGTCAGCTGGGTCTCGCCCTTCGGCGTGACCTTGCCCACCAGGATGTCGCCCGGATTCACCTCGGCGCCGACATACACGACACCGGACTCGTCCAGCTTGTTCAGCAGGGATTCGGAGACGTTCGGGATATCCGCGGTGATCTCTTCCTGGCCCAGCTTGGTGTCGCGCGCGACACAGTTGAGCTCCTCGATATGGATGGTGGTGTAGCGGTCCTCCTGCACCACCCGCTCCGAGATCAGGATCGAGTCCTCGAAGTTGTAGCCGTTCCACGGCATGAACGCGACCATCATGTTCTGGCCCAGCGCCAGCTCGCCCATGTCGGTGGAGGAGCCGTCCGCGATCGCGTCGCCGCGGGCGATCTCGTCGCCCACCGCGACCAGCGGCCGCTGGTTGATGGAGGTGTTCTGGTTGGAACGCGAGTACTTGGTGAGGTTGTAGATGTCCACGCCCGGCTCGCCGGGGACCGTTTCGTCGTCGTTGACCCGGACCACCACGCGACCGGCATCGACCGAATCCACGGTCCCGCCGCGCTTGGCGACGATCGCGGAGCCGGAGTCGATGGCCACGGCGCGCTCGATGCCGGTGCCCACCAGCGGCTTGTCGGCACGCAGGCACGGCACGGCCTGACGCTGCATGTTCGCACCCATCAGGGCGCGGTTCGCGTCATCGTGCTCGAGGAACGGCAGCAGCGCGGCCGCCACCGACACGATCTGCTTCGGCGAGATATCCATGTACTGGATCTTGTCCGGGGTCGAGATCGTGAACTCTTCCTGGTGGCGGCAGGAGACGAGGTCGTCGCTCAGGCGGCCTTCGTCGTCCATGGCCGCGTTCGCCTGGGCGATCACGTACTGGCTCTCCTCGATCGCGGAGAGGTAGACGATCTCCTCGGTGACCTTGCCGTCCTCGACCTTGCGGTACGGCGTCTCCAGGAAGCCGTAGCGGTTGGTGCGGGCGTACACCGCCAGCGAGTTGATCAGGCCGATGTTCGGGCCTTCCGGGGTCTCGATCGGGCAGACGCGACCGTAGTGCGTCGGATGCACGTCGCGCACCTCGAAGCCGGCGCGTTCGCGGGTCAGGCCGCCCGGGCCCAGCGCGGAGATGCGGCGCTTGTGCGTGACCTCCGACAGCGGGTTGTTCTGGTCCATGAACTGCGACAGCTGGCTGGACCCGAAGAATTCCTTGACCGCGGCCGCCACCGGCTTGGCGTTGATCAGCTCCTGTGGCATCAGGCCCTCGCTCTCGGCGACGGTCAGACGCTCCTTGACCGCGCGCTCGACGCGCACCAGGCCCAGACGGAACTGGTTCTCGGCCATCTCGCCCACGCTGCGGATACGTCGGTTGCCCAGGTGGTCGATGTCGTCGGTGCGGCCGTTGCCGTTGCGCAGGTCGATCAGGACCTTGAGCACATCCAGGATGTCCTCGGGCGACAGCACGCCCTCGCCCTCGTCGGTCTCGCGACCCACGCGGCGATTGAACTTCATCCGCCCCACGGCGGAGAGGTCGTAGCGATCCTCCGAGAAGAACAGGTTGGAGAACAGGTTCTCCGCGGCGTCCTTGGTCGGCGGCTCGCCCGGACGCATCACGCGGTAGATCTCGACCTGCGCCTCCAGCTGCGTCTTGGTCGGATCCAGACGCAGGGTGTCCGACATGTACGGACCATGATCGTAGTCGTTGGTGTAGATGGTCTGCAGGGTCTTCACGCCCTCGGCGCGCAGCTTGTCCAGCAGTTCCTGGGTCAGCGCGTCGTTGGCGCCGGCGATCAGCTCGCCGGTGGACTCGTCGACCACGCCCTTGGCCAGCACGCGGCCCAGCAGGTATTCGTCCGGCACCCGCAGGGTGTTGATGCCGGCCTTCTCGATCTCCCGGATGTGGCGGGGGGTGATGCGGCGACCCGCCTCGACGATGACCTTGTCGCCATCGGTGATGTCGACCACCGCGGTCTCGCCGCGCATGCGCTCGGGGATCAGGTCCAGCTCGCCGCCATCCTCGTCGAGGGTGAGCTGGTTGAATTCGAAAAAGGTGGCCAGGATCTCTTCGGTATCCATGCCCAGTGCGCGCAGCAGGATCGACGCCGGCAGCTTGCGGCGACGGTCGATGCGCACGTATACCCCGTCCTTGGCGTCGAACTCGAAGTCCAGCCAGGAACCGCGGTACGGAATGATGCGGGCGTTATAGAGCAGCTTCTGCGCGCTGCCCTGCGTCTTGCCCTTGTCGCTGTCGAAGAACACACCCGGGGAACGGTGCAGCTGCGACACGATCACGCGTTCGGTGCCATTGATGACGAAGGTGCCGTTCTCGGTCATGAGCGGCATTTCGCCCATGTAGACCTCCTGCTCCTTGACCTCCTTGACCACGGTGGAGCCCGCCGGGGCTTCCTTGTCGTGGATCACGAGGCGCAGCAGCACGCGCAGCGGCGCTGCATAGGTCACGCCACGGATCTGGCATTCCTTCACGTCGAACATCGGCTCGCCCAGGCGGTAGCTCACGTACTCGAGCTGGACATGACCGGAATAGCTGACGATGGGGAATACCGACTGAAACGCCGCGTGCAGGCCCAGGGAGTCACGCCCGTCCGGCGCTTGGTCCGCCTGCAGGAAATCCCGATAGGACGTCAACTGGGTCTCGAGCAGGTACGGGACGTCGAGGATCTGGGGACGCTTCCCGAAGTCCTTGCGGATACGTTTCTTTTCGGTATAACTGAGGGCCATGGCTTACCTCGGAGGCTAGCTGAACAACGCGGAACAAAACCCGCGCCACCACGGGCTGAGGCTGACGACCAAACGGCCGCCAGCCTCAGGGCTTCGTGATGTACACGAAAACAACAGGCGCAAGCGCCTTCTTACTTCAGTTCGACGGTGGCGCCCGCTTCTTCCAGTTCCGTCTTCATCTTCTCGGCCTCTTCCTTCGGCGCGCCTTCCTTCACGGTCGCCGGAACGCCTTCGACCATTTCCTTGGCTTCCTTCAGACCCAGACCGGTCAGGCCGCGCACGACCTTGATCACGCCGACCTTGTTGTCGCCGAAGCTGGACATCACGACGTCGAACTCGTCCTTGGCTTCAGCAGCGGCGGCTTCACCACCACCGGCAGCGGCCGGGGCGGCCGCGACGGCGGCAGCGGCGGACACGCCAAACTTCTCTTCCATCTCGCTGATCAGGTCCACGATCTCGAGGACCGTCATGTTGCCGATGGCTTCCAGGATATCTTCTTTCGAAACGGCCATTTCTAACTCTCCTAACGGGTCGTACCCGAATTCATTCAGTACTTGCTACAGAAAAAGGCTTGAAAAGGTTCAGGCTGCCTGTTTCTGGTCACGGATTGCTGCAACGGTACGCACCAGCTTGCCGGGGACTTCGTTCACCGTGCGGGCGAACTTGTCGAGCGGCGCCTTCATGGTGGCGAGAAGCTGCGCAAGGGCCTCTTCACGCGTCGGCAGGCTCGCGAGACGATCGAGATCGTTCGCCCCCATGAGCTGCCCACCAAAGGACACCAGCCGGACCTTCAGCTGATCGTTTTCCTTGGCGAAGTCCTTCACCAGGCGCGCGGCGGAGCTGGGCTCCTCTTCACTGAAGGCCAGGATCAGCGGGCCATGCAGCTCGGGCTGCATGCACTCGAAGTCCGTACCCTCAATGGCACGCTTGGCGAGGTTGTTCTTCACCACTCGCAGATAGACACCGGAGGACCGTGCCTGCCGACGCAGGTCGGTCATCTGCGCTACCGAGAGACCCCGATATTCCGCGGCGACCGCGGAATGTGCCGAGGCAGCAACCGTAGCCAGTTCCGAGACAATCACCTTCTTGTCATCGAGATTCAAAGCCACGTTGACTCTCCTCTAGTAAGACCACCCGGAGGCGGTCGTGAAACCGGGCGGACCCGGTACTGCGGTGCTCCCGTCGCAGGTACTTCCTGAATCGGGTGACACCATCTGCGCAGGCTGGGGTATTAAGCCGGGCCCGAAGGCCCCGCGCCTGCGGTCTTGGATGGCGTGCCGCTTGCGCGACAGCCGACCAAAAACCGAATGTTGTTGCTCAGAGGCTCAGCGAGCCCTGATCGACCTTGACGCCCGGACCCATGGTGGTCGAGACCACCACGCCCTTGACGTACTGACCCTTGGAGGTCGCCGGCTTCATCTTGACCAGATCGGCCAGCAGGGCGTTCAGGTTCTCGGCGAGCGCGCTGGATTCGAAATCCGCCGCGCCGATCGTGCAGTGCACGATGCCGCCCTTGTCGGTGCGATAGCGCACCTGGCCGCCCTTGGCGTTGGTCACCGCGGTGGCCACATCGGGGGTCACGGTGCCGACCTTCGGGTTCGGCATCAGACCGCGCGGCCCGAGGATCTGACCCAGCTGACCCACCACGCGCATCGCATCCGGGGAGGCGATCACCACGTCGAAGTCCATCTGACCGGCCTTCACCTGTTCGGCAAGATCGTCCATGCCGACCACGTCAGCACCGGCTTCTTTCGCGGCATCGGCGTTGGCACCCTGGGTGAACACGGCCACGCGAACGGTCTTGCCGTTGCCGTGCGGCAGCACGGTGGAACCACGCACCACCTGATCGGACTTGCGCGGGTCGACGCCCAGGTTCACGGCGACATCGACCGACTCGCGGAACTTGGCCTTGGGCAGCTCACGCAGGAGATCAAAGGCCTCGGTCACCGGATACAGACGGGTCGGCTCGACCTTCTCGCGGATGGCCTGCATACGCTTGGAAAGCTTTGCCATTTCAGAGACCCTCCACTTCGAGGCCCATACTGCGGGCACTACCGGCAATGGTGCGGACCGCGGCATCCAGATCCGCCGCCGTCAGGTCGGGTTCCTTGGTCTTCGCGATCTCTTCCAGCTGGGCACGAGTGACCGTACCCACCTTGTTGGTGTTCGGCTGACCGGACCCGGACTGGATGCCCGCGGCCTTCTTCAGCAGGATCGAGGCCGGCGGCGTCTTGGTGATGAACGTGAAGCTGCGATCGGCGTACACGGTAATGACCACCGGGATTGGCAGACCGGGCTCCATCTCCTGGGTCTGCGCGTTGAACGCCTTGCAGAACTCCATGATGTTCACACCGCGCTGACCCAGCGCGGGGCCCACGGGCGGGCTCGGGTTGGCCTTGCCGGCCGGGACCTGAAGCTTGATATACGCTTCGATTTTCTTTGCCATGAGAACTCCCTCGGGTGCGAACGCCTCGCGGCTCCCCGATCAGCAGGTAACGACGCGTGCGCGTCGGTCAGGTTTTCTCGACTTGGTGGAACTCCAGTTCCACGGGCGTCGAGCGGCCGAAAATCTGGACGGCCACCAGCAGGCGGCTCTTGTCGTAGTTGACCTCTTCGACCACGCCGTTGAAATCGTTGAACGGCCCATCGATCACGCGAACCATCTCGCCCACCTCGAACAGGACCTTCGGGCGCGGCTTCTCGGCGCCTTCCTGCATGCGCTGCAGGATGGCGTCGGCTTCCTTGTCGCTAATCGGCGCCGGGCGGTCGGCGGTACCGCCGATAAACCCGAGCACGCGCGGCACGGCCTTCACCAGGTGCCAGGCCTCGTCGTTCAGGTCCATCTGCACCAGCACGTAGCCAGGGAAGAACTTGCGTTCGCTCTTGCGCTTCTGGCCGTCCTTCATCTCGACGACCTCCTCGGTGGGCACGAGGATCTCGCCAAAGTGGTCCTGCATGCCGAAGCGCTCGATGCGCTCCTCCAGGGACCGCTTCACCTGGGCCTCGAAACCCGAGAATGCCTGTACGACGTACCAGCGTAGTGCCATGGTCGAGAATCCTGATGCTTATCCGATGAACCGACTGATGCCCCAGCCCAGGAACATGTCCAGGAGCCAGAGGAAGATCCCCACCAGGATCACGACGGCAATGACGATCAGCGTGGTCTGGGTCGTCTCGACGCGGGTGGGCCACACCATCTTGCGCACCTCGGTGCGCGCGTTGCCCATGAAGCCGGCGAGCTGGCTGCCCTTGGCGGTCGTCATCCCGATGCCGATGGCGACCCCCACAACGGCGAGCAGCCCGAGGACGCGAATCAGAGTGGATTCGTCCTGGAACCAATAAAAGCCCATGACGCCGGCAATCAGCAGCGCCACGGCCACCGCGAGCTTGACGGTATCAAGCACGCCGGTCTGTTCCGATTGTTCACTCATGAATACGTATCACCCGGTGCTGCCGCCATCCGGAAGATGGCAGGCCAGGAGGGACTCGAACCCCCAACCTGCGGTTTTGGAGACCGCTGCTCTGCCAATTGAGCTACTGGCCTATAAATCGAATCGACAAGAAACAAACGCGAGAGACGACGCACCCGGCGCCGCCTCTCGCGGTCGATCTGTCAACTTGTCTACTGTATCACTCGATGATCTTGGAGACGACGCCGGCGCCGACGGTGCGGCCACCTTCGCGGATCGCAAAGCGCAGCCCGTCTTCCATCGCGATCGGGTTGATCAGGGACACCGTCATCTTGACGTTGTCGCCCGGCATCACCA
>JBJHBC010000049.1:0-6095 GCA_050485285.1 Thioalkalivibrio sp.
CAAGCAACTGCTCCCGGACCCGGTTGCCGTCCAGCGGACCGAGCAGATGCTGCATGGAGGTCGCGGCGAGCCCCGGATAGCCACAGGGATTCATGCGCTCAAACGGTGCCAGGCCAGGCGCGATGTTCAGCGCCAGCCCATGGATGCTGCGTCCATGCCGGATGCGCAGGCCCAGCGCCGCAATCTTGGCCCCATCGACGTACACCCCCGGCGCCTTCTCCCGACGCTGCGCATGGATCCCCCATTGCGCCAGCGTATCGATCACCGCCTGTTCCAGGCCCGCCACCAGGCGTCGGACCCCGATCCCCAGTCGCGGCAGGTCCACCAGCGTGTAGACGACCAGTTGCCCGGGGCCATGCCAGGTCACCTGCCCCCCGCGATCGATCGCCACCACCGGCGTCGCGCCGGGGTCCAGCAGGTGCTCGGCGCGACCATTGCGACCCTGAGTAAAGACGGGCGGGTGCTCGACGCACCAGAAGGCATCCGGCCGGGCCGCATCGCGCTCCCGCGCCTGAAGCTGCATCGCCTGCCAGACCGGGACGTAGGGCTGCATACCCAGCAGGCGGACCACCGGCCCGGGCGGCAGCACCTCGGTCACAGGATCATGCGCACCCGGTCGCAACGACCCAGGGAACGATAGAAGGCGTCCAGCTGATCCTGGCTGGTCGCGGTAAAGGTGATGGTGATGCCGACGAAGCGGCCGGCGCGCGAGGCGCGCTGCTCGATCACCGCGTCTTCGGCATCCAGATGCTCGGCGACACAGCCCTCGACCGCCTCCATCAGCTCCGGATGGGCGTCGCCCATCACCTTCACCGGGAAACGGCAGGGAAACTCGATCAGGCTCTCGCGGTCACTCATGCGGCACCTCCGGATTGCAGGGGTTCGCTCACCGGCGCCCCGGGCTTGGCCGCCTGGTAGGCGGCGTGCACGGCCTGCCAGACCGGTCCGGGGCACCCCGTACCCACGGGGCGATCGTCCAGCCGCGTAACCGGCAGGATCTCGCGGGTCGAGCTGGTGAGCCAGATCTCCCCGGCCCGCGCCAGCTCGTCGGCGCTGACCCCGCGCTCCTCCACCGGGTAGCCCAGCTCGCGCGCCAGGTCGAGCACCCGCGAGCGGGTGACCCCCGGCAGTACCGATGCATCCAGCGGCGGGGTGATCACCCGCCCGTCCAGGACCAGGATGACATTGCTGGCCGCGCCTTCGGTCAACTGCCCGTCCCGCAACAACACGGCCTCGACGGCACCCCGCTCGGTCGCATCCTGGCGGTTCAGCACATTGGCCAGCAGAGTGGTGGCCTTGATATCGCAGTGGCCCCAGCGGCGGTCCTCGGCCGTCACGGCGGCCACGCCGTCCACGCGGATGGTCTCCGGTAGGGGCCGGATCGGGCTGACCATCGCCAGGACGGTGGGTTGCGCATCCACCGGGAAGGCATGGTCGCGCGGGGCCACGCCACGGGTCACCTGGAGGTAGATCCCGAGGTCAGGGGTCGCGGGGTCGGCATTGCGCGCCAGCAAGTCCATCAGAAGCGCACGCCACCCCTCGCGGTCAAACGGGTTGCGGATGCGGATCGCCGCCAGGGATCGCGCCAGGCGCTCCAGGTGCTCGGAGAGCAGGAAGAACTCGCCGGAGTAGCTGGGGATCACCTCGTATACCGAGTCTCCGAACAGGAAGCCCCGGTCCAGCGGCGAGATCCGTACCTGATCCAGCGGCAGGTAATCCCCGTTGTAATAGGCAATGCTCACGGGCGAAACACGGCTCAGAATGGCCAGGCCGACTGAATACCCAGGGCCGCGCCATCCCACAGGCGGCGGACCAGGCCGCCCTGTTCCACCGGCTGCAACGCGACCAGCGGCTGGGTCCGGAGGACCTCGCCATTCAGGCGCACCACGACCTCGCCCACCGGATCGCCCGCGGCCAGCGGGGCCTCCAGCGGCTGGTTGACCTCCATCGAGGCGTCCAGATCGTCCTCGCGCCCCGGCGGGACCATGACCCAGAAGTCCTCCGCCAGGCCCACGGCCACTTCGGTCTGCGCCCCGCGATAGACCCGCGGGGTCCCCAGTTCGTGGCCGCCCTCGAACAGCTTGCGGGTCGCGGTGAAGCGCATCCCCCAGTTCACCAGCGCCTGGGACTCGTTGGCGCGGCGAGTACCGCCCTGCTGATGATCCGACGCCTCGATCCCCATGACCACGGCCACCAGCCGGCGGTCGTTACGCTTGGCGGACGAAACCAGGTTGTAGCCGGCGTTCGAGGTCCAGCCGGTCTTCAGGCCGTCGAATCCGGCATCGCGCCACAGCAGCATGTTGCGGTTGCTCTGCGAGATGTCGTTGTACTCGAAAGAACGTTCGCTGTAGTAACCGTAGAGATCCGGGAAGTCGCGGATCAGCGCCCGGGCGAGCAATGCCATGTCCTGGGCGGTGGTGTACTGCGACTCCTCGGAGGGCAGTCCGTGCGGGTTGGCGAAGTAGGACTGGCGCATCCCCAGCTCGCGCGCCTGGGCGTTCATCATGTCGACAAACGCCCCCTCCGAGCCGGCAACATGCTCGGCCAGCGCGGTGGAGGCATCGTTGCCGGACTGGATGATCATCCCGCGCAGCAGATCCTCGACCGCAACCTCCTCACCAACCTCGATGAACATGCGCGATGCCCCGCGCATGCCGGTCCGCCAGGCACGCTCGCTGACCGTGACCTGGTCGTCCAGCGCCATGCGACCGTCAGTGATTTCGCCAAACACCACGTAGGCCGTCATCAGCTTGGTCAGGCTGGCCGGCTCGCGCTCCACCAGCGGATCGCGGCTGGCGAGCATCAGGCCCGAGTCGAAGTCCATCAGCGCATAGCTCGCCGCCGTCACGTCCGAGGGCGGCCGCGGGATGCCACCGGGCACGTTCGCGCCGGCGCCGGCCACGGGCAGCTCCGACTCCTGCGCCTGCGCCGGAACCAGCGCCAGCAGGAGCGCCAGGATGACCGGCAGGCAGGCCGCCAACAGCGGCAGAAACGGGGTGCGGACGGACGAATTCATGATTGCGAAGGGCCTCCTGAAGGACCGAAATACGATAGCAGAATTGGGACCCGGTACGGGCCGGAAATACCGGGGACGAGGGCTTACGGCGCGTCGGTCACTACGCGGTAGTCCACGTGCGCCGCGCCCTGCAGGCGATCGGTAATCGTGCGGACCGCGTCGCCATCGGCCAGCGGGCCGATGCGCACGCGGTGCAGTTGCGCCCCGTTGTCCCGTTCGACGCTGGAGATCCGCACCGGCTCCAAGCCGAGCGCGCGCAGATCCTCGCGCACCTGCTCGGCCGAATGGCGCTCGGCGAACGCCCCGACCTGGACGAAACGCCCGGGCCCCGCCGCCTCGCCATTGGCGCCGGCCGCGGCCGGCGCTGCGTCCTGCGGTTCGGGCGCGATGTCCGGCTGAGCTGCGGCGGCCACCTCGAGCGGCTCGGGCTCCGGTGCCTCTGCCACCCGGGCCGGCGTCGTGTCGCCCGGCCCCACCGCCCGGATGCGCACGCGCGCGACCCCGGCATCGGTCATGTCGATGCGATGAGCGGCGGCGTAGGAGAGATCGATGATGCGTCCGTCCACGAACGGGCCGCGATCATTCACCCGTACGATCACCTGTTTGCCGTTTTCCAGGTTGGTGACTTCGACGAAGCTCGGCAGCGGCAGGGACTTGTGCGCCGCGGTCATCGCGTACATGTCGTAGGGCTCGCCGCTGGAAGTGCGCCGTCCGTGGAACTTGGTTCCATACCAGGACGCGTACCCCTCTTCCTCGAAGCCGTCACTGGTCTTGAGCGTGCGATAGCGCTGACCGAACACCTCGTACTCGGACGGATTGCCATAGCGGCTGGGCGGCTCGTCACGCGGCTCCGGTTCCGGAATCAGCGCCAGATCCTGCGGCACATCCGCAGGATCGGGGTAGCTGTCATACGCGGCATCGCCCAGCGGGCGGTCCGGGTCGGCCTTGTGGTCGGGGGTGGACGAACAGCCCGCCAGGACCAGCGCCAGCAAGACCGCCAGCGCGGCCCCGCCGGCGCCCGCGCGGCGCGGTTTACTCGGCCAGCGCCTCGGCCAGCTGGTGGACGGCCATCGCATACAGCGGGCTCCGGTTGTAGCGGGTAATCACGTAGAAGTTCGGATACCCGAGATAGTACTCGTAGCCATCCTCGCCCTCGAGGCGGATGAACGAGTACTGGCCGTCCTCGTCCACGGCCTCGTCGGGGTAGATCCCGTGTGCGGCCAGTTCTTCGAGGTCAAAGCGCGCCTGATAGTTGCGGCTGATCAGCGCCTCGTGGGCATCGCCCTCGACCCGGGCCCTGGCCACCACCGGCTCGCCGTGGTTCCAGTGGTGCGCGCGGAAATAGTTGGCCACCGACCCGATCGCATCCGGCCAGGAGTTCAGCAGGTCACGCTGGCCGGAGCCATCGAAATCCACCGCGTAGTGGCGATAGCTGGACGAGATGAACTGGCCACGCCCCATGGCCCCGGCGTAGGAGCCACGGGTCTCGCGCGGGTCGAGGCCCTCTTCATCCACCAGCGTCAGGAACTCGCCCAGCTCGCGGCGGAAGAAGTCGGACCGGGGCGGATAGTCGAAGCCCAGGGTCACCAGGGCATCGAACACGCGGAAACCACCGGTGTTGCGGCCGTAGTAGGTCTCGACCCCGATGATGGCGGCAATGATCTTCGGCTCGACGTCAAAGCGGTCCGCGGCGCGCTGGAGCCAGCGCTCATGCTCCTGCATGAACTCGCGCCCACGCTCGATGCGCTCATCGGTGATGAAGATCGGGCGGTAATCCTTCCACGGCCTGGCCTCGGCGGGGCTGGAGATCAGGTCAAGGATGCGCTGTTGCGGATCGGCTGCCGCGAACATCGCCTCCAGGGTCTCGCGGTCACGGCCAGCCTCCACCTGCTCGTCGATGAAGGCCTGGACCTCGTCGCGCTCGAGATACGGCGGGTCACCGGCGCGGAATTCACTTTCCGCCGCGGCCGGAAGGGAGGCGAACGCCAGGATCAGGGCCAGCCCGACCGGCATCAGGAGGGGACGGGCAAGGCGGGCCCACACGGGGCGCAGGGTCAGGGTCATCGATTCACCAGGCGTTTCTGGGAGGCTATGCTCATGAGAATACCGAAGGCGACCATCAGGGTCACCAGCGACGTTCCCCCGTAACTGACCAGGGGCAGCGGCACACCGACCACCGGCAACAGGCCGGTCACCATGCCGATATTGACCACCATATAGACCGCGAAGGTCAGGCTGATACTCCCGCCCAGCAGCCGGGCATAGCGGTCCTGCGCCAGCGCGGCGATCCAAAGCCCGCGGGCGACAATCGCAAAATACAGCAGCAGCAAGAGCGCGACACCAATAAAGCCGAATTCCTCGGCGTAGACCGCAAAAATGAAGTCGGTGGAGCGCTCCGGCAGGAACTCCAGCTGCGACTGGGTCCCGTTCAGCCAGCCCTTGCCGTACAACCCCCCGGACCCGATCGCGATCTTCGACTGGATGATGTGATAGCCGGCCCCCAGCGGATCGGATTCCGGGTTGAACAGCGTGAGTACCCGCTGGCGCTGGTAGTCCAGCATCTGCGACCACAGGATGGGCACGGCGGCGGCCATCACGACGCCCAGGCCGACGAACCAGCGCCAGCCCAGCCCCGCGAGAAATACCACCAGTGCGCCGGCGGCCGCGACCAGCATCGAGGTCCCCAGGTCCGGTTGCTGCATGATCAGATACACCGGCACCAGGATCAGCACGCCGGTCACGAGGAGATCGCGAAAACGCGGCCGCCCGCTGCGCAACGAGAGATACCAGGCCACCATCATCGGCACGGCGAGCTTCATGATCTCCGAGGGCTGGAAACGCATGAAACCGAGATCCAGCCAGCGCTGGGCCCCCTTGCCGACGTCCCCCACCCACATCACCGCCAGCAACAGCAGGATGCCCGCCGCGAACAGCCACGGGGAGATCGCGCGCAGACCGTGCAGTGATACCTGTGCGACCAGCAGCATCGCGGCCACGCCCAGGCCGATGCGCATCAGTTGCCGTTCCACGGCCACCACACTCTGCCCGGAGGCGCTGAACAGCACGGCCAGCCCCAGCA
>JBJHBC010000049.1:6195-14668 GCA_050485285.1 Thioalkalivibrio sp.
AGGGTCATGCCCGCCCCGTCCAGCAGATAGGCGTCCATCACTTCGCGCGCCACGGGCGCGGCCACCCGGCCACCGGACCCTCCGTGCTCGACCAGGACCGCCACCGCGATCTGCGGATCCTCCGCCGGGGCATAGCCCACGAACAGGGCGTGGTCCCACAGACGCCGGGCCAGCTCCTCTTCGTCGTACTCTTCATCGTCGCCGAGGCTGAACACCTGCGAAGTGCCGGTCTTGCCGGCAATGGTGTAGGCCGGGCGGGTGCTGCCCACGCTGCCCCAGGCGGTCCCGTGGCGGGCATGCACCGCCTCCACCAGCGAGCCGTGGATCGCATCCCAGTGCTGGTCGTCCACGACCACCGGCTCGCGCGTCACCGGCAGCGGATACTCCGGCTCGCCGGTGCCATTGTCCATCGCGCGCAGCAGGTGCGGCTGATAGCGCACACCGCGCGTGGCCAGCGCCGCCGTAAAGTCGGCCATCTGCAGGGGCGTGGACAGCATGTACCCCTGGCCGATCGCGGTGATCAGGGTCTCGCCCGGGAACCATACCTCGTTGTGCGTGGCCCGCTTCCAGTCACGGCTGGGCAAAATCCCGGAGCGCTCCCCGGTGGAATCGATCCCGGTGCGCTGTCCAATCCCGAACGCGCCCAGGATCGGCACCATGCGATCGATCCCCATGGTATGGGCCAGGTCGTAGAAATAGACATCCGAGGACACCGCGATCGCACGGGACATGTCCACCCGGCCATGGCCCTCGCGACGCCAGTCACGATAGCGCCGCTCGTGCCCCGGGAGCTGGTAGTAGCCACGGGCGAACATCTCGCGCTCGGCAGTCGTGACATCTTCGTCCAGGGCCGCCAGCGCGACCAGTGGCTTGACCGTCGAGCCCGGCGGGTACTGCCCACTCAGGGCACGATTGAACAGCGGCCGGCGCTTGTCATCGCGCACGGCGGCGAAATCGGCCTGCGAGATTCCGTGGACAAAGGACTCGGGATCAAAACCGGGGGCGCTGACCAGCGCCAGCACCTCGCCGTTATTCGGATCGATGGCCACGATCGCGCCATCCCGCCCGGCCAGCGCCCGGTAGGCCGCCTGCTGCAGGTTCACATCCAGGGTCAGGGTCAGGTCCGTGCCCGGCTGCGGCGGGGTCACCGACAGCTCGCGGATCACCCGCCCCTGGGCGTTCACCTCCACCTGGCGATAGCCCGGCCGGCCGTGCAGCAACTCCTCGTAGTAGCGTTCGACCCCGCTCTTGCCGATATGCGAGGTCCCGGCATAGGCCCGCCCGTCCACCCGGCGCAGATCCTGCTGGTTGATGCGCCCGACATAACCGACCGCGTGCGAGAATTTGGAACCCAGGGGATAGAAACGCAGCGGACGGGCCTCGATCTCGACCCCCGGCAGTTCGTGGCGCGAGACCGCAATACGGGCCACGGTCTCGTCATCCAGCCCGGCCTTCAACAGCACCGGCTGAAACGGGCGCCGCTGCCGCACCCCGCGGTGAAAGCGCTCGATATCGGCCTCGCTCAGTTCCAGGTAACCACGCAGGCGGGTCAGGAGGGAATCCAGGTTATTGGCCTGCTCGACCGTGATCTCCAGCTGGTAGGACGCTCGGTTGCCCGCCAGCAGGATGCCATTGCGGTCGCGAATCACGCCCCGGGTGGGGGCGATCGGCTCGACCCGGAGCCGGTTGTTCTCGGAGAGGGTAGTAAAATGCGAGTGCGCCCCGACCTGCAGCCCCGAGAGCCGCCAGCCCAGCGCCAGCAGAATGGCGGCCAGGACCACCAGCGCCAGCAGGATACGCACGACGAAACGCTCACGATCCTGCTGTTCCTCGCCGTAGGCGTCGCGTTCGGCCATCTCAGCGGGTCACGGCGTCGCGACCAGGGCCGTGGCCCGCGCACGCAAACGCCGCACCGACCCGGCGGGACGGCGCGGCGCTGACCGACCGCTGCATGCAGCGGGGCGCGGCGTCAGATCTTGCTCTTCTGGTAACGCTTGTAGCTGGCAACAATCTCCGCCTTGGCTTCGTCGGCGCCAACCCAGCCTTCCACCTTGACCCACTTGCCCTTCTCCAGCTCCTTGTAGCGTTCGAAGAAGTGCTTGATCGAGTCCAGGAGCTCCTTCGGCACGTCGTCCGGGCTCTGGAACCGCGCGGACTGCGTGCACAGCTTGTCCACCGGCACCGCCAGGATCTTCGCGTCCACCCCGGCCTCGTCGGTCATCTTCAGCATGCCGATCGGGCGCGAGCGCACAACCGAGCCCGGCAGCAGCGGCACCGGGGTGATCACCAGCACGTCCACCGGGTCGTTGTCTTCCGACTCCGTGTTCGGGATGAATCCGTAGTTGCACGGATAGAACATCGCGACCGCCATAAAGCGATCAACCACCAGAGCCCCGCTGTCCTTGTCCATCTCGTACTTCACGGGCTGACCCTGGGTGGGGATCTCGATCACCACGTTGATGTCGTTGGGGAGATCCTTGCCGGCTTCGATCTGGTTGAGGTCCATGCTTGAGTCGTTTCCGATTGCTTTGAAGAGCGGGAGATTATACAGGGGAGACGCCCCGCAGGGGCACCCACCAACAGTCCCATCAGGGAGACTCGTACGGCCGCGCGCGGTTGCGGCGCATCGGCCTCAGGCGGTATAAGACCGCGCTTGGGAAACGATTTGCGGCCCGCCCTCGACCCGGGCCGGCTGCCTGTTTCACCACCGCAATCACCGTGCCGTCCGTTCCCGGCGAGTCCTGCGGTTCGGTACGGCACCCGGCAGGAGTCAGCTATGCGTATCGTCCTGATGGGCGCACCGGGGTCCGGCAAGGGCACCCAGGCCAAGAAGATGGTCGCCACCTTCGGCATCCCGCAGATCTCCACCGGCGACCTGCTGCGCGCCGCGGTCGCGGCCCGGACCGAACTCGGCAAGCAGGTCGAGAACGCCATGGAATCCGGCAATCTGGTCCCGGATGATCTGGTCCTGGGCCTGATCCGCGACCGCCTGCAGGAACCCGATGCGCAGAAGGGCTTCATCCTCGACGGCTTCCCGCGCAATGTCGCCCAGGCCGAGGCGCTGGACAGCATGCTGGCCGACATCGAATCGCCGCTGGACCGCGCCATCCAGATCGACGTCCCGTTCGAGGAACTCAAGCAGCGCCTGACCGGCCGCGTCTCCTGCGGGGACTGCGGCGCGGTGTTCAACACCCACACCTTTCCGCCGAAGAAGGAAGGCGTGTGCGACCTGTGCGGCGGCGAGCTGATCCACCGCGCGGACGACAACGAAGAGACCGTGGTCAATCGCCTCAAGGTCTACGAGGAACAGACCCAGCCGCTGATTGAATACTATGATCGTCACGGCCTGCTCAGGCATGTCAATGGCACCCGCGACATCGAGCTGATCTTCGACGAGATCCGCCAAATGCTGTCCTGAACCCGGGATGAGCCGCCGCCCCGCAAGCCTCGTGCCACGGCCTCGCCTGATCGCGCGGCCGATCGCGGTGGGCCTTGGCCTGGTGACCGCCGCACTGCTCCCGCTGGCGCTGCCCGCGGAAGAACGCCCGTCGGGATGCGATTTCGCCCCGGACGTCGAATGGCCCGAACTGCGCACCCTGAAGGGCGGCCTGACCGAGATTGATGCCGATCACGTTCGCCGCGATGGCGAACGCGTATCGGCCTCGGGCAACGTTCAGCTGTTCGAAGCGGGGCAGCGTCTGGATGCCGACTTCCTCGAATACGATCGCGCCTCCGGCACAGCCCGCACCGAGGGCGATACCCGGCTGTTCGACGGCGACCTGCTGCTGCACACCCAGGGCGGCGAATATCGCCTGGATGCCGAGACCGGCGAGTTCCGGAGAATCGATTTCCTGGTGCAGTCCATCCCGGCCCGGGGCCACGCGGCGCTGGGCGTTCAGCAGGCCCCGCACCTCCACGACTTCGAGGATGCCGAATACACCACCTGCCCGGTCGGCAACGACTCCTGGTGGCTGCGCACCCGCGATCTGGAGCTCAATCGCGAGACCGGGGTCGGCGTGGCCCGCAACGCGACGATTCGCTTCAAGGGCGTACCCATCGCCTACACCCCGTATATCAACTTCCCGCTGGATGACCGCCGCAAGAGCGGCTTCCTGCTGCCCAGCGCGGGCACCGGCGGACGCACCGGCTTCGATCTCGCGACGCCCTGGTACTGGAACATCGCGCCCAACTACGACGCGACCTTCACGCCCCGCATCATGGCCGACCGCGGGGTGATGCTGGGCACCGAGTTCCGCTATCTGCAGCCCCGGCACAATGGTTTGCTTGACGTCCGCTACCTGCCGGATGACCGCGAGACTGGTGAAGACCGCCACTTCGCCCAGTGGCGCCACCAGACCCGCATCACCTCCAATCTGAACCTGCGCGTCGACGCCGCGGATGTCTCCGACCGGGAATACTTCTTCGACTTCGGCAACTCGGACCGCTATGGGGGCTCCACGCCGTTCCTGCGGCGTTCCGCCGACCTGACCTGGAACCAGCCGGCCTACCGCCTGCGCACGCGCATCGAGGACTACCAGATCGTCGACCCCGAGCTGAGCGCCGCCGGCGAACCCTACCAGCGCCTCCCGCAGATCACCCTGGAGGCGGGGGAATACCTGGGCCACGGGCTGTCCTGGGATCTCGACACCGAACTGGTGCGCTTCGAACGCAGCGAGGACCAGTCCGGACGCCCCGTGGGCACCCGCCTCGACCTGAACCCCGAGGTGCGCTGGCGCCATGACACCGGCGGCTTCTTCTTCGAACCCGCCGCCGGTGTCCGCCATACCCGCTACGAACTGGATCGCCGCGGCCAGGACGACCGTCCGGAATCGATCAGCCGGACGGTGCCACGCGCCTCGATCGACACCGGGCTGATCTTCGAACGTGCCATCGCGGGCGGCCGCCGCCTGCAGACCCTGGAACCGCGCATCTTCTACGGCTACGTGCCCTACCGGAACCAGGACGACATCCCGATCTTCGACACCGGCGAGGCCGACTTCAGCTTCGACAACCTGTTCAGCCTGGACCGCTTCGTCGGCGCCGACCGCGTGGGCGACACCCACCAGGTCACCACGGCCCTGACCACCCGCATCCTCGACCAGCAGACCGGGCGCGAGCGCCTGAGCCTGTCCGCCGGCCAGATCCACTACCTCGAGGACCGCGAAGTCCGCCGCGGCACCGGACAGGACCCGCTGACGGACTCGCGTTCGGACCTGGCCCTGGAAGGTCGCGTGCGCATCGGCGATGCCTGGAGCGGGCGCGGCTCCATCCTCTACAACCAGGACGCGGACGAAACCACCCTGGCAGCAGTTTCGGTCAGCTACAGCCCCAGTGAACGCGCCCGGATCAACCTGGGCTATCGCCAGCGCGAGGCCGGCGCGCGCTCCATCGACCAGACCGATGTCTCCGTGATGTGGCCCGTCACCGAGCGCATCGACGCGATCGGCCGCTGGAGCTACAGCCTGCAGGAAGAACGCGACCTCGAACTTCTGGCCGGGCTTCAGTATCGTAGTTGCTGCTATGGTATCCGTGTGGTGGCGCGCCGCGCGTACAGCTTCGACGAGACCTACGACAACTCGATCTACTTCCAACTCACACTGGACGGCCTGGCACGGTTCGATTCCGGTGTGGATTCGCTATTGCGCGAGGGTATTGCCGGATATGACGCACGTCCCTGAACAACCCCGCCGCGGCAGGGCCCGCGCCCTGCTGCCGCTGCTGGCCGTCCTGCTCTACGGCCTCGGCCTGCCGGCCATCGCCCAGACCAGCGGGCCCGCGACTGGCGGTCTCTCGCAGGGCGCGGTCGAGGCGCCGGTCACGCCCGGCGCCGCCAGCGACAGCGGTGCCCCGGCCGCCCCCATCACCCCCGAGGGCGACCGTTTCACCGACCGCATCCTGGCGGTGGTGGGTGACGACGTCATCACCCAGCGCGAGCTGGTGGAGCGCATGAACCTGGTCGCCCAGCAGATGATCGAGCGCGGCAACCGTCCGCCCGACCAGGACACCCTGGCGCGTCAGGTCATGGAGCGCCTGATCGTCGAGCGCGTGCAGCTGCAGGAGGCCGAGCGCGTCGGCATCAACATCGACGAGATGACCCTGAACCGCGCGATGGAGAACATCGCCCGCGAGAACCGCATGACCCTGCCGCAGCTGCGCCGGGCGCTGATGCAGGATGGCGTGGACTTCAACGCCTTTCGCGAGCAGATCCGCCACGAACTGACGGTCAATCAGCTGCAGCGCCGCCAGGTCGACCAGCGCGTCCGCGTCTCCGATCAGGAGATCGCCGACCTGATCGCCTCCGAGAGCGGCGCCATTGACCGCGGCGTGCGCTACCGCATCGCGCAGATCATGGTGGCCCTCCCGCAGGGCGCCGACGCCCGGCAGATTGCCGAGGCCCGCGAGAAGGCCGAATCCCTGCGCAAACGGGTGCGCGAGGGCGAGGACTTCGCCACCATCGCCATTAGCGAATCGGAAGGGCCCCACGCCCTGGAAGGCGGCGATCTCGGCTGGCGCTCCGCCGGCGAGATCCCCACCGTGTTTGCCCGCGAGGCCGTGCTGATGCGGACCGGCGAGGTGAGCGACGTCCTGCGCTCGCCCAGCGGTTTCCACATCATGAAGCTGCTGGACCGCGAGGGTGGTGACCAGACCCGCGTGCAGCAGACCCGGGTACGCCACATCCTGATCAGCCCGGACCAGGTGCGCAGCGACGAGGACGCGCGCCGCCAGGCCCAGTCCCTGTACAACCGCATCCGCGAGGGCGCGAGCTTCGAGGACCTCGCGCGCGCCAACTCCGACGACCCGGGCTCGGCCGCCCAGGGCGGCACCCTCGGGTGGGTCAGCCCGGGCGAACTGGTACCCGCCTTCGAGGAGGCCATGCAGGCGCTGGAGCCAGGCGTGGTCAGCGAGCCGGTGGAAAGCCAGTTCGGCTGGCACATCATCGAGGTCCTGGAGCGCCGCGAGGTGGACACCTCGCGCGAGCAGATTCGCGCCCGCGCCCGCGAGATCCTGCAGAACCGCAAGCGCGACGAAGAGCTCGAGCTGTGGCTGCGCCGCCTGCGGGACGAGGCCTATGTCGAATACCGAATCGACGGCTTCGGCTCCTGATCCGCGCGGGGCCCACCCGGTCCCGCGCCTGGCCCTGACTGCCGGCGAGCCCGCCGGGATCGGGCCCGATCTCCTGATCGCCATGGCGCGGCAGCGCGGCCAGGCGCAGCGCGTCGCCATCGCCGATCCAGACGTGCTGGAGGCGCGCGCCCGCCAGCTGGGCGAACCCCTGCGCCTGGTGCCCTTCGACCCGGACCGCCCGCGCGAGGCCACCCCGGCCCACACCCTGGAGATCCTGCCGGTGCCGGTGGCGGCCCCGGTGGTCGCGGGCACCCTGGACCCCGCCAACGCCGAACACGTGCTGACCCTGCTGGCCACGGCCGCCGACGGCTGCCTGGACGGCACCTTCGAGGCCATGGTCACCGGCCCGGTCCACAAGGGCGTGATCAATCGCGCCGGGATCGCCTTCAGCGGGCACACCGAGTGGCTCGCCGCACGCGCCGGGGCTTTGACGCCGGTGATGATGCTGGCCACCGAGACCCTGCGGGTCGCGCTGGTGACCACCCACCTGCCGCTTAGGGCCGTGGCCGACGCTATCACGGCCGAACGCCTGGAGGCCGTAACCCGCGTCCTGCACCACGACCTGCGCCGCGACTTCGGCATCGCGGAACCCGTGATCGCGGTCTGCGGCCTGAATCCGCATGCCGGCGAGGACGGCGTCCTCGGACGCGAGGAGATCGAGATCATCACGCCCACCCTGGATCGCCTGCGGGATGCCGGCATGCACCTGCGCGGTCCACTCCCGGCCGACACCGCGTTCACCCCGCGCGCGCTCGAAGGCGTCGACGCGGTATTGGCCATGTATCACGATCAGGGCCTGCCGGTCCTCAAGCACGCCGGCTTTGGCGGGGCCATCAACGTGACCCTGGGCCTGCCCTTCATCCGCACCTCGGTGGATCATGGCACCGCGCTGGATCTGGCCGGCACCGGGGCTGCCGAGGTCGGCAGCTTCCAGGCCGCCGAACGCCTGGCGGAGGCCCTTGCGGCGCGCGCCGCCAGCCGCCGCGCCGCGAACGCATGACACGCCTCAAGACCTCGTCGCCAATCCGCAAGCGCTTCGGGCAGAACTTCCTGCACGATGCCGGCATCCTCGCGCGCATTGTCGCGGCGATCGACCCGCAGCCGGGCGACGCCGTGCTCGAGATCGGGCCCGGCCGCGGGGCCCTCACCGCGGCGCTGCTGGAGCGTCTGGACCGCCTGGTCGCCGTGGAGATCGACCGCGACCTGGCGGCCGGGCTGCGAGCCGGGTTCCCGCCGGAGCGCCTGGACCTTCACGTGGGCGATGCCCTGGACATGCGGCTGGCCGATCTCGGCCCCCTGCCCGAACGCGGCTGGCGCGTGGTCGGCAACCTGCCCTACAACATCTCCA
>JBJHBC010000050.1:0-11310 GCA_050485285.1 Thioalkalivibrio sp.
GGCCCCGACGAACCGGCGGCGGGTGGCGTCTCGTCCAGCAGCACCCCTTCCAGGTCCTCCTCGATCTCGTCGATCACCTGCTGCGCCCGCGCCGCATCCAGATCGGCACATTCCTCCAGGTACCCCATCAGCAGCAGGCGGTCGCAGAAGGTGTTCACCTTGCGCGGGATACCGCCGGTGTAGTCGTGGATGCGCGGCCAGATGTCGGCGTCGAAATGCGGGCTTCCGTTCCAGCCCACCCGCGCGAGCCGGTGCTCGACGTAGGCGCGCGTATCGTCCTCGTCCATCGGGCCGAGGTGGTAGGTCGCGATTACGCGCTGGCGCAACTGCTGCATGTTCTCGCTGCGCAGCAGCCGCCGGAATTCCGGCTGACCGAGCAGGAAGCTCTGCAGCAGGGGGCCGTCCTCGCCCTGGAAGTTGGACAGCATGCGCAGCTCTTCCACGGCGTCGGGGCCCAGGTTCTGTGCCTCGTCGACCACCAGCAGGGCGCGCTGGCCCCGGGCCCGCGTGTCGTGCAGAAAGGACTCCAGGCGGCGCAGCTGACCGGCCTTGTGATTCGGGGCATCCTCCAGCCCGAAGGCGAGGCAGACCGAGCGCAGCAGGTCCTCGGCGTCCAGCTGCGTACTCACCAGCTGGGCCGCCACCAGGGGCTTGTCACTCAGGGTCTCGAACAGGCTGCGCACCAGGGTGGTCTTGCCGGCCCCGACCTCGCCGGTGATGACAATGAAGCCTTCTTCCAGCTGCACGCCGTATTCGAGATAGGCCATCGCCCGGCTGTGGCCCTTGCTCGCGTAGAAGAACCGCGGATCGGGGCTCAGCGCGAAGGGCCGGCCGGTGAAACCATAGAATTCCTCGTACATGCCTCAGAACTCCCGGGTCAGCGTGCCGATGATCGCGTTCTCGCGGTACTCGTTGGCCGCGCTGGTCGAATCCCGTCGCTGGTGCCGGTAGGCCAGACTGGCACTGGTATCCGGCGTCAACTGGCGGCTGACACTGGCACGCAGGAACCAGAGGTCATCCTCGCGATCGCTGTCGGTGAAGTCGGTGCGGCTGATGCCGGTGGTCAGCAGGGTCGTCGTGCGCGGGCCGTAGCGCCATTGCCAGAACGCGCTGGCCCCGCGCTGGGTGCGGTTGTCCTCGAACAGGCCGACGTTGGTCTGGGTCTCGGATTCGCGCTCGGTCTGGATCAGGTTGACACCGAACACGCTGCGACCGGTGTCGTAGCTCCAGCCGGCGCGCCAGGTTCGGGTCAGGTAGAAGCCTTCCACGAATGCCTCGTCGCCCAGCTCCGGGTTCAGCAGAAACAGGAAGATCTCTTCCGGGGAGTAGTTGTCCAGGAGCTCGTCGACGGTCATGAACTGGATGTCCTCCGCGAGCTGGGCAAAGGGCCCGTCGCGGCGCTGCCGGGTCGAGCTCACGCCCTCGTTGTAGCTGAGGCGGTAGGTGGCGCGGCGGCTGCGATGGTCCACCGACAGCGCGCGGTTCTTGCCGAAATAGCGCTCGCCGTAGCGGGCCTCGATGTTGGTGACCCTCGTCGGGGCCCAGCCCGCCCCCACCTGCCAGAAGCTGCCGTCGTCGTCCTCGCGGGTGGTCGCATAGTCGTTGAACTCTTCGCCGACCACGCCGAACAGGCGCAGGGACCGGCCGAACCGGTAGCCCAGGGTCCCGCTGACCTGTCCGAACTCGCCCTCCAGGCCATCCTCGAAGCGCTCCTTCTCGTAGAACCCGGCGAGCTGCCAGAAGGGACGGTTGAAGGCGGCCCCGCTGTCGAGGACGTATTCACCCCGGTGGAAGTCGCTGTCCTGGCGGTTGCTGCGGTGGTAGAGATTCTCGCCGTAGGTGTAGCGGATCTCCTGCGTGGCGAAACTGCCGTAGCGGGTGCGCAGCATCGGCGAGACGCTGTAGGTGGTGGTCTCCTGCAGGTTCTCGCGCGGGGTACTGCCCCCGATCCCGACCGGCCCGAGGATCGAGGCCGCCTGCTCGGTACGCGAGGCCCCGGCATCGACGAAAAAGGTGTCGTCCACCAGCTCCCAGTTCGTGCGGCCGCGCAGGGTGTGGGTCGTGCGGTCCTGGCGTGTATCGTCGGCATAGAAGCGCGAGTTCATGCGGTAGTCGATGCGGGTGTCGCTCCGCGCGCCTTCGCCGCGCAGCGTGAACCCGGGCGCGACCGTACCGATCAGGTCCGCCTCCTCCTGGCCGCGCGGGGCCAGGCGGGCGTTGTCGGTGATCTCGGCCGATACCGTCACCCGGGGGGTAAACGTCCAGTCGACGGCCTGCGCACTACCGGGCACCGCCAGCACGACCACGGCCGCGCCGATCCACCACCGACGGGCCACCGACGGGCCCCGCGGCCTAGCGGGACGGGGCGCCGGCGACATGATCACGCTCGCTGCCATAGTAGCTGCCCCCGTAGTACTGCCCTCCCATGCCGATACCCGGCGTCGCGCGGTTCAGGGAGGTGAGCACGACCCCGCAGGAATCGAGTTGATGCATGGCCCGCTCCACCGTGCTGGCCGGCGTGCGATCGGCCTCGACCACCATCACCACCTGTCCCATGTGGGTCGCCAGCACGCCCGGCTCGCTGGTCGCCAGCAGGGGCGGGGAGTCGAACAGGATGATCCGGTCCTCGTAGCGATCGTGCAGATCCTCGACCAGATCCCGCATCACGTCGCTCGCCAGGATCTCGGTCGAACGCCCGTGCGGACGGCCCGCGGGCAGAACGGTCAGGTTCTCCACATCGGTGCGCAACAGCACATCGGGGATCTGGATATCCGGCTCGCTGAGGACATCCATCAGCCCAAGGTCGGCCTTGAACCCCAGCGTGCGGGGGATCGCCGGTCGCGCCACGTCGGCATCCACCAGCAGCACCGTGCGTTCCAGCTCCATCGCCATGCTGAGCGCCAGGTTCACACTGGTGAAGGTCTTGCCTTCCCCAGGCAGGGCGCTGGTGATCATGATCAGCCGACCGCGGGGCACGCGCATTGCCGCGTGGCGCCCGAAGGCGTTGTTCAGCAGCGGGCGCTTCATCATGCGGAACTCTTCCGCCACGCTGGAGCGTTGATCCCCGGGCACGATGAGCCCCTGCTTGCGCAGCCAGGCAAAATCGATGCTGACTTCCTGTGATACCGGTGCCCGTTGAGGTTCGGGCTCGGGTTTCGCGGTTTCGGGGGCCGGCGCCTGTTCCGCCCTGGTTTCGGGGACCGGCTGTCGCGCCCGGTTCTTGTCCAGTGCCTTCTCGATAATGCTCATCGCGCTGTCTGCCCCCTGCCGGCAACCGATTGCGTCGAATCGGTCCGTTCCCTGAAAGATAGTCGGTGCACCCGGCGATGACCGGAAACGTGCCCGGCGAACCCGCCCGGCACCCTCATCGCAGCCATCCCATGAGCTCGTCCAGAAGGAACTCGGACCCGGTCGCGTAGAGCCCCATCACCACGGCATAGACCAGCACCAGCGTTCCCAGGGCAGCCGTAAACACGGCCAGCTCGGACAAACGCCGGTGCCGGGTCATCGGGGTGCGCACACGCGAGACACTGCCGAGGACCGGCCGGCCGGTCACCGCCGCCAGCTGCTGGCTGCTGCTGATGGTTCGCCGCAGCTGCGACAGCAGGAAGGCAAATCCGGTGCCCGCCCCCAGGCCGACCAGCAGGACGGCGGTGGCCAGCATGGGCCGATCCGGCGAGGCCGGCGCCGTGGGCTGGCGCGGTGGCTCCAGCACCCGGAAATCGACCGCGTCGGTCTGGCTCTCCACGGCCTCGGACATCACCGCCTGCTCGCGACGGTCCTGCAGCTGGCGGTAGGAATTGCGCAGAACGTCGTAGTTGCGGGTCAGGGAAGTCAGTTCGGACTCCACCGCCGGCGCGCGATCCACATCGCCCTCCAGTCGCGCCACCCGCTCCTCGAACTCCGCAATGCGGGTGGTCAGCGAGGCGATCTCGCTTTCCGTTTCGGAGATCGCGTTCTGCAGCGCCTCGTTGCTGCTGCCCGGGCGCTGGATGGCCTGCGGGTTCCGCGCGAATTCGCGCGCTTCCTGTTCCCGGCGTTCTTCCAGCTCGGCCAGGATACGGCGCGACGACACCACATCCGGGTGCTCGTCGGTGTAGCGCAGCCGCATCGCGTCGATGTTCTCCTGCAATTCGCTGATGCGCCGGTCCAGTTCCGAGTTCTCGTAGCCGCCGGGGCCCACGCCACTGGCCCGGCCCTCGCGGGCGCGCCGCTCCAGGGTCTGCAACCGGCTCTCGGCCTCGCGGCGCTGCAGCCGGGCCTGCTGCAACTGGTCACGGGTGCGCTCGAGCCGCGAGTAGAAGTTGCCATCGCCACTGAGGAAGCGCGCGTTGTCGCGCTTGAACTGCTCGATCTCGGCCTCCTTCTCCTGCAGCTGCTGTTCGTAGTTCTCCAGCTGGCGCTCGATGAACTGCTGCGAAGTGGTGAGATCGAGGCGCGAGTCGCCCATGCCGCGGGCCATGAACAGGTCGACCGTCTCCCGGACCACGCGGTAGGCGACCTCGGGGTTGCTGTGGCGGAAGCGGACGCTGTAGATGTTGTCGCGCTCGCCCCCCTCCAGCGTCAGCCGCGAACGCAGCAATGCCACCTGAGCATCCAGGCTGGCGTTTCCGGTCAGCACATCGAGATCGCTCTCGCGGGCGATCTCCTCGAGGTTGTCGCGGCTGAGCAGGGTGCGGGTAATCATGCGCAGGCGCTGCTCGGTGTTCGGGCGTACCGTCATCCCGCGCAGCAGCGGGTCCAGCACCGACTGGGTGTTCACGTAGATCCGGGCATCCGCCTGGTAGGTATCCGGCAGGTTGTGGGCGTAGGCCCAGCCACCGATACAGACCAGCCAGGCAATCGGCAGGATCCACCAGCGCTTGCGCCAGGTGCCCCGCACATGCTGCCAGAGCTCTTGAACGATCTTTTCCATACGGCCCAGCTTCCCGCCGACCGCACTGGCGCATGGGAGCGCCTGCGGGCCGATCTGCAGCGAATACCTGTCCCCCGGACGCGCCTGCGTTGCGCCGGGACCACCCGGGTCTGGCACCGTTTTGCCGGTCCCGCCGGGTTTGGGGAAATCCCAGGTTCATTCAAGTGGGTTTGCGCACACCTGTCCACAGATGTCGGGATTGTTTACATGCGGCGAACTGACGCGCAGATCACGGCGCGGGCGATCGCACGGAGGCGAATGAATCCCGGGCGGTTCTGTGAACTGGTACAGGGTTTGCTACCGGGTCACTGGGTAGAGTCGTAAGCCTGCAGCGGCCCCTGCACCGGCCCTCAAGGATCGCTGATGAGTCACGAAAAGTTGGCACTGGAGCTCGCGGACTTCTGGTTCCCGGCGATCGCAGACGAAACCTGGGAGGAACGCCTGCGCATCCTGGACGAGGTTCACGGCCAGCTGTACCAGGATCTGGAGACCGTCGGCGAGTACGAACAGGTCTCCGCCAGCTTCGTGGCGGCCTTGATCGACCGACTGGGGTCACCCCCGATCACGCATCCGGCGCAGGCACAGATCTACGCCAGCTCGTCGGAGGAACGGCACTGGGGCGCAGCCATGGCCTGGCAGTTCGGCGAGGGACAGGACGACGGGGCAACCGCCCCGATGCCTGAGGAACGTCGGCGCTGGCCGCGCGAGATCGTCAACCGACTCACCGAGATGTGGGTGCAGGGACGACCGGCGCGCTGCCGGCTGGTGGACATCTCGCGCTACGGCGCACGCGTCATGCCGCTGCGCTACCAGCCGCGACTGCCCCCGGGAACGCCCATCCGGGTCATGGTGGCGGAGGGCAGCGTGCGCGACGGCGTGGTGGTGTTTTCCAGTCCGCGCGGGGTCGGTCTGCAGTTCGCGAATGCCGCGCACTGAACGGTGCGGCATTCAATCTCGGACCATGGGAGCAGAAACATGCATTATCCGAATACGGACTCGACACCCGACCGAAGTACAGACACACCCCCTCGACCGCCCGCCGCATCCGGTTCCGGATGCGGCTCTGCGCGTGAATAGGGCCGGACGGTTCCGCGCCTATCTCGCACGCTCGGAGGCCGCCCGACGGATCCATTTCCGCCTGCGCTACGAGGTGTACTGCCGCGAAACCGGTTTCGAACCCGCCGAACAGCACCCGGAAGGCATCGAGCGCGATGCCTACGACGAGCATGCCGAGCATTTCCTGGTCAGCCACGAAGGCCGTCCGCCGGACGCACGCTGGGTGGGGGCCATGCGCCTGATCCTGCCGGGGAACCGGCCCCTGCCGACCACGGCGAACTGCCGGCTGTTTCCCGAGGTGGCGGCCCAGTCCCGGGAGCCAGCACTGGAGGTGTCGCGCTTGATCGTGCGCGGGGCTTCGCCCGAGGTGCTCTATCATCTGTGCCAGGCCTCGCAGGAGTACGCGCGGCGCCACGGCTACCGCCGGATGTTCTTTCTGGTGCGCCCGGCGCTCGTGCGACTGCTGCGGCGCCACGGCCTGCCCATCGAGGTGTGCGGCGCCCCCCACCGTCATCGTGGTACCCGCATCCCGTGCCTCGCGCACACGGAGGCCGCGGGCACGGCCCTGCGCGCCTGGCGAGAGCGCCTGCAACTCCCGGCAGCGGCGGAGATTCCCCACTACACTGCGTGGGAAGAGCCCGCCACGGGCGGGGCGTCGCACCCGACGGAGATGCCCGTCGCTTGGGGGCCGTCACCGGACGTGGCGGGGCTTGCAGCAGGAGGAAACTAGTCGTGGAAAGCGACTCGATGGTCAGCGGGTTCAAGCGGTACTTCGATCTCTCCCAGCGCACCGAGGAACACCTGGAGGACATCCAGCATCTTCGCTACCAGGTGTACTGCAAGGAGTTCGGCTTCGAGCGGGAGGAGGATTGCCCGGGCCACAAGGAGGTCGACGCGTACGACACCCAGGCCTGGCACTGCCTGCTGGAACACAAGCCCAGCGGGATGGCCGCCGGCTGTGTGCGCGTGGTGCATGTCGACACCCGGGACCCGATCGGACAGTTGCCCATGGAGCGCCATTGTCACGACAGCTTTTTCGACACCCCCTGGCGCCCGGACCGGCTGGAGCGCGACACCATCTGCGAGGTGTCCCGGCTGGCCGTGCACAGCATGTTCCGCCGCCGCAACGGCGAGGCCGCCACCCCCATCGGGGACATCGAGGCCCTGAAACTCTCGCCCGACCAGGTCCGCGTGTTTCCGATCCTGGCGGTCAGCCTGTTCGTGGCGGCCACCCTGCTCTGCGTGCACTACCGCAAGCAGCATGCCTTCGCGATGATGGAACCGGCCCTCGCCCGCATCCTGCGGCATACCGGACTGGAGTTCACCCAGATCGGCGAGGTCGTGCACTATCACGGCAAGCGCGCGGCGTTCTATATCGACTCCGGCGAGGCACACGAAAGCATCCAGCGATCGAGTGCCCTGAGTGAGCTGTGCCGGCACGTGGAGTCGACCTTGCTGCGCGCCCCGCGTGTCCCCCCGGCCGTGACATCCGCGCAGCTGCTCCGCTTCCCGGGCGCGCCCGGGCGCGCCGTCGTCCATCCGACCGGCCGGACACACCTGCCGCTACCGGCACGCTCGCAATCGGGACTCAACGGGTTGGCACATTGAGTTCCGGGTTCGACTACCAGACGGCCTTCGCCCGAACGGTCGGCTGGGTGACGCCGGCCGAACTGCAGCGGCTGCGCGGCGCGCGGGTCGCGATTGCCGGCCTCGGCGGGGTCGGCGGCGCCCACCTGCTGACTCTGGTGCGCCTCGGGATCGGCCATTTCCGCATCGCCGATCCCGACATCTTCGAGCTGCACAACATGAACCGCCAGGTCGGCGCGGCCCTGTCGCGGCTGGACCGACCCAAGGTCGAGGTGCTGGAGGAGATGGCCCGGGACATCAACCCGGAGCTCGAGATCGACGCCTTTGCACAGGGCGTCCATGCGGACAACCTGGAGGCCTTCCTCGACGGCGTGGATGTCTACGTGGACGGCCTCGACTTCTTCGCCTTCGACATCCGGCGTCAGGTCTTCCGGGCCTGTGCCGACCGCGGCATCCCCGCCGTCACGGTGGCCCCGCTCGGCATGGGAGCCGCCCTCCTGAACTTCCGCCCCGACGGGATGAGCTTCGACGCCTACTTCGACCTGCACGACGATCTGAACGACGAGGAGCTGGCCCTGCGCTTCATGATCGGCCTGGCGCCCGCGATGCTGCAGATGGGCTACCTGGCCGATCCAACCGCCGTCGACCTGGCGGCACGCCGCGGCCCCTCCACGCCGATGGCCTGCGACCTGTGCGCCGGGGTGATGGGCACCGAGGTGCTCAAACTGCTGCTGGGGCGCGGTACGCTGACCTGGGCCCCGCGGGGCGTGCACTTCGACGCCTACCGCCAGCGCCTCGCGCGGACCTGGCGCCCGGGGGGCAATCGCAACCCCCTCCACCGCCTGCTGATCCGCATCGCCCGCCGGCGACTGCGCGCCCAGCGCGCGCACCAGCGGGCCGCGAACCCGGAGGTACAATGACGCCATGATGAACCGCACCGCCATGCTGCTCGGCGCGGGCCTCCTGCTCGTGGTCGCCACCCTGCCCGCCGCGGCCCTGGCGGAGGAATCCGCGGCGCGCGAGCTGGCCCGCGCGGTCCACGAGCGCCCGGACGGGGACGACGCCGTCACCCGGGGGATCATGACCCTCACCGGCGGCGGCCGCCGCGAGCGGGTACGCGAAAGCTACGAGTACCGGCTGGATGGCGACGAGCCCGGTGCCAGCCGCAACCTCATTCGCTTTACGTCGCCGCGCAACATCGCCGACACGGCCATCCTGGTCCACAACCACCCGGGCGGCGATGTCGACCAGTGGCTCTACCTGCCCGCGATCCAGCGCGAACGCCGCATCAGCAGCGAGAACCGGGGCGGCAGCTTTGTGCAGTCCGAGCTCTACTTCGAGGACCTGGAAGACCGCGAACCGCACAAGGACCACCATCGCATCCTCGGCGAGGACACCTACGAGGGCACCCCGGTCACCCTGCTCGAGAGCGTGCCCGTGGACAGCGGCAACTCCGTCTACAGCAAGCGGGTCAGCTGGATCCACGAGGAGACCCTGCTGCCGCTGCGGATCGACCTCTACGAAGGGGGCGACGAGCCCTCGAAGCGCCTGGAGGTACAGCGGATCGAGGAGATCCAGGGCTACTGGACGGTGACCCGCAGCTCCATGACCGATCTTGCCAGCGGCCGCACCACCATCCTCGAGGTCGAGGACGTAACCTACAACCGCGGCCTCCCGGACGAACTGTTCACCCTTCGCGGCCTGTCGGACCCGAGCCTTGCGCGCCCCTATCGCCCGTGAAGCAGCCCCGCCCCGGCCCGGGGGATGGCGTGCCACGGTGCTCGCCGGGCTGCTGGTGCTGGGGCCAATGCCGCTGGCCGCCGCGGCCCCGGCCCCGGCCCCCTATACCGTGCAGCCGGGCGACACCCTCTGGAGCATCGCCCGCGATCTGCGCCCCGACCCGTCCGTCCGCATCCAGGCCATGGCGCAGGCACTGTATGCCCGCAACCCGGATGCCTTTGACGGCGGACCCGAGGGCCTGAAGGCGGGGGCCACGCTCCTGCCGCCCGCGCCGGACGAGCTTGCGCGCACCGAACCCGCGCCCATCCCGGGCGCCGGCAACCACTACACCGTGCGCGCCAGCGACACCCTGTGGAGCGTGGCCGAGCGCCTGCGCCCGGACCCGAGCATCCCCACCCGGGAGATGGTCCAGCGCCTGTTCGAACACAATCCGCACGCCTTCGACGGCGACGTGCATACCCTGCGGGCGGGCGCGGTGCTGCAGGTCCCGGACATGCCCACGGCTGGGCCTGGGCCCGCCGCTGCGCCCGTGGCCGTCGCGGAGGCATCCCCCGCTCCCGCGGGCGACGCCGCGCCCGACACCCCGGCGCCGGCGCGCGACGGCGCAAACGGTGATGCCGAAGACGAAGCGCAACGCGCGTTCGTGTTTGGCGAGGAGTCGGCCGAGGATGCGGACGCGGACACCCAGACCGGCGCCACCGCCTGGGACCTGCGGGTAGAGGACGCCCGCATCGAACTGGGCGTTCTGGGCACATCCGGGCGCCCCGTGGACCATGTGCAGCACGGCCGCGGCGTGGTCAGTGCCCGCCGCGACCTGAACGAGGCCTGGGAGCTGCGCCTCGGCGCGCGCGCGGACATCCAGGCCCAGCAGGGCGGCAACTACCCGAGCACCACCCGCGCACGCGCCGACTACGACGAAAATTTCCTGCGCTACCGAGGCGATCGTACGCGCGTCACCGTGGGCACCCAGCGCATCCTGTGGGGACGGGTGGACGAGATCCCGCCCACCGACCGGCTCAGCACCAAGGACCTGACCCGCTTCGGCCTGGACCCGTACGGCGAACGCCGCCGCGCGAACCCGGCGATCCGCGCGGAATTCTTCCAGGGGCCGTGGCATGCCGACCTGGTCTTCCTGCCCCTGTTCCGTCCGGCGGAGCTGCCCGACCGTGACAGCCTCTGGCACCCGGTGGACCGCAACCGGGGACGCCTGCTGGGGCTGCCACAGGACCCGGCGCTGGCGCCGGTGATCCAGCTGGCCGCGCTGGACGACGATGTCTCCGGCAACGGCGGCGCCGGCGTGCGCCTGGGGCGCTCCGGGCGCGGCGCCGATTTCGCCGTCACCGTCCAGCGGGCCCGGCATTCGCAGCCCTACTACCGCTTCGATAGCGACACCCGCCAGGCCATCCTGGCCGGCCAGCCGCCCGGGGATCCGACGCTGGAGGCCGTCCACCCGCGCACCTGGGTGGTGGGCGGCGACACCGCCTTTGCCACCGGCGCCTGGACCTGGCGCGCCGAGGCCGCCTGGCTGAGCGATGTGCCGGTGACTCGCGCGGATGACCTGCGCCAGACCACGGTGGAGGGGGTCGACTGGGTGGTCGGCGCCGAGGGCTTCCCCGGAGACGGGGACTTCCGCATGACGACCCAGCTGGCGGGCCAACACCTGATCGATGCCGGCGAGATGCTGGATGCACGCGAAAGCTACTTCCTGACCGGAGAACTGGAGAGCCCGTTTGCCGCCTACAACTGGCGGGCCCGCCTGCGCTATTCGATCGGGCTCAACCACCGCGACGTCTACCTGAACCCGGAACTGGCATGGATCGCCCGCGAACCCATGGAATTCTATATCGGCCTGCACTGGCTGGACGGGACCGAGGGCACGGCCGGGGGCTTCTACCGCGATAACCGCATGCTCGTCACCGGCTGGCGGGGGCAGTTCTGATGCGCTGGTTGCTGGGACGCCCGCGACTGGCACTGGGCATCCTGGCCCTGCTGCTCTTCCTGCCCGGCCCCGT
>JBJHBC010000050.1:11410-14063 GCA_050485285.1 Thioalkalivibrio sp.
CGGCCGTTCACGCTGATCTCCGCCATCCTGCCGCCCTTGCTGACCGCATTGACGGTGGCGATGCTGATGCACTTCTTCAATGCCCTGCTGCATGCCGCGCAGCGCGGGCACCGGGGGCGCGCCCGCGTGGAGGCGGCGCTGGCCGCCGTGGCCCGCCCCACCGCGTTCATGGCGCTGACCACCGCGGCCGGGCTCGCCTCGCTGCAGGTCAGCAGCATCCGGCCGATCGAGACCTTCGGTCTGATCGGGGCCTTCGGCGTGCTCCTCGCCGCGGCGGTCGTGCTGCTGCTCCTGCCGGCGATCATGGTGCGCTGGGATCGCGGCGACTGGCTCGCCCCGCAGCGCGGCCTGCGCCTGCTCGACCGCTTCACGGCGCTGGCGGCACACCTGGCGATCCGTCGGGCCGGCTGGGTCCTGCTGGCCACCGCCATCCTGGTGGCCCTGGCGATCCCGCAGATCCGGCAGGTCGAGGTCGAAACCGATCTCTATGCCTTCTTCGACGACGACCACTCGATCACCCAGGCGACCCGCGCGGTGGAGCGCGAACTCTCCGGGGTGATGGCGCTGGAGGTGGTGTTCGACGGGCCGGACTGGGACAGCCTGCAGGATCCGGATCGTATGCAGGCCATCCAGCGGGTGCAGGACTGGCTGGACCAGCGCCCCGAGGTGGACTACAGCCTGTCCCTGCCGGATCTCGTCGCCGAGATGCACTGGGCCTTCAACGAGGAAGACCCGGCCTTCCGGCGCATCCCGGACGACCCCAACCTGGTCGCCCAGTACCTGTTCATCTACGACGGCCGCGACCTGTTCGATGCGGTGGACCGGGACTTCGAACGCAGCCGCATCCTGCTCAACCTGAACGCCCACGGGGCGCGGGCCATCAACGCACTGATGGACGACCTGCGCGACCACCTGGAGGCCAACCCGCCGGCCGACCTGGAATGGGACATGGCCGGGATGGCCCGACTGTTCGCGGACCAGGAGCGGTTACTGATCGAGGGGCAGCTGCACAGCCTGTATGCCGTGGCCGCGATGATCACGCTGCTGATGCTGCTGATGTGGCGCTCGATCCCGCTGACCCTGCTCAGCATGATCCCCAACCTGGCACCGGTGGCGATGATCTTCGCCCTGATGGGCCTGCTCGGCATCTGGCTGGACATGGCCACGGCCATGATTGCCAGTGTCGCCATCGGCATCGCCGTGGATGACACCATCCACATCCTGCACAACTATCGCCAGCGCCGCGGGCGGGGCAGCCCGGTCGCCTGGGCGCTCGCCCGCAGCTTCCGCCGCAGCGGTCGCGCGATCACCGCCACCACCATCGTGCTGGTGGGCCAGTTCCTGCTGCTGGCCCTGTCCGACTTCCAGCCCACGGCCGCCTTTGGCTGGTTGACCGCCTTCGGGCTGATCGCGGCGCTGCTGTTCGACCTGCTGGTCCTCCCGGCCCTGCTGGTCGTCGGGCACCGGCTCGCGCGGGCCCGCGCAGCCTGACCGAGCCCCCGGTCGCGCCTCTGGCGACCGTCCTGTCGAGATGCTTTACAAGCCAAATAATCCGCACAACCCTCTGTTTTTGCACATTCTTTACCGGTTTCTCCGGTTTCGGGCGTCTTGACGGCCTCATCCAGCCGGCCCGCTCGTCGACACCCTTTACAGTTCCCCGGCCACAAGACCCTCCTGCGATCACGCGGCCCATGGCCCAGCAGATGACCCCCAATTTCCTCCCGACTTTTCAATATCTTGCGAGCCTGCCACCCCGAGCCGGGAAATTGGCACGGAGCCTGCTTTGTATTCAACCGAAGGCAACCGACACGGCCACCAGGCCAACCCCGGCGATGGTTGAATCGCTTCTAATTGAGCATCAGGAGAGTTCCAATGAACGCGAAAAAAGTGCTTCTCGCTTCGCTCTTTGTCGGCATGTTCGCCGCCGGCGCGAGCACGGCGACAGCGGCAGAGATCATCGACTTCGACATCAACCTCGACGCCACCACGGACTACAGCGGCTCGGTCGAAAACGTCCGCCGCATCCAGTTCGACCTGAACACCCAGACCTTCCAGTACGTACAGGATCCGTTGAACCCGGTTCAGGTCGGCGATGTGTTCTATGACCGCGGCTACGGCGATGCCTCGTCCTACCGCACCTCCGGTGGTGGGTCAGCACCCCAGTCCGGGCCCGACTTCATTGGGGCCACATACTCCATGGGGCTCCTCTGGGATGAGCTCCGCGGGGTGGTCACCGGCACCGATACCGTCGGCGGCAACTACGTCGTCAACGCCAACTACACCTCGGTGGGCACCGACAACTTCCAGCTCTTCATCTCCGACCTGAATCCCGGCTTCGGCCAGGACTATGACGCGGCGGCGGCCCACTACAGCGCCGGCGAGCAGGTGATGGAACTGGCCCTGAAATCCGGCAACAGCATCCTGGAATTCGACAGCGCGGGCGGGGACTTCATCGAAGGGACCTTCACCTTCGAATTCCAGGTCGTGAACGTCCTGCCGGGCTTCTGGTTTACCGCTGACGGCATCGACTTCGCCGACCTGATCGAAGACGAAGAAGGCGCCCCGACGTTCATCGTCTCGGCCTTCGCCAGCGCCGGCACGATCCAGGAACCCGGTCCCGTGACCTTCTTCGGCGAAGACGCCAACAACGTCT
>JBJHBC010000051.1:0-13253 GCA_050485285.1 Thioalkalivibrio sp.
GCCTGGCTCAGGTAGGGCTCGAAGGCGAAGATGGCATACCCCACGCCGATCAGCGCCAGGAGCCCGATCACGACCAGTGCATTGCGGATGAAACGCATGAAGCTCTCCTCCTTCCATCGCGTCCGCAGCCCGGCGGCCCCGGGTGCGAATCGTTATTGTTTTTTCCGGCGCCGCCGTCCGAACAGCGCCACCGCCAGGGCATCCAGCTCGGCGGCGGCCTTGCCGCGCGGCTCCAGTTCGCGCACCGACAGCCCCTCGCTGAACGAGCGCCGGAACGCCATGCGCTGTTTCAGTCGCGGCTTCAGCAGGCGCACCCCGTCGATCTGCCGCAGCGCTTCAAAGGTCTCGTCAGTCTCGCGCACGGCCTGGTGCGTATCCGCGCGGTTGATGAACACCAGGATCTCCGGGCGTTCGCCGGATCCACGCTGCTCCTGGATCCGCTGTACGAAACGATACGTCGACCAGACATCCGCCTGGCTGGGGGGCACCGGGATCAGCACGCGGTCCGCGCCTTCCACCGCCGCCATCAGCGAGGCCATGTCCGACGCGCCGACATCGATCAGCACCTCGTCGTACTCGCCGGCGCGGGTACGCGCCGCGTCGAGACCCTCCACCGCGTCCAGCGCCGGTTCATAGCCCTCCTCCCGCCGCACCTCCAGCACGTCGCTGAGGGTGCGCTGGGGATCCAGGTCCACGGTCAGGGGCCGGCGGCGCCCTTCCAGCAGCCACAGGGCCAGATTGAAGGCCACGGTACTCTTGCCGGTACCGCCCTTGAGGTTGGCGACGACGGTCTGCATGGCGTCTCCTTGGAACATTGCGGATTGACGGCTGCGCGCAACCCGTCAATCCGCAACACTCCGGAAAAGGGCCTGCCCGAAACGGGCAGGCCCGAACAGCCGGATGGACTTAGTTGCCCTGACCCTGCTGCTGTTGCTGGGGCATCTGACCCTGCGGACCCCAGCCCTGCGGGCCGTAACCCTGCGGGCCGTAGCCGTAGCCGGGGCCGTAGCCATAGCCCGGACCATACCCGTAACCCGGATGGCCGTAACCATAGCCGCGGCCATAGCCGTCACCATAACCATGGCCATACCCGTGACCCCGACCACGACCGCTGGCGGAGAAGTCAAAGGAGCCATCGCCCATCATGTCGCTCATCATGTCGCCCATGCCCCAGTTACGGCCGGAGCCATACCCCGGGCCACCAAAGAACGGCATGCTGGGACCATAGCCATAGCCGGGCCCATACGGACCAGGGCCATACCCGTAGCCGGGGCCGCCCCACTGGGCGGAGGCCATCATCGGGGCGGCCAGGCCACCCAGGGAAACGGCGAGTACTGCTGCCTTGACGAACTTGTTCATGGTGCTACCTCCTGAAGGAGTCATGCCCTCAATCTGAATGCGCGCACGCGGGGAGGGCTTCCCGAATGCACGCCTTACCGGTCAGGGGAACGGAAAACCGCCCATCCCCCAGGGGAAGGCCGAAAACGGCCCGCCCATTCCCGGATACCCGGGCGAACCCGGATATCCGTATGGATACCCTCCTGGCATCCCGCCAGGGGGGTGGAACGACGGAGAACCCGGCGCCCAGTAAGGACCTTGCGGCCCGTAGCCCCGGTACCCCGGAGCATGCGGCGGCGGGCCCGGCGCATCCCGCGATTCGGCCCTTCGGGACGGGTCGTAGTCGCGGTCCGGAAAGCGCCCGCGCGGGCGTTCCGGGGCCGAGCGCTGTACCTCCGGCGAACCGGAGGCCCAGGGGTTGTGGCGATCCGACGCGTGCAGGTCGGCGACCGGCAACAGGAACCCCGCAGCCAGCACGACCCCGAGTATCGGGATCGTGCTGACTCGCGTGCGTTTCGATTGACCGGACTGCCTGCCCTGCATGGCGAACCGCCTCCGTCTCGCTTCCACCGCGACAGGCACCCCCGCCCGTCGCCTTGCAATCACTGATCCGCGGATCAGTAGCCGCCACCTTCTTCCATGGCTTCACGACGCTCGCGCATCATCTCCATGCGGCGCTCGCGCTGGCGCTCCATCTCTTCTTCATACGCGGCACGGCCGGCCTCCATCGCCTTCTGGCGTGCCTCGCGCATGGCCTGCATCTCTTCCATGCGCTCCTGGCGCTCGGCGTGCTGCGCCTGGATGCGCTCGCGCATCTCTTCCGGCATGTCTTCCGGCAGGTTGTCCGGGTCGAACTCCGGCATCTGGCCGTAGCCCGGGCGCTGCTGCATGCCGTAGCCCGGCTGCATCATCCCGGGATGGCCGAAGCCGCCCTGCTGCGGGCCGGGCCCGTAGCCCTGGCCATGCCCCGGCCCGTACCCGGGACCATAGCCATAGCCCGGACCGTAGCCCGGATAGCCCCGACCATAGCCCTGACCCTGGCCATAGCCGTCGCCATACCCGCGGCCGTAGCCCTGGCCATGGCCTCGCCCGGACATGCCGAAGCTGAAGTCACCGGAGCCTTCGCGCTGCTGCATCATCCCGGCGCCGGGATGCATGCCCATGCCCTGGCCATAGGGGGCGTGACCGTAGGGGCCGGGCACCGGACCCTGCTGGCCCATCGCCGGACCCTGGCCGTAGCCCTGTTCCTGCTGCTCGTCGGCCTGGGCCACGCCCAGGGCCAGAACGGATGCCACAGCGGCGCTGGCCAGCGTGGTACCGATCGTTCGGGTGTTGAATCGCTTCTTCATCGGGAACCTCCTTGAGGTCTTGCTTGCGTGATCATTTCAGTCGAATCCCGCGCCGGGCGCGGCCCTTGCCGGGCGTACCCGACTTGCCACTCCCCTTGGGGGTGGTGCCGCTCTCCCTGCGGCCGGTCTTGCTGCTGGTCGAGGCGGATTTGGCGGTTCCGCCGGTCTTCTTGTTGGACGCCGGCGCCGCGCGCTTGTTCGCCGCCTTACCGCCGGATTTGGGGGCACTCGCGGCCTGACCGGACGCGCCCGCACGCCCTTTACCCGGGCTACCCGCGCCGCCGCTGGTCGTCCTGGCCTTGGTCTGCGTCTTGGCCTGAGTCTTCGTCGTGCCGCTGGATGCCTTCTTCGTGGTCTTCGTACCCGCTGCACTGCCCCCGGTCGTGCCGGTCGCACGGCTGGAGCCGGCCTTCGCGGACCGCGAGCCGGTGGTCCCGGACGCGGCCGTCGCCTTCGCCGACGCCGCGCGGGATGCCCCGCTGGCGCGGGAGGCGGATTTCTTCGGGCTTGCGGCGTCGTCGGCCTTCGCATCCGCGTTGCCGCCGGGAGGCGGCGGGGTCGCCGTGCCCCGAGGCTCGGCGGCGGGCGCCGGCTCTTCCGGGCGACCCGCCGGCTGGGGTGCCTGCGCGACCGGCTCCGAATCCGGAGCACGGGCCGATGCGCGCTCCTGCGCCTTGCCGGCGATCGAACCGGAACCCGTACCCGACGGCCCGCCACTCGCCGGACCGCGACCGAAGCCCGGGGTGGAGCCGCCGCCCGACGGGCCGCCCGGCCCGCCGCCACCGTCGCGACGGCGCTCCAGCAAGGAGCGGATCAGGCGCCACAGGGCGAGCGCGAGATCGCGCAGGCCCTCGAGGAAGGCCAGGGCCAGGCACTTGAGGTACAGGCCGGCGTACTGCACCGCCTGCGTGACCGGCCCGCCCTCGCGCGGGCCGAAGAGATCGTTGCCTGCGGCGGCGCCGGCGGTCACGCCCGGAGCCGGGGCCGCCCCGCCGCCATGGCCGTTGCCATTACCGTTCGCGCACACCGCAGCCGCCTCGCCGTTCTCGTCCAGGCTGGTCGGGCAGAAGGCGCGCCGCCCGGAGATGCAGCCCAGCGGGATTACCAGCAGGGTCAGCAGGGTGGCCACCACGGTGCCGAACATCAGCGAGATCGCCATGCCCTGGAAGATCGGATCGAACAGGATCACGCTGGAACCGGCGAGCAGGGCCAGCGCGGTGATGATGATCGGACGGGTACGCGCCTGGCAGGCCAGGATCATCGCATCGCGCACGTCGTGGCCCTCGTCCACGGCCTGGCGACCGAAATCCACCAGCAGTATCGAATTGCGGACGATGATGCCTGCGAGTGCGATGAAGCCGATCATCGAGGTCGCGGTGAACTCGGCATTCATCAGCCAGTGGCCGGGGATGATCCCGATCAGGGTCAGCGGGATCGGGGCCATGATGATGCCCGGCAGCACGAAGTTGCCGAACTCCCAGACCACCAGCATGTAGATCAGGATCAGCGCGATGGCGAAGGCGATCCCCATGTCGCGGAAGGTCTCGTAGGTCACCGTCCACTCGCCGGCCCACTCGAACGCGGTGGAGTCGTCATTCGGCGGCGGGCCGAGCCAGTGCGGCTGCACCTGGCTGCCATCCGGCAGACGGTAGTCATCCAGCTGCTCCTGGACCTCCAGCATGCCGTACACCGGCGCGGCCAGGCGGCCGACCACCTCGCCGGTCACGTACTCCACCGGGCGCAGGTTCTTGTGGTAGATCGGCTCGTCCTGCGGGCGCTGGACGAATTCGCCCAGTTCGGCCAGCGGGATCGATCCACCCTGGCGGGTGAACACCGGCAGCATCTCCAGTTGCCGGATGTCATTGCGTGTGGCCATCGGCAGGCGCATCTCGATCAGATGCGGCTCCACCAGCGACTGCGCCTTCACGTCACCGAGGATCTGGCCGCCGATCGCGGTCTCGAGGGTGCGGTTGATGGTCTCCACGGTTACGCCGCGGCGCAGGGCCTTGTCGCGATCCACGTCGAAGTGCCAGACGTCGTGCGGCGCCTGCAGGAAGCTGTCCACGTCCGCGACGTGCTCGGCATTCGCGAACATGCCCTCGAGGTCGCGGGCGACCGCGCGGCGGGTTGCGGCGTCGGGGCCGTAGACCTCGGCCACCACCGACTGCAGCACCGGCGGGCCCGGCGGCATCTCGACCACCTGGATACGCGCACCGGCGGCGCGGGCCAGCGGGGTCAGGCGTTCGCGCGCCTCGGTGGCGATCTCGTGCGACGTCCGGCCGCGGTCGCCCTTGTCCACCAGCTGCACCTGGATATCCCCCTGCCAGGGCTCGTCGCGCAGATAGTAGTGGCGCACCAGGCCATTGAAATTGAACGGCGACGCGGTGCCAACATACGACTGCAGGCCCACCACCTCGTCCATCTCGCGCAGCACCTGTGCCATGTCGTGGCTCAGGCTGGCGGTCTCGGTCAGGGCGGTGCCCTCGGGGAAGTTCACCATCACCTGGAACTCGGGCTTGTTGTCCAGGGGCAGCATCTTCACGCGCACATCGGTGGTCATGAACAGGCTGACCACCAGGAAGAAGATCACGATCACGCCGATCAGGAAGGCGTAGCCGCGCACGCGGTTGTCGGCCAGTCCCGGGATCGCCATGCGATAGAACCGACCCAGCTTCTCGGCCTGGCGGTGTTCCTTGTCGGTGGCCTTTTCGAGATAGGCCATGCTGGGGCGCAGGCGCTGGGTCAGCCACGGGGTAAAGACAAAGGCCGCGACCAGCGAGAACAGCATGGCCACCGACCCCAGCACCGGGATCGGCTGCATGTACGGGCCCATCATCCCGGAGACGAAGCCCATCGGCAGCAGCGCCGCGATTACGGTGAAGGTCGCCAGGATGGTCGGATTGCCGACCTCGCGCACGGCATCCACCGAGGTCTCGGTATCGATGCCGCGCTTCATCAGCCAGCGTCGGTAGATGTTCTCCACCACCACGATGGCGTCGTCCACCAGGATGCCGATGGAGAAGATCAGCGCGAACAGGCTGACGCGATCGATGGTGTAGCCGAGCACCCAGGCACTGAAGACAGTGAACAGGATCACCACCGGGATTACGATCAACACCACGATGGCGGCACGAATCCCCAGGAACAGGCCGACCAGGATGGTCACCGCGAAGGTCGCGATGAACAGCTTGAAGATCAGTTCGTTGACCTTCTCGTTGGCGGTCTTGCCGTAGTCACGCGAGACCGCCACCTCGACGTTGTCCGGGATCACACTGCCCTTCAGGCGTTCCAGACGTTCGAGGACGTTGTTGGCCACGGTCACGCCGTTGCTGCCGGGCTTCTTGGCAATCGCGAGGGTCACCGCTGCCGCACCCGCCGGCGCGGCGTCCGGGTCGACCGCCGCCGGCCCGGAATAATGACGCACGAACTGCTCCACCTCGCCCGGACCGTAGGTCACCTCGGCCACGTCACGCAGGTAGACCGGCTGCCCGTCGCTGACCGCCACCAGCAGCTGCTCCAGATCCGCCGCCCCGGTAAAGAACCGCCCGGTGTACACCGCGGTGCTCAGACCATCGCTCTCGATGCGTCCGGCGGCGCCCTCGACGTTCGCGGACTGCACGGCCTGTGCGATCTGGTCCAGACTGACATCGAACCCGGCTAGGCGCTCCGGCTGCACCTCGATGCGCAGGCGCTCCTCGCGCCCGCTGACCACGAAGCTCTGACTGGTATCGGGGACCTCGTTCAGCTGTTGCTGCGCATCCAGCGCGATCTGGCGCAGCAGGGCATCGTCCACCTCGTGCGACCAGAAGGTCAGGTTCACCACCGGCACATCATCCGCGCCCTTGGCCTTGACCATCGGCTCGCTCACACCCGGCGGCATCAGGTCACGATTGGCAAACAGCTTGTCGTGCACCTTGACGATCGAGGACTCCATGTCCTCGCCGACATCGAACTGCACGGTCACCATCGCCTCGCCGCGATGCGATACGGAGTAGACGTTGTCGACCCCGGAAAGCTCGCTCATCAGCCGCTCCAGCGGCCGCGCCGCCAGGCTCGCCACCTGCTCCGAAGGCACGCCCGGGTAGGACACCATGATGTCCACCATCGGCACGGAGATCTGCGGATCCTCCTGGCGCGGCGTCACCATCAGGCCGAGGATGCCGATCGCGATACTGGCCAGCAGCAGCAGCGGCGACAGCGGCGAATGGATAAACGCCGCCGCCATGCGCCCGGCAATGCCGGGGTCGCCATGCTTCTGCCGGAAACCGGTCTCGGATTGTCTGTCGTCTTCGGCCATCGAGCTTGAACGGTCCTGTTGTCGGTCTGGCGTCCCGGGCACCGCCAGGGGCGGCGCCTTGCCACCGGTGCGCCTGCCAGGGGCGCCTGCCGGAGCTGTGAATCCGGCACTGCGCCGGAGAGGCTTCCCTACATGCGGCTCCAGGGATCGGCGTCACCCCCGCGGCGCCCGGCGCCCGCATCCGGAGAGCGTCCACCGACCGGCTGGCCGGAGCGCACGCCGGCATCCGGCCGCGCGAGGATCTGCATGCCCGGCTCCAGTCCGGAGGTCACCACCACCTGGTCCCCGCGCGAACCCCCTAGACGCACCATGCGCACCCGCACATGGCCCTCGCCGTCCAGCACGGCCACCCGCGGCAAGGCGCCCCCCGGGATCAGGGCGGAACGCGGGATCACCACGCGGTTGCCCGGCGTACCGGCCTGCGGCAGATAAACCGCCGCATGCATGCCCGGCCCGCCGCGCACGCCCTGGGGCAGATCGAACTTGACGGTCACGGTATGGCGCTGGGGATCGGCCAGGGGGAAGATCCGGGCGACCCGGGCCTCCACCTCGTCGCCGGTATCCAGGCGCACCTGCACGTAGTCGTCTTCCTGCAGGCTGCTCACCAGCCGCACCGGCACCTGCGCCTCCACGCGCAGGAACTCGACGTGGCCAAAGCTGACCAGCGGCTGCCCGGGCTGCACGGTGTCGCCCTCTTCCACGTGCTTGTGCATTACCAGGCCGTCAAAGGGGGCCTCGGAGCGGGTGTCGCGAATGGCCGCGTCCAGCTCGGCCACGCGGGCCCGGGCCTGCTCCCAGCGTGCCTGGGCCTGGTCCACGCCGATGTAGCGGGAATAGAGATCGGTGCGCCGGTCCAGCGCGGGGTCGCCCATGCCCATGAACTGGCCCATCGGCTGGGTAAACATCTGGTCGAACATCGATGGCACGCCCATGCCGGGCATCTGCCCGATGTTGCGCGACTGCGGCGAAATCATCTCGCGGCCGTACTGCATCCGGGCCTCGCGGATCGCGGCCTCGGCGGTACGCATCTCGGCCTCGGCCGCCTGGCGCTGGGCGCGCAGCCGGTCATCGCTGATCGCCACCAGCACGGCCCCCTGTTCGAAACGGTCGCCCTCGGCACCGGCTACGTCGACCACGCGTCCGGAGGATTGCGCCGTCAGCGTGACCTCGCGGAACGGAATCACCGTGCCACTGACCGTCTGGGTGGCCGCCTGATCCGGCTCCACCGTGAGGATGGGGCCGGAGGCATGCACCAGCGACAGGCCCCACAGAGGCAGGGCCAGTGCCGCACCCAGCAGGGTCCGGGCCAGAAGGCGTCGGGAGACTCGAGCAACCATGATCGTCCTACCTCGCGCCGAATGCCGCGATGAGAGAGGGGGTACCGGGCCTGCGCGCCTGCACGCGCCGGGGCCCGGGCCAACGGTGGGCCGCAGCCGCCCAACTGCCGGCGGAAACGGCAACGAGCCTGGTCCGGCGACCGGTGTCAGCCGGATGACCACCGAAGCGGGTATCCATATCCCAGTATGTAGAAGAACTCATGCCCAACTACAAGCAACGTATATGCCAGTATTGTGACATTCTTATAAATCAATCACTTGATTATGATGTACTGATATTAAGGGCATACCTGTTGCAACACCCCTGTTTCGCGCTATAACCGAGACAGGGATTGGCGAAACGGGGGATTCCCGGGTGTTGCAGGTGGCCCCGGGTGTTGCAACACCGTCCCGCTTCCGCCGGCCCCTCCAACAAGAAAAAGGAGGCGGGATGACCACAACCGAACTGGCCGAGATCTGCATCCGACACAGTCGGGATCCACACCTCATCAGCGATACCCGCGGCCGGGTCCTGTTCGCCAACCCGGCCTTTCACCAGACCCTGCAAATCTCCCCGGATACCCCCCTGACCCTGGACCGGCTCGGATCGCTGAATCTCGAGGCGCACCTGAAAGAGGCCGCCGTCGCCGCCGGCGACGACGACGCCGACGCCAATCACACCCCGCACGCCCTGCACTTCTCGCTCATGGCCGAACTGGAGGACGAGACCCTGCCACTGGAGGTCATCAGCCAGCCCCTGCGCCTGAACGACGACGCCCGCGCGCTGCGCCTGATCACCCTGCAGCCGCAGCGCCGGCGCACCACCCCGGTGGAGACCGTAAGCGAGGATGGTCGGGACGGACTCGATGACAGCCACTTCCACTCCCATGACGCCCATTGCCGCCCCACCCTGCAGTTCGCGCGGCGGGTCGCGGCCAGCGATGTGCGCGTGATGCTGCTGGGCGAATCCGGCACCGGCAAGACCCGCCTGGCCCGCGCGATCCACCAGGCCAGCCGCCGCGCCGAAGCACCGTTTGTCGAGATCAACTGCGCGGCCATCCCCGAAGAACTGCTCGAATCCGAGCTCTTCGGCCATACCCGGGGCGCCTTCTCCGGGGCGGTCAGTGACCGCATCGGGCGTTTCGAGTCCGCCGACGGCGGCACGCTGTTTCTCGACGAGATCGGGGAGATGAGCCAGCGGTTACAGGCCAAGCTACTGCGCGCCGTGCAGGACGGCGCCTTCGAACGCGTGGGGGAGAACACCACCCGGCAGGTGGACGTGCGCATCCTCGCCGCGTCGAACCAGGATCTGCGCAGCCAGGTGGAGGCCGGCGAATTCCGCACCGACCTCTTCTACCGACTGGCCGTCGCGACGGTGGAGATCCCGCCGCTGCGCGATCGTCCCCGTGATCTCGCGGCCACACTGCAGGCCTACGAGGTGCATCACGGCATCCGCATCGCGCCCCATCTGAAGGAGAAGCTGCAGGAGCACCCCTGGCCGGGCAACTTCCGCGAACTGGAGAACGTCTTCGAATGCCTGACCCTGCACGCCCGCGATGGCCAGGTGGATGACTTCCCGCTGCCCGAGCCCATGCGGGTGGAGGTAGACACGGGCGAGGCGATCCATGCGCCGCATACCAATGGGCATGACCGGGACCCCACCGTTGGTGCCGAACCGAATGGTTTCCGCACCAACGGGGCCCGCGACACCCAGGCCAGCGAGCATCCCGAGGCGCGGCGCCTGCGCGAGGCGCTGGTGGCGCATGCCGGCAACCGCTCGCAGACCGCACGCGCCCTCGGCATGGATCGCAGTACCCTGTGGCGCAAGCTGCACCGCTACCAGCTGGTCTGAGCGCCAGCCGGACGCGGCGCCTCCACACAACAAAAGGCCCCGGAGATGTGCATCTCCGGGGCCTTTTTGATCGCCCGGGCACGGCGGCCCGGGATCGCTACTACCGGAACTGGCGCAGGTGACGCGCCCCGTCCCGGTGGTGACGGTCATACACCGGCGCCAGGCGCTCGACCATCACGCGTCGCTCGCCGGCGGGCAGCAGGTCCAGGGCGCTGTCCCAGGCCCGCATGGCCCCGCGGGCATCCCCGGCGGCATAGAGGGCGTTGCCCAGCTCGCCGTAGAGATCGGCACGCTGGGCCGCGGTCGCCGGGATGTCCGCCAGCGCAGTGCGCAGGACAGTGGCCGCAGCCTCCGGCCCGTCACTCCAGTACGCGGCGCGACCGGCCTCCAGGGCCTCCTGCACCTGGCGCGCGACCTGCTCCTCGCTCACCGGCTCGCCGTCGGCCGTGGTGCGCGGCTGCTCCCGCGGGTCCGGAATCGGCCGATGCATGCCGGTGTCGTCGTCGCGCTCGTAGGCCTCGCCGGTCATCGGGTCCATGTCGCCCTCCGACAGGCGGCCCTCGCGCGGCGGGCTCGCGGGGGTACGCGCCTCGGCCGCCGGATCATCCTCCGCCACGGCCACGGCCTCGACGTCTTCGTCCTCCGGCACCGCCTCCACGCTGGGCGCCAGCACGTCCCGCGCCGACCAGGCGATCAGCCACAGCACGATCACGATCAGGATCCACCAGCGACTCAGGAAACTTCTCTGCTTGTTATCTGCCTGTTCCATGCCTCACCTTTTCCGGTTATCCCCGTCCGATTCTATCCTGCACGGGTTCGACGTCCAGCGAAACGGGTACCGGGCTTTCCTGCCGAACTCCGCCATTCACCCGCGCGCCCAAGCCGGCGGCAATCCCAGCACGTCCTGGTGACCGACCACCAGCTCGACCTCGCCCCGGGCAAGGGCGCGTGCCCGCGACTCGCCCCAGGCCCGCAACGCGGCCGCGCGGTGCGGCACGACCTCGCAGGCCGCATCCACCCAGCCGTCGATCAGGGCCGCCCCCAGCTTCGCCTGCCCGGCATCCAGGCGCCAGTCGCTCGCGCGCGTTTCCACGCGATACCCGCGCGCCTTGAGCCGGGCCGCGCAGACCGACGCGGCCGTCGGGCCCAGCGCCGGCCCCAGACCCTTGTCCGAGCGCTGATGCCGATTCACCGCATCCTCCAGCTCGGCATCCAGGGGCTGCGGATCCGACCAGCGGATCCGCCCGTCATAGCTCAGCGCGAACAGCACCGCCGCCCCCTGGCGGGCACAGCCCTCCAGCAGCCGGGCAAGCCAGGCTTCGGACACCAGGTCCAGCAACGCCGCCGCCGTCACCAGTGTCTCGCCCCCCGCGAGCGCCGCCGCCGGACCCGCCGCCAGATTGGTCACCCGCCGCTCGAGCGCGACCCCGGGGCCCGGGGCCGCCGCGCGTTGCAGCAAGCCGTCATCGTGATCCACCAGCCGCCAGTGTTGCGGGGTCGGCAACCGGGGCGCGAGATAGCGCAGGTTGGAGCCGGTCCCGCTGCCCAGATCGGTGACCGTCAGGGCACCCCCCGTCACCCGGCCGGCCAGCGCCGCGCCCAGTGTCGCAACCAGCGCGTCCGGGCGCGCCGCGTGATCCGCGGGTTCGCGCAGGGCGAGCCAGTCGGCGTCGAAGGTCTCGGTCATCGCAGCCAGTCCTCCAGCGTTCGCTCCAGCGCGGCTACCGCACCGGCCCAGTCGGGTCGTTCCGCCATCGCCGCGCGCGCCGCCCGGCCCATCCGTTCGCGCCCGCGCGGGTCGCGCAACAATCCCTCGATGGCCCCCGCCAGCGCCTCGTGATCGCCCGGCGGCACCAGACGCCCGGCCGCCGCGGGGACGGTCCCCGGGATCGCACCGCCCGTGGTCCCGATCACCGGCAGTCCGCGCGCCATGGCCTCGGTGTAGGCCATGCCGAAACCCTCGTAGACACTGGGCAGGACGAACACCGACGCCTGCGCGTACCAGCCCTCCAGCGCCGCATCGTCACACTCGCCGGCCCATTCGATGCGGTCCTCCAGCCCGGCCGCCGCGATCGCCGTCGCCACCCGCCGCGCATACGCCGCATCGCGGTCGCGCGCGCCCACCAGCACTGCCCGCCAGTTCTCGGCCTCGAGCCGGGCCAGGGCCTGCACCAGCTCCAGCTGCCCCTTGCGCGGGACCACTGTCCCCACGCAGAGCAGCAGCGCCGGCGCGCCGGGCGCCGGACCGGTGGCGGGCGGGCGCGCCTCGACGCCGGGCGGGATCGCCTGCAGCCGCTCCCGGGGCATGCCCCAGGCGGCCACCTGCGCGGCGGTAAAGGCGCTGGTCGCGACCACACCCTGCACATGCCCGAGCGCGGCGCGCTCCCGCGCGAGCAGGCCCTCCGACCGCCCCGGCGCCAGGCCGGTCTCCAGCCCCAGCGGGTGATGCAGCAGGTAGATCAGGCGCAAGCGCGCGGCATGTCGGGCCAGCACCTCGGGGAAGGCCCCCGCCGCCAGTCCGTCCAGCAGTACACCCCCGGCATCGGGAATGCCCGCAAGCGCGGTATCCAGTGCCGCCGCGGCCTCGGCATCCGGCCCCGGGAAGCCACCGTCCAGTTCATGGACCGCCACCCGCCAGCCGCGCGCCCGCAGACCCGCGACCATGCGCGCATCGTAGCGATACCCCCCGGTACGCTGGTCCAGCGAACCCGGGACCACGATACCCAGCGCGCGCATTCCGCTCAGGGCGCGGCCTCGTAGCTGGCCCAGGCCACGTGCGACTCGTTCAGCGTTACGCACACCGCATCCAGCTCGCGCGCGGACTCGCCCAGCTCGCCGGCGTGGATGGCGCCTGCCACGCGCTGGTGCAGCGCGTGGGCCAGGAACTCGGTGGTCGTGTTCTGGCCGCGAAACTCCTCGCGCTCGTCCAGGTTCTGGTAATTGAGATCCGCCAGGAGGGCCTTCACGACCTCGCTGGCGCGGCCGATATCCACCACCAGTCCGTCCGCGTCCAGCGCCCGGCGGCGGAAGGTGACATCGACCACATAGGTCGCGCCGTGCAGCTTCTGCGCCGGGCCAAAGGTCTCGCCGGCGAAGCTGTG
>JBJHBC010000052.1:0-12953 GCA_050485285.1 Thioalkalivibrio sp.
GCAAAGGCGCGAACGGGACACCCATCGTCATTCCCCACCATGATTCGAGGCTGGCGCGATCCGCAGAATCAACGGGGCCGACCTTGCCTTTCGCTTCATGCCAACCCATTGAGGCCTGGCCTCGGCTACAGTCCAGCACGGGCAGGGGCTTCGCCTGCAAGCAGGCTCCCACGGGCAGTCAGGGGGCAGCCCCTGGCTCGTGTCCCCGCAACACGGTAACCGCAACATCTGCGTGCCCGCCGCAAGATTGTGGAAGCCGCGGCGGGAGGCGCCTGCCACACTCTTGTGAGAGGCCGCGTCCGGCCCGCAGCCGGACATAACGACGGCCCCCAGGAGGTGCATGATGTACGACCACTCGATCCGGCCCGCGGGAGTGATTCGCCCCCTGGCCACCGCCGCGGCTGCACTCGCCCTGGCCGTCCCCCTGGCGAGCCTGGCGGCCGACGACGGTCAGGCCTTTATCTGGGCGCCGGACGGCCCCGATCTCGAATGGAGCCCCTGCCCGGCCTTCATGCCTGACGACTGCCGCCTGGCTGTCCTTCAGGGCGACCCGGCCGAACCCAACGCCGATGTGTTCTTCCTGCTGCCCGGCAACAGCACCGCGCCCCACCACTGGCACACCAGCGCCGAACGCATGGTGCTGGTCCAGGGCGAGATGCAGGTGGACTATGACGACCAGGAACCGGTCGTACTCCGACCGGGAACCTACGCCTACGGCCCGCCGCGCCTGGCGCATACCACCCACTGCGTCTCGGACGAGGACTGCATCCTGTTCATCGCGTTCGAAGAACCGGTGGATGCACACGAGACACACGGTAACTGAGGCCGACGCAGCACTCCATACAACGGCGCAATGACCCAGGAGCCAATTTCAGACTTTACTGGTCGGCGTCTGCGTTGCGAGGCCACTCGCGGAATCCCTCACGGACGGAGAGGCAGCGCGTATACCCGAGATCCCGCAGCAGTTCGGCGGCGCGCAGGCTGCGCCGGCCGCTGTTGCACAGGCACAGCAGGATCTGGTCCTGGGTGACGTGATGCCGGTTGATCAGGGAGATGAAGTGCTGGAAATCCCGGTCATCCGGCTCGTCGGCATCCAGCAGTTCCTGCTCTTCCTCCGACAGCCCCCGCCCCAGCAACTGCTTCAGGCGAAACAGGGGAACGGGGACGGCGCCATCCACCTGCCCTTCCAGCTCCAGCTCAAAGGGCTGACGGATATCCAGCAGCACGGCCAGGCCAATATCCACCAGCTCCCGCGCCGCGTTCACGCTGATCTCCAGCTGCGGGGTGTTCGTATCGTCTGCCATGAGCTCTCCTTTGCGTTCAGCGTCTCCCTGGGGCAACCATCCCGGCTCCGGGTTCCTTCCCGGTCGCCCTCGCAGGATCCCCGCGGCGTGGACGGGAGCATCCCGCCGCGGTTCGGAAATAACGGGACCGTTCGTGCTCTGTGAAGGCCGCCCGCGACATATCGTAACCCGCCCTCTATGCTCCCTGGATAGCTGCCGCCCCAATCGGCACATAACAGCGGGACACCATGACGAACGACCGGGACACCGACCTGACCCGCCACCACGAGCCACACGATTTCTCCGACCGCGTGGCGCGCGGCTTTACCTCGCTGATGCGCTTCTTCGCTGACACGTTCTTTGCCCGGCGCTACGGGCACCGCGCCGTGGTACTGGAGACCGTTGCGGGCGTCCCCGGCATGGTGGGCGCCACCCTGCAGCATCTGCGCTCGCTGCGCCGGATGGAGGATGACCACGGCTGGATCCGCACGCTGATGGACGAGGCCGAGAACGAACGCATGCACCTGCTCACTTTTATCGAGATCGCCTCGCCCAACTGGCTGGAGCGCTTCCTGATCATCCTGGCGCAGGGCTTCTTCTACACGCTGTTCTTTCTGATCTACATCATCTCGGCGCGCACGGCGCATCGGGTCGTAGGCTATTTCGAAGAAGAAGCGGTCGTCAGCTACACCGAGTACCTGGAGGAAGTGGAGTCCGGCGCGCTCGACAACGTTGCCGCGCCGGAACGCGCGATCCAGTACTGGAGACTTCCGGAAGATGCCCGCCTGTCCGACGTCATCCGCGCGGTACGCGCCGACGAGGCCGGCCACCGCGACGTCAACCACGGTTTCGCGGACTTGCTCGGCAAGAAGGACTGACCGGGGCGCTCACCCGCGACCTGAAAGAGCCGTTTTTCGGGCACTATCGTCGGCCAGGGCGAACGAAACGGAGGCAAACGTGAGCGACGAGCGGACCGGGGGCAGCGAAGGGGTGTTGCCCCTGCAGCGGCTTGCAGGGTGGGGACTGCGTGGGTTCTCTATCCTGACGGGCCTGGCGGGCTTGCTGGCATCGGGGGCCTTCTGGGCCCTGGCGCAGGAGACACGGCAACTCCCGTGGCCCACCATTTCCCTGGTGGTTCTCCAGATCCTCTTTGCCATTGCAATAGTGGCCTGGGCAGGGCTCCTGTGGCGGAGGGCGCGGGCTTTGGGGGCACTGGAAACACGAGACTACCCCGCCATTACCTGCGTGGTGGTCTGTGTGCGGCTCATTGGCGAAGTGCTGGCCATCGGCTTCGTGCTGTCCTCGCTGGCGCTTGCAGTCATCTCCCTGGCGAGTGTCGACCCCCTGGCGAGCAATGCCGTGGCGGTCCTGAACCTGGACAGCGACCTGGCCGAACCGGCGAGCTGGACCCTGGCTGTGCTGCTGGCCATCCTCTGGCCCCTCGCCGGGCTGTTCGCAGCCGCGATGGCCCTGTTCGGGGCGTACCTCTTCGCGGATGCCATGTCGGCGATGCTGGAGTATGTGCGCGACGTTCGGCGCATTCGGGAAACCCTCGCCTCCCGTAGCGCGAAGTAGCACGCCCCGGCCCGCGGGCAGTCCCGCCGCGCTGGAGAACCGCCCCCCGGAACGGCCTCGGCACGGTTGATGTACCTCAAGGTTTCCCGCGCCCGGCCGTTTAAAATGCCACTCGCCCGATGCGTCGGGCTCGCCCATTCGCGGCAACACAAGGACCTGCCCATGAATATCCGCTCGCTTTCCGTTCGATCCAAGCTGGTCATCACCATCGTGGTGCCCGTGGCCGCACTGCTGCTACTCGCGGCGCTGGCCGCCCGTGGCACGGCCAACATCGAGGACGGCGTGCAGAACATCTATCACGACCGGGTCGTGCCCCTGCAGCAGCTGAAGACCATTGCCGACAACTACGCGGTGCTGGTCATTGATGCGGTGAACAAGGCGGATGCCGGGCGCATGACCGCGGAAGAGGCCCTGGCCGACGTGCGCGAGGCGCGCACGGAGATCGCCACGATCTGGGAGGCCTACCTGGCCACGACGCTCACACCCCGGGAGCAGGAACTCGCCGATGGCGCCCGCTCCCTGTTCCGCGCGGCCAACGCGGACCTGGATCGCCTGGAGGCCGCGCTGGGCGGGATGTCGGGCAATGTGCAGGGCGAGCTCGATGCCTTCAACGGCCCGTTGTACGACAGCATCGACCCGATCAGCGACCAGATCACCGAGCTGGTTGACCTACAGATCGAGGTCGCCGGTGCGGAGGCCGAACGGGTGTCGGAGTTCTACGGCCAAGTGCTGGTGCGCACCGGCGCCCTGATGCTGCTGGTCCTGATCGGGGTCGTGATTACCGGGGTGTGGACCTATCGGTCGGTGGCGCTCCCGATCGCGCACATGCGCGAGACGCTGGAAGGAATCGCCGGCAACCATGACCTGTCGCGCCGGGCGGATGTCAGCACCGACGACGAGATTGGCGCCACAGCGACCGCCCTGAACAGCATGCTCGATCAGTTCCAGGACTCCATCCGCGAGCTGCGCACCCTGACCGATCAGATGGCCTCGGCCGCCGAGCAGCTGTCCGCGGTCAGCGCGCAGACCGACGGCAACATCGACCAGCAGCGCTCGCAGACCGAGCAGGTCTCGACCGCGATGAACGAGATGGCCGCGACCGTGCAGGAGGTGGCACGCAATGCCTCCGATGCCGCCTCCTCCAGCCAGGAAGCCGACCAGGAATCCCGCGCGGGCGGCGAAGTCGTGCGCACCGTCGTCAGCGACATCGGGCGTCTGTCGGGCGAGGTCGCCACCATCGAGGAGACCGTGCGCAAACTGGACGAGAAGGGCCAGCAGATCGGCACCGTGCTGGACGTGATCCGCGGGATCGCCGAGCAGACCAACCTGCTGGCCCTGAACGCGGCGATCGAGGCCGCCCGCGCCGGCGAACAGGGCCGTGGCTTTGCCGTGGTGGCGGACGAGGTCCGCACCCTCGCCTCGCGCACCCAGGACTCCACCGCCGATATCCAGTCGATGATCGAGGCGCTGCAGGCCGGCACCCGCGACGCCGTCACCGCGATGGGCCGCGGGCGCGAAATGGCCGAGGCCACCAGCAACGACGCCGAACGCGCCGGCCAGGCGCTGGAATCCATCGTCCAGGCCGTCGGCCGGATCAGTGACATGACCACGCAGATCGCCAGCGCCGCGGAAGAACAGAACGCCGTGGCCGAGGAGATCAACCGCAACATCTACGCGATCAACGACATCACCGGCGATACCGCCAATGGCTCCCGCCAGACCGCGACCGCCAGCCAGGAGGTCGCGGACATCGCCTCGCGTGTACGCGACCTGGCCTCCACCTACCGCATCGCCTGACCCTTGCGCAGACTGCGCCGGTCCGGTCCGCGCCACGGCGGGCACCGAACCGGACTTCCGGGCATAGCGATCGCGACGGTATAGTCGACCGGCGTTTTCCCCGGGAGGTCGCATGAGACTCTGGTCGAAGTGGAAAAAGGGCGGCACACTGCTGGCCGATGTGCTCAAGCGCAACGGCATCGACCCCAGGGCGGCCGCTGCCAGGGAGGTCTTTCGCCAGATCCTGGACGACGCGGAGGCGGCGGCCGATGCCCGCCTGAAAGATGAGCAAGCCGACGGCTCGCTATCGCCGGACGAACGTAACACCCGCTGGGAGGCGCTGTTCTTCGAGGAGATCCGCGCCCGGGCCAAGGAGTACGCACAATCCGCGCGCAACCAGCGCAAGGACTAACCCGGCCACATTGCCGGGTCCATTTCGTGGCGCCCGTCGCGCTTCGTGCTACCCTCCGCCGCGTTTCCCGATCCACCGGTCCCGCCCATGAAATTCTTCCGCCTGATCAGCGTTCTCGAGGGTTTGTCGCTCATTACCCTTCTGTTTATCGCGATGCCGCTGCGCACCTATGCGGACATGCCGCTGGCCGTGACCTATGTCGGCTGGGCCCACGGGATCCTGTTCATCGTCTACGGCGCGGCGTCGGTGATGGCCAGCCACCTGAGCGGCTGGCCGGTGTGGAAGTGGCTGCTGGTACTGTTTCTTGGCGTGGTGCCCTTCGGCTTCCTCTATGTCGATCACCCGATCCGCCGCGAAACCACCATGTCGCGCCCCACCGCAACCACCTGACGCCCGGCCACGCGCCACCCCCTAAAGGCTCCGCAAAAGTGGTTTAATCCGTACCCACGCCACCGCTAGCAGGCCTGCCATGATTGCCGTGATCTTTGAAGTCGAGCCCCACGCCGAACGCAAGCAGGACTACCTGGATGCGGCTGCGAGCCTGCGCGAACACCTGAAGGACGTCGACGGGTTCATCTCCATCGAACGTTTCGAAAGCCTGAGCCAGCCGGGCAAGGTGCTGTCGCTGTCCTTCTGGCGCGACGAGGCCGCCGTGCGGCAATGGCGCAACCTCGAGGAACACCGTCAGGTGCAGGCGGCCGGGCGCGGCGGCATCTTCGCCGACTATCGCCTGCGCGTGGCCGAAGTCGTGCGCGACTACGGCATGCACGAGCGCGACCAGGCCCCGGACGACTCGCGCCGCGCACACGGAAACTGACGCTCTCCGCCCTGCCCGTCGCGCAACCACCCCCGTGCTGGACTATAGCTTCAGGGGTACCCACTGACGGGAGATAGGGCATGGGCATCGTGAACGAGTTCAAGCAGTTTGTGGCACGCGGCAACGTGGTGGACATGGCCGTGGGCGTGATCATCGGGCTGGCGTTCGGCCAGATCGTGTCGTCGCTGGTATCCGATGTGGTGATGCCACCGATCGGCCTGCTGATCGGCGGGGTCGATTTCTCCGAGCTGATGATCGTGCTACGCGAGGCAGAGAACGGCGTGGCGGCGGTCACGATCAACTACGGGACATTCATCAAGCGCGTGGTGGACTTCCTGATCATTGCCGCCGTGGTGTTTGCCGCGATCAAGATGATTGCCCGCCTCCAGCGCAAGGAGGAGGCGAAGCCCGCGGAACCCCCGGCCCCCAGCAACGAGGAAAAGCTGCTGGCCGAGATCCGCGATCTGCTGAAGACGCGCCAGGACAACTGAGGGGCACACCCGGAACCGGCGCGACCCGACGCCGTCCCAGCAAGGGAATACAAACCGGAGACGAGTTTGGACAACGCCATTGAAGTGGAAGGCCTGGTGCGCGCCTTTGGCGCCACCCGGGCCGTGGACGGGGTGGACCTTCGGGTACCCTCCGGGCAGGTTCTGGGCCTGCTCGGCCCGAACGGGGCCGGCAAGACCACCGTGGTGCGCATGCTGGCCACGCTGCTGGCCCCGACGGCCGGTACGGCCCGCGTCGGCGGCCTGGATGTGGTCCGCGAGGCCGCCCGGGTTCGCGAGATCATCGGCCTGACCGGCCAGTACGCCTCGGTGGACGAAAAGCTGACCGGCCGCGAGAACCTGATCCTGATTGCCCGCCTGCTGGGCCTCAAACGGGCCGATGCCCGGGCCCGCGCGGATGAGCTGCTGGCCGATTTCTCGCTGCAGGAGGCGGGGCGGCGCCCCGCGCAGACCTACTCCGGGGGCATGCGCCGACGTCTGGACCTGGCCGCCAGCCTGGTCGGACGGCCGCGCATCCTGTTCCTGGACGAGCCCTCCACCGGCCTCGACCCGCGCGCCCGCCGCGACCTGTGGGAACGGGTGCGCCAGTTGCAGGCGGCGGGCACCACCGTCCTGCTGACCACCCAGTATCTGGAAGAGGCCGACGCCCTGGCGGATTCCATCGTGGTGCTGGACCAGGGCCGCGTAATCGCCGAGGGTACGGCCGCCGAGCTGAAGGCGCGGGTCGGGGCGCGCAGCCTCTATGTGACAGTGGCGGACCCGGCCACCAGCGACCGCGCAGCCGGGATCGTCACCGAGCTCGCGGGACGCCCGGCCCAGGTCGAGGGGGCGCAGATCAGCGCGCCGGTGCAGGATGCCGGGCTGCTTCCCGCCGTGCTGCGGCGCCTGGACGACGCCGGGATCGAGGTGGTCGATCTGGGGCTGCGCGGCGCCAGCCTGGATGATGTGTTCCTGTCCCTGACCGGGCGCAGTGGCGCCGGCCACGCGGAACCGGGCGCCGGGGAGGACGCGGCATGAACGCCATTGACCAGACCCTGGCGCTGGCCTGGCGCAGCCTGGTGCAGGTACGCCGCAACCCCTGGGAACTGGGCGACTACTCGATACAGCCCATCCTGTTCCTGGTGCTGTTCCTGTTCGTGTTCGGCGGTGCCATTGCCGGTTCGCCCGAGAACTACCTGGCGTTCGTGCTGCCCGGCGTGATCGTGATGAACATGCTGTTCGTTACCGTGTACGTCGGCCACGGCCTGAATACGGACCTGACCCGCGGTGTGTTCGATCGCTTTCGTGCCCTGCCCATCCCGCGCTGGGCGCCACTGGCCGGCCGCATCCTGGCGGACGTGGTCAAGCAACTGCTGTGTATCGCCTTGTTGCTGGTCGTCGGGTTCCTGCTGGGCTTTCGCCTGGAGACCTCGTGGGCGCACCTGCTGGCGATGGTCGCGCTGGTGCTGACGTTCGCGGTGGCCTTTTCCTGGGTGATGGTGCTGGTGGGCGTGATCGCGCGCGACCCGGAGCATGTGCAGCTGTTTGGCTTTACCGCGCTGTTCCCGGTCACCTTCGTCAGCTCCGCCTTCGTGCCCGTGGACACGATGCCGACCTGGCTGCAGGGCTTTGTGCAGGCCAACCCCGTCTCGCTGCTGGCGGAGGCCGCCCGCGCCCTGATGAACGCCGACGGGACGGCCCTGCAGCCGGCCCTGTGGTCGCTGGCCTGGGCCCTGGGCATTGCCGGGGTGTTCGCGCCGCTGTCGGTCTATGCGCTCAACCGGCGATTGGCGCGCGGCTGAGCGGGGCGCCCGTCAGCCGGCCCCAAAAAAGGGCCGCCGCTTCCCGCGACGGCCCGGCAGGCCCCGTGCGAGGGGGTTACGGGATCAGTAAACCGGCACCAGCGCGTACCCCTGGTTCTGGTAACCCATGACCGCGATGAAGCCACTGCGCACCGGCTGGATCGGATCCAGGATGGTGTCATTGTCCACACCATAGGCCCGCGTCGCGGCCGCGCAGACCTCCATCTTCACGCCCAGCTCGTCCAGGCGGTCCACCGCCTTCGCGATCTCCTCCAGGGTGTCGGCATGATCGATCGTGACCTCGGGCTCGGGGTCGGTGTTGATGAACTTGACCGCCTCGGCAATGAAGACCATGCGCAGATCGGGCTCCACGCCCTCCTTGATCAGGTTCTCGTGGTTGGTGGCGATGCCGCGCAGGTAGGCCAGCATCACGTTCGGATCGGACTTGCGCATGTCGTAGACCGCGCGCATCGTCTCGATGCCCTGGGTGGCCTCGCGGTTATCCAGGTCCTCGGCGGTAGCGGTGGACGCCAGGCCGAACGGCAGCAGGGCCAGTAACAGGATCAGCAGTTGCTTTCGCATGGTGGTTCTTCTCCTTTGGTGGTGTAGGTCCGGGTGTCGTGCCCCGGACTCGGTGTCTGAAGCGCTCGGACTCAGTAGATCGGGATGACCGCGTAGCCCTGGGCCTGATAGCCGGTCAGGGAGACGAAGGTGTTGCGCACCGGTTCAATGCCGGGCAGCAGATCACCGTGGTCGACGCCGAACAGGCGCGTGGCAACGGAACAGGATTCCATACGCACGCCCTTCTCCCGCAGGGCGGCGATGTGGTCCTCGATCGTGTCCAGGTCGTCGAACTCGGTCAGTTCGAAGCGCTCGCGGTCTTCGCTGACCATGGTCACGGCCCGCCCGCGAAAGGCAAGGATCATGTCCGGGTCCACGCCCTGATCGGTCAGGTCTTCGTGCGTCTCGCGGATCACCATCAGGTACAGCGCCAGCATCTCCGGATCGGTGTTATTCAGGTCGAACACCACCCGGCCCTGCTCGACGCCCTCCAGGGCACGGGCATCGGTGGGGGCGTTGGCCTGAACACTCAGGGTGGTCAGGGACAGGGCCAGCATGAGGAACAGGGATGCAACGATCTTCATTGGGGACTCTCCATCGGTAGCAAAACGGGTTACGGGCATCCGGCCGAAGACGTCGCGATGGCGCGCCAGGCGGCCTCCTGGGTCTCGGCCAGGTAGTGCGCCAGGGGCCTTTCGAGGACCCCGTCGAGGTGCAGATGCAGCAGGCGGATGGCACCCCCGAACGCGGCTGTGGCCGCCACCGGAATCTCCATCGGCCGCACCTCACCGGCCTGAATGCCCTGCTCGATGCACTCGCGCATGCGCTGGAACGGCTGCGACGAACACACTGGCGGCTCGTCCGGCAGGAACTCGCGGTGCCGCGCCTCGAGCACGAAACGCATCGTCTGCGGGGCGTCCGTGGCGGCCCGGAACATGAACGCGATGATCCCGTCGCAGCGCGCGCGACCATCGCTCTCGCGCTCCATCACCTCGGCGAGACCGGCATCCATGCGTTGCAGCAGTTCGTCGTACAGCGCCTTGGCCAGCGCCTCCTTGTTGCCGAAGTGGTGATAGATCGAGCCGATGGAGACGCCGGCCTGACGCCGGATGTCATGGATGGAGGTATTGAAATAGCCATCACGACTGAACCGCTCGAGCGCGGTATCCAGCACCAGCTTGCGCAGCGCGGCGCCGCGCACGGATTGCCCAGGGTTTTCTGTCATCGCCCAAAACCGAACCGAACGTTCGTTCTAATTTAGCGTGAATATATGGGAAATGCCATACGCGACCCGGCACTGGCTTCTCGCCAGAACCCATTCTCCGCACATCCGACCTTCACGTACGCGGTGTACTTCCCGCGGTGTACTTCCCAGGGGAAATGCTGATCCACGTACACCCTCGCCCTTACAAGAGCCCGGGCTTCCGGCCGATTGCGGTCTTGCATGCGCCGCATCGGCCAGGGGGCTGGCCTCCTACAAACGCTGGCTCCAGACCCGTAGGAGCCGAGCCCTCTCGGCGATTGAGGCCTTGCCAGCGCCCTGTCGGCAGGGGCTGACCTCCCACAGGCGCGGGACCCGGACGCTCGGCATTGGGATTCAGAAGGCCTCGAACTCCATGGCGCGGAAGACGCGGCCGGCGTTCTGGCGGTGCAATTCGCCGTAGGTGTCCAGGTGGCGGTAGGCGGTCTGGTCGATGTTGTAGGCATCGTTCAACGTGCCGCCCTCGTCGAGGATGCGCTGGACCTCCTCGCGCAGGTAGACAAGGTAGTCGTGGGTGTAGCGGCGCAGCACGTCGAAGTCGTTCACCGGCTCGCCGTGGCCGGGGATGATGTACTCCGCCTCCAGGGCCTCCAGTTCGTGCCAGGTCTCGATCCAGCCGGCGGTGTCGGTGTATTCGAAGATCGGCAGCATGCGCTGATGGAAGGCCAGGTCCCCGGTGATCAGGGCCTTGCGCTCGGGCGCCCAGATGGCGATATCGCCCGGGGCATGCCCCGGACCGAGATAGAGGATCTGGATGGTCTCGCCGCCCATCTCCAGGTCCAGGCGCGTGGCGAAGGTGACGTCCGGCGTACCCAGCTCGGTCATGAACGCCTTGTCGCGGGTGCGGGTGGCGGCCCCCTGCAGACTGGCCTGGCCATTGGCCTCGATCTCGCGCCAGGCGTCCTTGTGCGCGATCACCGTGGCGCCCTGTTCCTGCCAGTAGGTCATGCCCAGCATCGCGTGACCCTGGGCATTCTCGAGCACCACGTATTTCACCGGCTGGTCGGTGATTGCCTTGATCTCCTGGTGCAGCGACTTGGCCAGCAGGTAGTTGTCGCCCGCATTCATCACCACCACGCCGTCATCGGTGATGATGAACGACAGGTTGTTGTTGTGGCCGGAGTTCTCGTAGGTGGAGGGCTGGGTGGCGCCAATCGCGGACCACACGCCTTCGGTGACCTCCTGCGGGCGGTCGTAGAGGAACGAGTCGCGCGCCTTGTCCAGCACATAGAGGGGCAGGCCCGCGTCCTTCCATTCGAAGAAGCCCCCGGGGTAGTTCTGCACGTTGGTATAGCCCATCTGCTGCAGGGTCTGCGCGGCGGCCACGCTGCGCAGGTTCTGGCCGCAGTAGACGACGATCGGCGTGTCCTTGTCCGGGATCTCGCCGGGCACCTCGAACTCGATCCAGCCGCGCGGGATATTCAGCGTCTCGCTGGAGCGGATCTGCCCGCCGGTGTGCTCGATCTCGGTACGCGTGCGCACGTCGATCACCACATGATCCGGCTCGCTGGCGATCAGCGCCTGCAGCCCTTCCTTGTCGATATTGGTGATCTCGGCGTTCGCCGCCTCCACCAGCGTGTCGCCCGTCAGCACATCGGCCTGCGCGGCACTGCTGCCCGCCGCGGCAAGGGCCAGCCCCAGCCAGATCGCTCGCATGGTGATTCTCCTGTGCGTATCCATCCCTTCACCATAGCCGTCCGCAACGGCGGCAGCCAGGCGTGGCGCTTGAGCCACCTCCTGCAGCGTCTATAGTCAGGGTGAAGGCACACGGCCCAATAGCGGCCGAAGGAGCCCCTGATGAGCACCCATATGGCGGATGTCACCATCCACATCGACGAGGACACCGACCACGCGGCCCGCGAACGCATCCAAGATGCCCTGCGCGAACTCCCGGGCGTAATGGCCGCGTCCAGCCACGATGAACGCCCGCACCTGATGGTGGTGGAGTACGATCCGCAACGCATCAACAGCCGCAAGCTTCTGGACACGGTCACCGCCTCCGGTGTGCACGCCGAACTGATCGGCCTTTAAAGGCTCCCTGCGAGGGGGCGCCGCCGCGGAGACAGGACAATCCCGCATCGGTCTGTCACCATACGGCCGATGGGGGAATCGGCCGACATCCAGCGTGGCAGCCCGAATGCCGCAAGCAGGGACGCCCGCCGCACCGCGCGGCGGCCGCGTCCGGAGGGCTGGGGCGTACTGCTGGGCATCGGCCTGGTGCTGGCCATGGCCTATGTCGTCCTGCCCCATGGCCCGCTGGCCAGTGCCCTCTACGTCATCACGACGGCCGGTGCCGCGGTAGCGGTCGCCCTCGCCACCCTGCGCCCACAACGCCCGTTCGCCGCCTCGTCCTGGGCCCTGATCGCCGCCGCGCTGGCACTGGCCGCCACGGGACACGGCATCTGGTACTGGCTGGACCTGCAGGGCCTGGAGCCCTTCCCTTCGGCCGCGGATATCTTCTACCTCACCGTGTACCCGCTGTTCGCGGTGGCGTTGTGGCGGCTGGGGGCCCAGGCCGCGCGGGACGATGGCGCCTTCGTGGATGCACTGATCGTGGGCATCTCGGCCGCAGTCCTCGGCTGGGCCCTGCTGATCGCCCCCTACACCTACGCCCCCGGACTCGGCTGGCTGCAACTGCTGGTCTCTGCGGGCTACCCCGTTGCCGATCTCGTCCTGCTGGTGCTGGTGCTGCGCCTGGTGTTCCTGCAGCGTACGGGCATCACCGCCCACAGCTTCCTGCTGCTGGGGATGCTCGCCTATCTGGCCGCCGACCTGCTGTATGCCCACGGCAACTCCGCGGGCTGGTACCACGCGGGCGGGCTGACCGATGCCCTCTGGCTCGTGGCCTATTCGCTGATCGCGGCGGCCGCATGGCACCCATCCGCGAGGGTGGAACCGCAAACCCACACCTCGCCCGCCGAACTGTCCGGGCGGCGCCTGCTGATCCTGGGGGCGGCATCGGTGCTGGTCCCCATGGT
>JBJHBC010000053.1:0-12755 GCA_050485285.1 Thioalkalivibrio sp.
TCCATCCGCAACCACCTGCGCGAAAAGTACCGCGCCGACAGCGACTGAGGCGCGCCATGCACAACGTCTCTCTCAGCCACCGTCATGGCGAGGCCCCGCAGGGGTCGCGGCGGCCTCGCGGCGAAACCTCGACGTTCGCTCCAGTCGCCCGCGGCGTCCGCCGATGTGTCGAACCCTGTTCCCCATGGAGTACCCGAAATGAGTGACACCCCGACCCACGCCGTCAACGTGGCCCAGAACCAGCAGGCCCCGCGCGGCCTGAACCTCGACCGCGAGGACATCTGCCTCACCGCGGAGGACCTCAAGCTCTATTACGGCGAGGACCAGGCACTCAAGGGGATCGACATCCGCATCCCGAAGAACCGCATCACCGCGTTCATCGGACCGTCCGGCTGCGGCAAGTCCACGTTCCTGCGCTGCTTCAACCGCATGAACGACCTGATCGATGCCGCCCGCATCGAGGGCACCATCCGGCTCGACGGCACCGATATCTACGACAAGTCCGTGGATATCCCCGAGCTGCGCCGGCGCGTCGGTATGGTGTTCCAGAAGCCGAACCCGTTCCCCAAGTCGATCTACGAGAACGTGGCCTACGGGCTGCGCCTGCAGGGCGTAAAGAACCGCCGCAAGCTGGACGAGGTGGTGGAAAAGTCGCTCAAACGCGCGGCACTGTGGGACGAGGTCAAGGACCGCCTGCACGAAAACGCCTTCGGCCTGTCCGGCGGCCAGCAGCAGCGCCTGGTGATCGCCCGGGCGATTGCGATCGACCCCGAGGTCCTGCTGCTGGACGAGCCCTGCTCGGCGCTGGACCCGCTCGCGACGCTGAAGATCGAGGAACTGATGATCGAGCTGAAGAAGGACTACACGCTGGTCATCGTCACCCACAACATGCAGCAGGCCGCGCGCGTATCCGACTACACCGCCTTCATGTACATGGGCGAGCTGATCGAATACGCCGACACCGACACCCTGTTCACCTCGCCCGCGAAAAAGCAGACCGAGGACTACATTACCGGCCGCTTCGGCTGACGTCGCGACCGCAAGGGGATCCCGCAATGGACAAGAGCTTCTTCAAGCAGCACATCTCGCAGCAGTTCAACGCCGAGCTGGAAGACATCATCAAGCAGGTGATGGCCATGGGCGGCCTAGTCGAGCAGCAGCTCGCCGATGGCATCCACGCCATGGTCGAGGGCGATGTCGAACTCGCCGAGAAGGTGATGACCTCGGACTACCAGATCAACGCCAAGGAGGTCGAGATCGACGAGGAATGCACCCACATCCTCGCGCGGCGCCAGCCCACGGCCTCCGACCTTCGCCTGGTGATCGCCGTCATCAAGACCATCACCGACCTCGAGCGCATGGGCGACGAGGCCGAGCGCGTCGGCCGCATGGGCCTGCACCTGCTGGACGACGACCGCAACAGTGCCCCGATGGCGGACATCGCCAGCATGGGCGAACACGCCCGCGAGATGACCCGCGGCGCGCTCGACGCCTTCGCCCGCATGGATGTGGACCAGGCCGTGCGCGTGGCGCAGCAGGACATCCAGATCGACAGCCTGTACGAGACCATCACCCAGAAGCTGATGAAGCAGATGACCGCCTCGCCGGACTCGGTCCCGCGCCTGATGGACATCATCTGGGCCACCCGTTCGCTGGAACGCATCGGCGACCGCGCGCGCAACATCTGCGAATACGTCGTCTACTTCGTCAAGGGCAAGGACGTGCGCCACACCAGCTACGACCAGATGGCCGAAGAGGCCACCGGCGACCGCCACTGAGTCAGGGCTCGTCGCCGCCGCGATACGGTCGTTTGCGTCCCGGGCCCGTGCCCGCTTCAATGGGGGCATGGGTACCCGCCGCCTCCCCAAGCCGTTTGCGTCCCGCTCCGGGGTTCTCGTCGCCCTGTGTCTGTGCATCCTGAGCGCGATGCCGGCGCTGGCCGCGAACCCGCTCGGCACACCCGAAGAGGGGCCTGAGGGAGAACCGTCGGCCGCCGTGCTCGAGCTGCTGGAGCGCGACGAACGCCCCGCCGGCGTGGTCTTCGAGATCATCGAGAATGACCGCGCGGCACTCGCCGCGCTGCTTCCCGAGATCCGCGCGAACATCGCTCGGCTGCGCGAAGACGACCCGGATTTCCCGGTGGCCATCGTCGCCCACGGCGCGGAACAGTTCACCCTCACCCGCGGCGAGGCCGGCCAGCACCCCGGCCTGCATGCCGAGGTCGAGGCACTGGTGCGCGACGAAGGCGTGAACGTCGCCGTCTGCGGCACCTTCGCGGACTGGCGCGGCATCGAGGCCGACGCCTTCGCCGACTTCGTGGAGGTCGCCGACCTGGCCCCGGATCGCCTCGACGACTACCGCGCACTCGGCTTCGAGATCATCCGCCTGCGCCCCTCCCTGCTCGACGCCCCCGAACAGGACCCGTGGCAGTTCGACTTCGAAACCCCCTGACCTGCCGCTTGCAAGACCTTGTTCACCATGAGGCGCACCACGAAGGGCCAAATCAAGGGCGGTTCACAGGAAGGCTGGAAGATGCGAAGGATGGATCGGCTAAAACCGCCCGGGGCCCGACCGACGCCGTGAGCCGCCCAACCCCCCTGTGGGAGCGGGCTTGCCCGCGAAGCCCCCGCCCGCGCTCTCTCAACCACCGGCCTTCAAAGCAACCCTCCCCGCCCGCTCCTGCCCGGTCCACTACCCGACCAAGATCTCTTCCAATCTTCCCCTCTTCCTGTAAATCGATTCTCCGCCCTTAAGGAAACACGGATCAATGCACACGCTCGCGTTGGCACCCCAGGTTTTCCGAGACAAGGCGCGGTGCGCAGCGGGTAGTGGTTCTACCCGCAAGTGGCGCAACGCAGGATCGGGGAACCTGGGGTGCCAACCCCACAAGCCATTGAAAGCAGGGGCTCGGCCGCTTTGGCGTGCGCACGGCGTTGCGGCCCCCTTGTGCAGAATGACTGCACGGCCGTCACCGCGCCTTGTTCGCACGCAAAAGCGACTCGAGCGCGAGCGTGTGCATTGATCCGTGTTTCCTTAAACCGCCCTTGCATCAGCATGACTAACGCTGCGGGTTATCTGGATGCTGTAACGTCGTCGGGCTCCTGTGGCATGCTTTCCGCATGCGATTCCTGATCCGAACCTTCTTCCGCGGCGTGCGCCTGATCCTGACCCCGTTCATGTTGATCGGGGAACGCGTCTCGCGCCCGCGCGGCATCGAGCGCGACCCGGCCGAACAGGCCCGGATCGACGAACAGACCCGCCACCTGGCCCTCTATCACTTCCCCGCCTGCCCGTTCTGCATCAAGGCCCGGCGCGCGATGCAGCGGCTTTCGCTGGACATCGAACTGCGCAACGCCCAGGCCGCCGGGCCCTGGCGCGAGGAGCTGCAGAACGAGGGCGGGCGCCTTCAGGTACCCTGCCTGCGCATCGAGGAAGACGACCACTCGGTGCGCTGGCTGTACGAATCCGACGCGATCATCCGTTACCTGCGCGACCGGTTCGATCCGCAACAGGCCGAAGCGACACCCGCCACCGACAGCACGCCGCGGTCCTGATCTCGGACCGGCCTCCGGAGGGCCCCTCATGAACCCCTGCTTCCGTCGTTCCCTGCTTGCACTGGTGCTGGCCCTGCCCTTCGCGGCGGCCAGCGCCGCGCCGCCGATCTTTGACGCCCACCTGCACTACCGCCCGGCCGAGGCCGCGCACTTCGGTATCAGCGATGTCGCGCGCACCCTGGCCGCCAACGACGTCCGCAGCGCCATCGTCATGAGCCCCGGAGACGATCTGATCCGCCGGCTCCGCGCAGGCTCGGACACTCGCATCGTCCCGTTCCTGGAGGTTTCGCAGCGACTGGGCAAGAAGATGGACTGGATGCGCGTCGAGGATCTCGGCGTGCGCGTCGCCCGCATGCTCGATGAGTCCGACGTGAAATGGCGGGGCCTGGGCGAGTTCCATATCCTCGCGGATGACCGCTTCGCCCCCGGTTTCGAGCAGCTCCTGGATCTGGCCGTGGCACGCGACCTCACCATCATGATCCACGGCGACCCCGCCGTAATCGACCACGCCTACGCCACCCATCCCGAGGTCCGCATCCTCTGGGCTCATGCCGGCAGCTACGCCTACCCGCCGCTGGTGCAGGACTACCTCGAACGCCACCCGCACATGAACATGGATGTCTCCATGCGCAATCCGCGCATCAATCCCGGCGGCCAGATCGACGACGCCTGGTTCGAGCTGTTCCTGGCCCACCCCGACCGCTTCATGATCGGCGTGGACACCTTCACGCGCACCCGCTGGGAACAGTACACGCGCCTGAAGGACGAGACCCGCGCCTGGCTGGAACAACTCCCCGAGGACGTCGCCCGCGCGATCGCATGGGAAAACGGCGAACGGCTCTTTCCCGCCCAGTAAGGGCCTTGGTTCACCACGAAGCGCACGAAGGCACGAAGAAAGCCCAGGTCAAAGGCGGTTCACAGGAAGGTCGGAAGGCTGGAAGGATGGATCGGCCAGAACCGCCCGGGATCCGGTCGTAACCATGGCCCGGCAAGGCCCTCTGTAGGAGCGGGCTTGCCCGCGAAGCCCCCGCCCGCGTCCGCTCGGGCAATGGCCTTCACACCAACCCTCCCCGGCAGATTCTGCCAGCAGAGCCACATAACGCCCCTTCCGATCTTCCCCTCTTCCTGTAGATCGGTTTTCGCCCTGGATCCAGCCCTTCTTCGTGCCTTCGTGCACTTCGAGGTGGATCAAGCCTTTCAACCACACACGCATGCAAAAGCCCGCCACCCCGAGGGGTTGGCGGGCTCGGCTCCGGGCATCTGATCGTGATCAGACCTTGAACTGACCCACGCGCTGCTGCTGCTCGGAGGCCAGCTTGGACAACTCCTCGGACGCGTTGCGGATCTGCTCCGAACCCGACGCGGTCTGATCCAGCACCTCGGTGATGTTGGCCACGTTGCGGTTGATCTCCTCGGCCACCGTCGACTGCTCCTCGGCGGCGCTGGCGATCTGCGTGTTCATATCACTGATGCGGGTGACGGATTGCGTGATCGCCACCAGCGACTCGCCGGCCAGGTTCACCTGCTCCACGCTCTCGTGGGCCTTGGCACGACCGTCTTCCATCGCCTGCACCGCCTCGCGCGTACCGGTCTGGACCCGCTCGATCATCTGCTGGATCTCGTGGGTCGAGTCCTGAGTGCGGCTGGCCAGCGTGCGCACCTCGTCCGCGACCACCGCGAAGCCGCGGCCCTGCTCGCCGGCGCGGGCGGCCTCGATCGCCGCGTTCAGCGCCAGCAGGTTGGTCTGATCGGCAATGTCGCCGATCACCTCGAGGACCTTGTTGATCTCCTCGGCATCCTGCGACAGGCGGCTGACGACCTCGGCAGCATTGTCCACCTGGGTGGACAGACCGTTGATGGTGGTGACCGTCTTCTGCACCACCTGCTGGCCGGCGTTCGCATCCTGGTCCGTGGTCTGGGCCGCGGCTGCCGCGTCCGCGGCGTTGCGCGCGACTTCCTGCACGGTGGCGGTCATCTCGTTCATCGCGGTCGCGACCTGATCGGTCTCGGCCTTCTGGCGACGCACCTGCTCGTTGGTCTCCTCGCTGGTCGCGGACAGCTCATTGGCCGCGGCCGCCACCTGGTCGGAACCTGCTGCCACCTGCTGGATCAACACGCGGATCTTCTCGACGAAGCGGTTGAAGGCCAGGGACAGATCCCCCAGTTCGTTCTTGCCGGACACCTCGAGCTGGCGGGTCAGGTCCCCTTCGCCACTCGCGATGTCATTCAGCCGCGCCACAGTCTGGCGCAGCGGGCGCACGATGCTGCGGGTCAGGAACCAGGCCAGCAGCGCACCGAGGACTACGGCGATCACACCTACCATCACGACCGTACCGGTCGCGTTGCGGGTCATGGCCACGTAGGTGCTGCGATCCACTTTCAATTCCAGCACGCCCACCGCGTCGCCGGAAAAGTCCCGGACTGGCCGGGCGATCGCCGCCATCGGCGTGCCCTGGTAGGTCACATTGCGAACCAGGTGCTCGCCATCAAGGACCCGACGCATCTCGGCGGCGCTGAAGGTTGCATCGGCCTCGATGGTCCCGCCAAAGCGGCTGAATCGACCACCGTCCCGCAGGTACAGCGCAACCGGCGCACCCAGTTCCTCCGTGAACTGTTCGAAGAAGGGGTCGCCAAACGAAAGACCGAACTCCACCGAGCCCACGTGTTCGCCATCATGGGCGATCGGCACGACACCTCGAATCCCGAGGCCCGCCACGCCCTCTTCCAGACCGGAGATCGGCGCCCGGTTATTGTTGGTATCGACCACGGTCTGGCGGAAGCCGGACAGGTCATCATCGAAGCGTTCCGGTCGGTGTACGCGCAGGAAGGAGGTCGCCGGCGGCGTATGGAACTGGTACTGGCGAACCCCGTAGTCCGTGCTCAGGGACTCGAAGCTGGGCACGGTCATCGCGGCCAGCCGATCGCGATCACCATTGGCCAGGGCCTCCTGCACGTCGGGGATCCGCGCCACGGTCTCGGCCATCGCCGTGGCCCGCGCCGCTTCCTGGTCCAGCCGGTCCAGCAGCTGCCCCGCCAGGTCGTTCAGCTCGCGCTGCTCCGCGCGATCCGCCATCGTGCCCAGGGCGTTCATCACCACGACCAGGGTCAGCACCACGGCGAGCACCACCACGCCGATGATGCCCACCATGAGCCGTACACCAATCCGGATATTGTCAAACATGTCTGCGCGTCCTTCTCCAGCCGGTCGGCGCCGGCATCGCAATCAAAAAGCGGGCTGTTCGCCCTCGCTAGCGGCGGCGAATCCTAAAACTTGAACTGGATCGCGCGTTCGTCCCCACAAGAACCCCGGGGATTCCGCTACCCGAACCCCGGAATCTCGCCCCTACAGCAGCAGCGCCTCGGCAAACGCATAGACCACCAGACTGATCAGCACCAGCGCCAGCACCGAAAGCAATGCCCCGCCACGCACCATGTCCAGCACCCGCAGCCGGTTGCTGGCGAACACGATGGCGTTGGGTGGCGTCGCCACCGGCAGCATGAAGGCCACCGATGCGGCAAACGCCACCGGCAGGGCCAGCAGCAGTACGGGCACCTCCATGCTCAGCGCGAACGCGGTCACCAGCGGCAACAGCGTGGCCGCTGTCGCGGTATTGCTCGTCACATGGCTCAGGGTCATGGTCAGGAGCGCCACCCCGGCCATGACCAGGATCAGCGGCCAGGCCTGGGCGATCACCAGGGCATCTGCCGCCAGCCCCGCCAGCCCGCTGGACTCGATCGCCGCGCCCAGGCTCAACCCCCCGCCTACCAGCAACAGCACGCCCCAGGGGAGCTCGCGCGTGTTGTCCCAGCTCAGCAGCCGGCGCTGTTCGCGCGACCCCGACGGGACCAGAAACAGCAACCCGGCCCCCAGGATCGCGATGCCGGCATCACTCAGCGAGATCGGCAGCCAGCCCTCGATCAGCGGCCGGGTCAACCAGGCCAGCGCGACCAGCACGAATACCCCGGCCACTCGCTTTTCCGCGACGGACCAGGGGCCCACGGTCGCACGTTGTTCGTCCAGCAACGCGCGCAGACCGTTCAGCTCCACCCGATGCACCGGAAACACCCAGCGAGTCAGCGACCACCACGCAAGGGCCAGCAGCACCGCCGCCAGCGGCAGCCCCAGGGTCATCCATTCCAGAAACCCGATCTCCATCCCGTGGCGATCCCCGAGGTACGCGGCCGTCAGGGCATTCGGCGGCGACCCGATGATGGTCGCCATGCCCCCGATGTTCGCGGCGAAGGCGATGCCCAGCAGGAGTGCCAGGGCCGGGCGTCGCGACTCCCTGTCCGGCCCCTGCGGCGGCGCGCCGCGCTCGATCAGCCCCAGTACCGAGAGCGCGATCGGCAGCATCAGAGCCGCCGTCGCGGTATTGCTGACCCACATGGACAACCCCGCCGTGGCCAGCATGAAGGCCCCCACCAGCACATGCAGGCGATTGCCGGCGCGCGCCACGATCGCCAGCGCCATGCGCCGGTGGAGATCCCAGCGCTGTACGGCCAGGGCAATGGCGAAGCCGCCCATGAACAGGAAAATGATCGGATTCGCGTACGGCGCGGTGGCCGCGTCCATGGGCACGATGTCGAGCACCGGCAGGACCGCGATCGGCAGGAGCGCCGTCACCGGCAGCGGCAGCGCCTCGCTGATCCACCAGGTCGCCATGAACAGCGTCAGGCCCAGCACCCGCCAGGCCGCCGGATCGAACCCCGCCGGGGCCGGCACCAGCAGGAAGACGGCGAAGATCGCCGGCCCCAGCAACAGACCGATCCGCCCGCGCCAGTTCACCGAAGGGGGCTTTTCCGGTTGGGGGGCTCGTCGCCCTGCCGTGTCTTCGGTCGCTGCCATGGGCCTCTTTCGTCGGTCAAGCATCAGGGTCTACGGGCCAGGCCAAAACCAACCCGCACCATCGGAAATTGCATCGTCCGGGCAACGTGACTATCGTTGTCCCGTTATGCGGCGTGCCCGTTTCGGGACGCTGCCACAGCAGTTTCTCACGACACTGTCCAAGGAGTCTTTCATGGCCTACGAACTGCCCGATCTGCCCTACGCCAAGAACGCGCTGGAGCCGCACATCTCGGCCGAGACGCTGGAATACCATCACGACAAGCACCACGCGACCTACGTGACCAAGCTGAACGGCCTGCTGCCGGGCTCCGAGTTCGAAAACGCCACGCTGGAAGACATCATCAAGAAGGCCCCGGCCGGCGGCATCTTCAACAACGGCGCCCAGGTCTGGAACCACACCTTCTACTTCAACTGCATGGCCCCGAACGCCGGCGGCGAGCCCTCCGGCAAGCTGGCCGATGCCATCAACAGCGCCTTCGGCTCGTTCGACGCCTTCAAGGAGAAGTTCAACGAGTCCGCCGTTGGCAACTTCGGCTCCGGCTGGACCTGGCTGGTGCAGAACAGTGATGGCTCGGTGGAGATCGTCAACACCTCCAACGCGGCCAACCCGCTGCGCGACGGCAAGACCCCGCTGCTGACCTGCGACGTCTGGGAACACGCCTACTACATCGACTACCGCAACGCCCGCCCGAAGTACCTCGAGAACTTCTGGGCCGTGGTGAACTGGGACTTTGTGGCCCAGCAGATGAAGTAAAGTCCCAGGCGGACTAGACTAGGCGCCTTTGGCCGCATGACGCGGCCGCGCCTTTCATCGAGCCGGCGGTCCTCCGCCGGCTCTTTGGTTTCGGAGAACCCCATGAACGATGCCCTGCAGAACACCTACAAGCGCCTGCCCGTGGCCTTCGAGCGCGGCGAAGGCGCCTGGCTGTGGGATACCGACGGCAAGCGCTATCTGGACGCCCTGTCGGGGATCGCGGTGTGTGGCCTTGGCCACGCCCATCCCAAAGTTGCCCAGGCCGTCTGTGACCAGGCCAGCACCCTGGTGCACACCTCCAATCTCTACCGCATCCCGCTGCAGGAACAGCTCGCGCGGCGCCTGTGCAAGCTGGCCGGCATGGAGCGCGCGTTCTTCTGCAACTCGGGGGCCGAGGCCAACGAGGCCGCGATCAAGCTGGCCCGCCTGCATGGCCGTGCCCGCGGGATCGCCGAGCCGAAGATCGTGGTGATGGAAGGCAGCTTCCACGGCCGCACCATGGCCACCCTGTCCGCCACCGGCAACGCGAAGGTTCGTGCCGGCTTCGAACCGCTGGTGTCCGGCTTCGTGCATGTCCCTCACGGCGATGCGGAGGCGGTCGAGGCCCTCGCCCAGGATCCCGACGTGGTCGCGATCCTGGTGGAACCGGTCACCGGCGAAGGCGGCATCCATGTCCCCCCGCCCGGCTACCTGCGGCGCCTGCGCGAGCTGGCCGACCAGCACGGCTGGCTGCTGATGCTGGACGAGATCCAGGCCGGCATTGGCCGCACCGGGCACTGGTTTGCCTTCCAGCACGAGGGCATCACCCCGGATGTGGTCAGCCTGGCCAAGGGCCTCGGCAACGGCATCCCCATCGGCGCCAACCTGGTGGCCGGCGCCGCCCGCGAGCTGTTCAGCCCGGGCATGCACGGCACCACGTTTGGTGGCAACCCGCTGGTGTGCCGGGCGTCGCTGGCCGTACTCGATGTCATGCAGGACGAGGCCCTGTGCGAGCAGGCCGCCCGCCAGGGCGAGCTCCTGCTGAACCGGCTGCGCGACCGCCTCGCGGACCATGCGGGCGTTGTCGCCGTGCGTGGCCGCGGTCTGATGATCGGGGTCGAACTGGACCGGCCGGCCGGCGAGCTGGTCATGGCGGCGCTGGAGAGGGGTCTGATCCTGAACGTGACCGCGGATCGGGTCATTCGCCTGTTGCCGCCGCTGATCATCGACGACGACCAGGTGGAACAGATCGCCGTAACCGTAGCCGACCTGGTGGACGCGTTCCTGGCGTCGCCCCAAGCCAACGAGGTCTCCGCATGAACCCACGCCACTACCTCTCGTTCCTGGATCTCTCCGGCGACGAAACCCGGGCCCTGCTGCAGCGCGCCATCGAGCTCAAGCAGCAGCTGAAGGCCGGCGAGCACCACGACGACCTGCTGCGCGGCAAGACGCTGGGCATGATCTTCGAGAAGTCGTCCACCCGCACCCGCGTGTCGTTCGAGGTGGGCATGCAGCAGTTGGGCGGCAACGCCCTGTTCCTGTCCCCGCGCGACACCCAGCTGGGGCGCGGCGAGCCGATCGAGGACACCGCCCGCGTGCTCTCGCGCATGGTCGACTGCGTGATGATCCGCACCTACGAACACGAGAAGATCGAGCTGTTCGCCAAGCACGCCACGGTACCGGTGATCAACGGCCTGACCGATCTCGAACACCCGGCTCAGCTTCTGGCCGACCTGCAGACCTACTTCGAGCATCGCGGCGACATCCGCGGCAAGCGCGTCGCCTGGATCGGCGACGGCAACAACATGTGCCACAGCTACATGTACGCCGCGCGCCTGCTGGACTTCCAGCTGGTCGCCGCCTGCCCCGAGGGCTACGACCCGGAACCCAGCGTGGTGGAGACCACCCGCGAGCACTTCGAGCTGACCCGCGATGCCCGCGCCGCCGCCGAAGGCGCGGATCTGGTCGTCACCGACGTCTGGGCCAGCATGGGCCAGGAACAGGAAAAGAGCGCCCGGCGCCGGGCCTTCTCCGGATTCTTCGTGGATGCCGACCTGATGCAGCTCGCCAACGACGACGCCCTGTTCATGCACTGCTTGCCGGCGCACCGCGAGGAAGAGGTCTCCACCGACGTCCTGGAAGGCCCGCAAAGCGTCGTCTGGGACGAAGCCGAAAACCGCCTCCACGCCCAGAAGGCCCTGCTCGAATTCCTCATCACCCTCAACACCAACCACCCGCCGTCTTAAGGGCGAAAAGCGTTAACAGGAAGATGGGAGGTTAGGAAGGGTTATTGGCGAGGTGGCATCCCCGGCGCGACGGCTAGCATCGCGCGGGGGGCGAAATCCCGGCCCCCGCAATCAAAACCTTCCTGTCTTCCCATCTTCCTGTGAAACGCCCTTGACCTGGACTTTCAGGCGGGGGCGCGGCGGTGGGCGTGGATGCGGCGGCGGGTCTGCCAGCGGTAGACGACACGCCAGCCGAGCAGGATGGCGAGGATGGCTGCGTACAGGGCCACCTCGGCGTAGTCGGCCCGCGCGAGCCACAGGAAGTGCAGGATGGCCAGCACGCCGGCTGCATAGACCCCGCGGTGCAGCCAGACCCACTTCTTCTTCAGCCAGCGCTGGGCACCATCGGTGGAGGTAACCGCCAGCGCCAGCAGGATCACCCAGGCGGCGAAGCCGACCATCACGAACGGGCGCTCGGTCAGGTCGTAGAGCACCAGTTCCCAGTCGAAGAACAGATCCACCCCCAGCCAGATCAGGGCGTGCGCGGTCACGTAACCGAACGCGACCAGCCCCAGCATCCGCCGCAACCGGGTCAGCCACGCCAGGCCCGTCATCTGCCGCAACGGGGTCACCGCCAGCGCCACCAGCAGCGCGATCATCGCGTGCGTGCCGGATAGCTCCAGCAGCTTCTCGATTGGATTCACACCCAGCCCGCCAAAGCAGCCAAGGGTGCGCAGGCCGATCCACATGGCCGGCAGCAACGCCACCAGCAGGACCGCCCACCACACGCCGGTGGGCGGGCGGGCCCGTGCCCGGCGGGTTGTAGCGGTCATGCCCTCATCCCGTCAGAAGTGCTCGCGCAGGTCCATGCCCTCGTACAGCGACGCCACCTCGTCGCCGTAGCCGTTGAACATCTCCGTGCGCCGGCGCCGGAACTCGCCGATACGGCGCTCGGTGCGCTGCGACCAGCGCGGATGGTCCACATCCGGGTTCACGTTGCTGTAAAAGCCGTACTCGTCCGGCTGCGCCTGATTCCACAGGGTCGGCGGCTGGTCCTCGACGAAGCGGATATGCTGGATCGACTTGATGCTCTTGAAACCGTATTTCCAGGGCACCACCAGCCGGATCGGCGCCCCGTTCTGGTTGGGCAGCACCTCGTCGTACAGACCTACCGCGAGGATGGTCAGCGGGTGCATCGCCTCGTCCAGGCGCAGGCCCTCGGTATAGGGCCACTGCAGACCACCGGAACTGGCCCGGCGCCGGGGCCGCTGCCCCCGCAGGTTTTCGGGGTCGTGAATACTCTCGAACGCCACGTAGCGCGCACCCCCGCGCGGCTGCGCCTGCTCGATGATGCGGTTCAACTCGAAGCCGATCCAGGGGATCACCATCGACCAGCC
>JBJHBC010000054.1:0-12615 GCA_050485285.1 Thioalkalivibrio sp.
GTATCGCGACATCACGATTCCCGCGGGAGTCGTACCACCGGGCGCCACAAACGCGCGGATTCCGGCACCTCGCCGGGCCAGTCGACGACGTAGTCGATCAGGGGGAGATCGGGGGCATCGCATTCGCGGATCACCCGTCCGGCCACCGACACCCGCGCGCGCTTCACGCTCTCCGGGTCCCCCGTCAGCAGGGGGTGCCAGGTGGGCAGCGGGTGCCCCTCGAAGCGCAGGCGATACGCACAGGTGGGCGGCAACCAGTGATAGTGGGGCAGGTCCTTCCGGGTCAGCTGGATACAGTCCGGCACGAAGTCCCGGCGGTTGGCGTAGTCCGAGCAGAAACCGGTCTCGCAGTCGAGCAGGTCGCAGGCCAGCCAGGTAAAGGCCAGCTCGCCCGAGTCCTCGTCTTCCAGCTTGTGCAGGCAGCAGCGCCCGCAACCATCGCACAGGGCCTCCCACTCTTCGTGGGTCAGGGTCTCGAGCGGGCGCTCCCAGAACGGGCGGTCATCCGGCGCGGACGATTCACTCATGATCCCCGTAGTCCTCGCCCAGGCGGCGGCGCCCCTCGTCGCGCAGGCGTTCCACGGTCTGTCCCCAGCGCTCCTGAGTCACGTAGTGCATCAGCACCCGCCCGCGGCGCGGGACCAGGATGGCCAGCCCGTCCTCGGGATAGAGCCAGTAGCTGTGATCGGAGTCCATGCGCAGGCGCTCGCGCGGCTCGCCAAAACGCTGGGTGATCAGATCCTCGGTCCAGTGGGCGCGCGGAATGTAGCTCATCTCGACGATCGGCACGTTACCCAGCGAGGTCAGGGCGTCGTCGCTCAGGCCGTAGCGCCGGGCCCCGCTGGGCATCGGCCGCTCGGATGTCGTCTCGGCCTCGATCCGGTCCAGCGCCGCCTCACTCAGGTCCGGGCGCAGGATCAGGTTGGCCTCGAACGGGGGGATGCGCGCATTCACGTAGTACGCCTCCACCGAACGCGCCCCACTGGCATCCACGAACAGACGGATGTCCGGCACCGGCAGGCGACCCATCAGGTCGGCCATGGTGGTCTCGCCCAGCACGATCCCCAGCACCCGCGTGCGCTGACGATCCCCCACCTCGATCTGCCACGGCAGGTCGGAGAACTGCTGACTGCGCATGCCACCCGGGTTGGAGTAGACCCACATGGCCAGCGCCAGGATGACCCCCATCGCCACCAGCCCGATGATCCAGCGTACGTACATCGCGCAATTCCCCTTGAAGACACAAAGCCCGGCCGTGGCGGGCGCGGCATGCCGCCTCGTATAATGCGGCGCTCGCCCGACCACCGGATACCAGCCCGCCATGTTCGCACGTTTGTCTGCCTGGATCACCGCCCGCTCCGTCCCCGGCGACAGCGGCGGGCGCATCCTGATCCTCGCCCCGCGGGCCACCCTCGAGACGGCCGCCGACTGGCTCGCGGAGCTGGCCGACGCCGTCGGACCGATCACGCTGGGAGTCACCGACTGCGGCCATGACCGCGAGGCGGCGGGCTTGATGGATGCCACCCCGGCGCTGGCGATGCGCCCGGACCTGGCGGCCCCGCGTCTGGCGCGGCTGCGGCCGCGCGCCGTCGTGGTCATCGGGCCCCTGCGGGCCGGCGAGCACGACCTGGGCCCCGCACTGGCCTCGCTCCATGCACCGCGCATCTGGGTGAATGCCGAGGGGGACACCGGGGGCATCGAGTGGGATGCCGTGTTCGCGGCGCGCGAAGACGCCCCGGCCCCCGCGATCGCCGAAGTGATCGGCGACCCGGTCGCCGGGGCAGTGGAACTGCCGGCCCCGCCGTCCGACGCCAGCGCATTCTGCGAACGCTTTCGCGAATACCACGAAAAGGGCCACCCGATCCTGCTGGCACCCAACACCGGCCCGGGCGAGGAGGCCTTCGCGTTTGCCGTACTGTTCGCGGTTCTGCGCAAGAGCGCGGCCATCCTGCTACTGGCCCCCGCGGACCCGGCCCGTCACGAGCCGGTCTATCGCGACGCCATCAAGTACTCGCTGCCGATCATCCGCCACAACCGCTTCATGACCTCCTTCGTGCCGCGCAAGAACCGGGTCTACTACATCGAGGATCCGGAGACGCTGCACGCCGCCTACACCTGCGCCCAGGTGACCCTGCCGGGCGGCACCCTGGCCGCCAGCGAGACCCCGCCCGACCTGGGCCTGCCACTGGCCTGTGGCAGCGCGGTCATCTGCGGCCCGGCGGAGCATGAACGCCACCCGGATGCCGCCACGCGACTGCGTATCGCCGCCGAACACACCGGCCTCGTCGCCCGCGGCGAGGACCCCGAGCAGGTGGCCGAGGAAGTGCTCGCGCGCCTCGCGGAAGGGATCGACCCGGCGGCCCGCCGCGACCGCCTCACGGCATGGCAGTCCCGCCAGTCCGGCGCACGCGCCGCGGTACACGCCCGCCTGCAGGCCCTGCTCGCCCCCGCCTGACCCGGCGCGGAGCCGCCGGGCGGTGAAATGCAACTAATTGATCTATAATCGGGTCAACAAGTCACAGGACCACCGGACAGGTTTACGCATATGATCGACGCCAGCCACTCCCTCGCGGGCATCCAGAAGGGCATGACCAGCATGCGCCAGCAGGCCCACACGGTGGCCACCGAGAACGCGGGCAGTCGCGAGAGTATGGGTGCCCAGGTGGGCATGATCGCCAGCCAGAATCAGGTCGAGGCCTCGGTGAAGACCCTGCAGGCCGAGGACCGGATGATCGGCTCGTTGCTGGACGTACGCGCCTGAATCCGGCCAACGCCTGAGAACACGCCTTACCAGGAGGCTCGCCGAGTTACGCGATGGAAGTCCCGGTCACCAACCCGTCTGCTGCGGTACCGGTCGGCACACGCCCGACCGGCAGCGACCGGCTGGGCCTGGGGCAGCTCTCCACCCCGGCCGATTTCGATCGCCCGCTGAACGACCCCGAGGCCGGCGAGGCCCGCCGCCCGATCGAGGATCGCGCGGAACAGGACGAGAACCGCCGCGGCGATGCCGAACAGGACCAGGGCCTGGCCTTCCCCCCGCGCTCGGAACAGGAGATGGCCTCCCGCGCCCGGGTCGCCGCCCAGATCGAGGCCTTCCGCAACGGCAATGATGGCGCCGAGGCCGCGCCGCCGGACGGTGGCGTGCTGGGCGGCGGTGGTGTCGAGGCCCTGCGCCGCCGCGTGGAACTCGCGGTCAGTCTGGCCGGGCCGGCCGAGGAGCCGCGCCGCGAACTGAACGTGGTGATTTAGCCCTCCGCGAAGCGCACGAAAAAGATCCACAGCGCTTCACAGGAAGGCTGGGAGATCGGAAGAGGCGCGTTGGGGTCCTGCGCAGTGACCTGAATCCCTGCGTGATATGCCATATCCCACGCTTTCATCATCCCGAACACCCCGCCGCACCGATCACCCGTCATCGCGCGGCGCCGTGGCGATCGGCACGCGAGAGCAACCCCGCCCATCCGCACTGCCCTGACAGGCGGCCGTGCCGGCTACTGCAGGCGCGGCGCTGCCTTGGCCTGTGCCTGATTCTGCAGCCACTCCTGGGCGCGTTCGCCCGCGTGCAGGCGCTCGTCGGGGCTCAGCTCGCGCGCCACGCGTTCGCGGTAACGCGCCGCGCTCGCGATCCCCATCTCCGCCGCGATCGCATACCACTTGAACGCCGACACGTCGGAGCGTTCCACGCCCTCGCCCATCGCGAACAGCCGCGCGAGATTGGCGGCACCGCGCCCCTCTCCGGCCTCGGCCGCCAACAGGTACCACTGGGCTGCCTGTTCCGCATCCTGCGGCAGGCCCCGGCCCTCATCGAACTTGAGCCCCAGGTTGAACATCGCCTGGGCATTCCCGCGCTCCGCGGCAATGTGGAACCAGCGGGCCGCCTCGTTGGGGTTCGCCTCCAGGCCGTCCCCCTGCTCGAACAGGACCGCCAGGTTGAAGGCGGCATCCGGGTACCCGGCCTCGGCCGAGCGCTGATACCACTGCGCGGCCTCGAGGGGATCCCGCGGCAGGTGCTGCCCCTCGTCCAGCAGCACGCCCAGATTGAAGGCGCACTGCGGGTCCCCGGCCTCGGCCCCCTGCCGCCAGAGGGTCATCGCGGCGGCGTGTTCGCCGCGGGCCCAGGCATTACGAGCCTGCTCCAGGAGAGATTCTTGCGAAGAGGATTGCGCCATCACTGCCGTCCGGAATTGCCTTTGCCTCACTCTAGCGACCCCGTGGCGGGCCGTCGACAAACCGCACGAGGATGCGTGACAGAAACCACGCCCCGGACGCCCTGCCGGGGCGTCGACTCCGGATGAATCAAAAAGCCCCGGCACGCGCTGCGTGCCGGGGCTTTTGGTTTCGGGTCGGCCGGGATCAGTTGCTGAAGGTGTCCTCCATTTCGTCCCCGGCATCCTCCATCGCATCGCCCGCTTCGTCCATAGCGTCATCGATGTTCTCGCCGGCCTCTTCCGCCGGGCCCTGGTTGTCACAGCCCGCGAGGGTCGCGCTGCCCAGCACCATCATCAGGGCAAGCATCAGAATCGTCAGTCGTGATTTCCACATGGTGTTCTCCTTTTCCGCTGTTGTCCGTTTCGGGTCATTCCCCTTGCATGGGTGGAACATCCGCTGTCAGGGAACTTCGCAGTAAGGCCTCGCTCGGGGCGGTTGGTTCGCTTCCGGCCGCCCTGGTCCTTGCAAACTGTGATGCATGCCCAGAGGAACCGGTCCACAAAAAGGCCGCGGACACCGCCGCGGCCAATCAGAGGCAGATGCAACCCCGTTTGGGAGCCTCAGAAGCGGTGCTTCAGGCCCACCGAGAAGGTGCGCGGTTCATTGGGCCGGGCCCCATCCGGATACCGCGAGATGATGCTCTGCTCGTCCAGCACATTGGTGGCGCGTACGAACAAGTCGGTGTCCTTGCCCAACGGATACCGGCTCACCAGGTCCAGCGTGGTCAGCGACTCGGTGCGATTGAAGCCCCCTGAAGCGCGATTGCAGCCGTCACTACTGCAGGTCTCGTCGATGTACTTCAGGATGGCGTAATTGTTCCAGCCACTGCCATGCTCGAGCCCCGCGCGCAGACTGAACTGGTGACGCGGGATCGCCTGCAGGCGGTCTCCCTCCTGCACCCCGGAAACCGCGTTGTCCGCGCTGTACTCGGCGCTGGTGTAGGTATAGCTGGCCTCCAGCGGGGCCCGGAAGCGGCCGAGATCCATGCTTGTGGAGGTCCGCAGTTCCAGACCGGAAATCACCGCCTCTCCGGTGGTGAACGTCCCGGAGGTGGATCCGTCCGAGCAGGGGGTGGCGATCGAGCAGTTCTGCACAAAGTCGGAGAAATCGCTGTAGAAGCCGATGGCCTCGACGAAGGCGTTGTCACCCTGATAGCGGGCACCCAGTTCCCAGTTGGTGCTGGTTTCCGGATCCTGTTCCTCGGTCGCACCGCCGCCCAGGGGGGCAAATCCCCGGTGTACGCCGGCGAGGACCTGCCAGCGATCCGTCACGTCATAGGTAAGCGAGGCCCCGGGCAACCAGATGCTGCTCGAATTGGAACGCCGGGAGTCCACGACCGTGCGCTGCGCGTCGCCGTATTGAGTACGCGAGGTCTCGACATCCTCGTAGCGCAGCAGGAGGTTGGCGGTCAGCCGATCGTTCACGTACCACTCGTCGGCCACCCAGAAACTCCAGGCCTTCGCATCCTCGAACCGGTTGTTGCTGCCCGTCGGCTGGATCGTATTCTGGTAGACCAGCGAGCCGTTCACCTGGTCATAGATATCATCCGGCTGGAACCGATCCATCTCGTCCTGATGATAGCGGGCGCCCGCGCGCAGCCAGTGGTCCCCGAAATCCATGCTCAGCTCGGTCTGGACACCTTCGGAGACATACTCGCGGTTGTTGTTGCGATACGTCAGGTCCGCAACATCCTCTTCGCCCCGGAGGATCCGCTGCGCGCTGGCATCCCCCTGGTTGGCGTCGTCGATAAACGCACTGCCGCCGCCCAGCTTGAACCAGTTACGCGCGAATTCGTTGCGGTACAGGGTGGTGGTCATGCGTACGCGATCCGACCAGTCGATGTCGTGCGTCAGGCTCAGCCCGAGGTGATCGTTATTCATCTGGTCGATCTCGGAAAGGCCGTATCGCCGGTTGGGGTCGCGCGCGAAATCCTCGTCGGTCAGACCGAGGTAGGTCTCGTTCGAGGTCTCCTCCGAATACTGGATCTTGGTCTCGATGCTCTGGCGCTCACCCTCCCAGCGCAGTTTTCCGACATAGTCCTGGATGTCGTACCCGGTATCCCGGTTGCTGCGATCGATGTCCTTGAAACCGGGCCCGTCCCGCTGGACCGTCTCGATCATGTAGCTCCAGTCGCCGGAACGATCGCCGAACATGGCATGCACGTCGGTGCCGCCGCGATCGTTCACCACCGCCTCGATGGACCCTTCGCGTTCGCGGGGGATGGGCGTGGACACCAGGTTGATCACCCCCCCGGTCGTCTGGGGGCCATGGCGCAGCAACGGCGCTCCCTTCAGCACCTCGATCTCGTGGACCCGCTTGGTGGTCGGGAAATAGTAGGCCGCCGGGTTGGAGTACGGTGCCGGCGCGATCAGCACGTTGTCCTCCATCAGCGTCACCTTGCTGCTGCGCCCCGGCGGCGCCGCCCGGATACCGATATTCGGCCGCAGGCCCGCGCCATCCTCTTCCCGCACATAGACACCGGGCACCGTCTTGAGCGCCTGATGGATATCGGTGGTCCCTTCGGTTTCCAGCTGGTCACGCCCGACAACGGCCGCTGAACCGGGCAGCCGCTGCGTCGCGGTCACATCCCCGAGAATCTGGACCGGTGCAAGCCGGGCCTCGGGTTCGGGGACTGTCGCCGGGTCGGCTTCCTGGGCATGGAGCGCGGGAATACCCGCGACCCCGGCGATGGCGAGCACGATTGCCCGCCGCTTCCAGGCGTCGGGGATAGGCGAGCCCGTTGCTCGCGGTTCGGTTCGGTGGGCCGGCTGGTGGTTTCGAGCCATGGTGGTCTCCCTTGATTAGCCAGTATCAACACCGCCCGGACGTCGAGACGCCCCGGAGCGGTGACGGATTGGAGGCTGGCTGAGGGAGGGACTCCCCTGGCTGGCAGGTGCCACGGCACGGACCGTGACGGGTGTTTCGTGTGGTCCTACTTGGTCAGGATCAGCTTGTCGTTCGCGGTGCGGCGCAAGGTGTACCACTCGCCACGGTGGCAGATGCGGATCTGCCGCGCGGGGCCCAGCAACTGTTCGCTGGCGATCTCGCGCGGGCCCGTCTGCTCGCGGGCGGCGGGCTTGACCGATGCAGAAGAGCCGGAATTCATCGTTCCCCCTCCGGTTCGGAGACGAAGGCCATGCGACCCACCCCGGACTGGCGCACTTCGGCCATCACCCGGGCCAGCCGCTCGTAGCGGGTGTCGCGGTCCGCGCGCAGGTAGATCGCGACGTCCGGTTGTGTCTCGAGCACATCGCGCAGGCGCGCCGGGAGCTGCTCCAGCGCAATCGGCTCGTTGTTCCAGTAGAGATCGCCACCCCCGTCCAGCGCCAGGGTGACGCTTTCGGGCAGTTCGTCCACCGGCTCGCTGGTGGCCTGAGGCAGGTCCAGATCCACCGAGTGTGTGATCACCGGCGCGGTGATGATGAAAATCACCAGCAGTACCAGCATCACGTCCACCAGCGGGATCACGTTCATGTCCGACATCGGCTCGTTGGAATCCCCCATGCGTCCGAAGGCCATGGCTCATACCCCCTGATGCAGGCCATCATCCGGCAGCGCATGCGGATCGGTACGGCGGTCGCGGGCCTGGCGCGCATTGCCCGGCGTCAGATCGGAGTGCATCAGCAGGGCATGCACATCATGCGCGAAGGCCTCGAAGTCCTGGTGCAGCAGACGCTGGGAACGATTGAAGATATTGAAGAAGGCGACCGCCGGAATGGCCGCGGCCAGACCGGCGGCCGTCGCCACCAGCGCCTCGCCGAGCGGCCCGGCGACCAGATCCATGGATACCGACGACTCCTGCGAGATGTCGATCAGCGCACCGTGGATCCCCCAGACGGTCCCCAGGAGACCGACAAAGGGTGCCAGCGCCCCGACCGAGGCGAACACGATGTTGCCGGCCTGCATGCGCAGCAGCTGCCGGTCCATGGCCTGGCGAATCCGGCGCACCACGTGGTCGTCCAGACGCTGTTCGGCCTTGTCCGAGCCATCGCGCACCCCGCGGTAGTCGTCGAACGCCGCGAACGCCTCCTGGCCAATCACCGCCAGCGGACCGCGCTGGTCACGGATCACATCGTGAAAGGCCGGCGCCGTCTGGCTGGCGTCGAAGGCCTCCAGCGTGGCGCGGTTGTCGCGGCGCACACCGAGCAGCGTGAACAGCTTGCTCGCGGCAATCGCCCAGGTCGCCACCGACATCACCAGCAGGACCAGGAAGACCACGATCAGCACCGGGTCCCCATGGCGAAACACATAGAAGACATCGAACTCGTTCATGCAGCCATCCTCGACGGCGACCCCCACAGCGTGGGCCCGCCCGTTTATCGAATCGAAAATTCCATCGGCACCAGAACCACGCCCTCCACCGCCCGGCCGCCGCGGCGCGCGGGCTCGAACTCCCAGTCCTCGATCGCGGCCTGCGCGGCCTCGTCCAGCCGCCGATGGCCACTACTTTCCTCCACCGACCAGTCCAGCGGCTCGCCCTGCGCGGAGACCCGGACCCGCAGCAGCACGACCCCCTCCTCGCCGCGGCGCAAGGCGATCCGCGGGTACTCCGGCGGCGGGTTGTTCAGGTACCCCGCCCCGAAGCCCGGCTCCTCGAAGGGCTCGTCCTCCTGTCCCGCCGATCCGCCAGCAGGCTCATCCGCTGCCGGATCGAGATCTTCGTCGCTCGCTGCCGTGTCACGCATACCCGGTTCTGGCTCCGGCTCCGGCTCCGGCTCTGGCTCCGGCTCTGGCTCTGGCTCTGGCTCTGGCTCTGGCTCCGGCTCGGCCGAATCGGCGCGCGGAGCGTCGGCAACCGTCTCGTCCGGTCGGATGGCCTCCAGGTCCACCCAGTGGGCCTGCACCCCCCCCCCACCTCCGGGCTCCAGCAAACGGGGCTCGCTGTCACGCGCAAGCCAGAGGCCCGCAAACACCGCGCCATGCAGCGCGACACTGACCGCCGCCCCCAGTACCAGGGACCGTGACCAGCGAGGGGCCATAATGGAGTCGGAGTGTTTCGACATTGACGGAAATCACAGCCGACCTCAGCTGTTGGCGGCCCCCATGTGGCTCTGTTCGTAGTTGGCCAGTCCGACGCGGTCGATCAGCGCAATGTTGGTTTCCAGCCAGTCCACGTGCTCCTCTTCGCTGTCGAGGATCGACTGCAGGAGATCCCGCGTGACGAAATCGCGCACCGATTCGCAGTGGGCAATGGCCTCGCGGTAGAGCGGGATGGCTTCAAGTTCCATTGCGAGGTCGGCCTCCAGGATCTCGCGAGTGTTTTCGCCAATCCTCAGGGCCCCCAGGTCCTGAAGATTCGGCAAGCCCTCGAGGAACAGGATGCGATTGATGAGCTGATCGGCGTGCTTCATCTCGTCGATCGACTCGTTGTATTCGTATTCGTCCAGCTTGTGCAGCCCCCAGTCACGGAACATGCGTGCATGGAGAAAGTACTGATTGATCGCGGTCAGCTCGTTTTTCAGGGCCTTGTTGAGATAACGAATAACGTCCTGGTCGCCTTTCATGTTCGGTCTCCTCTTTTTGCCAGCGGATTGCGCCGGGCCTCGTCTTCAGACCGCCGCCGGGGATGCCGCCGGGGCCAGGGTTTCATGCGGGCTTGTGGGACCGGCCAGAACCGTGCCGGCCAGGGCGCTGCTTTCAGGCCGCTGACGCAGCAGACACTGCGCCTTGCGCGCGCACTTCCCGCATTCCGAGCTTACGCCCAGGCGTTCCCGCAGATCACGCATGCGCAACCCGCGCTCGCTGCTCTCGACAAGTTCCAGGATCTCTCGCTCGCGAACCGCCCTGCACACACAGACAATCATCGCCATGCCTCACATCCAGTCGACGAAGCGGACGATACCGATAACGAGAATGGTTTGCAATACCATTCGCCTGAAAAAGCGACTCGAGCGCGGACGCGCGATTAAATCAGCGTCACCTTAACGACAAAAACCCGCCCCGGCGGCACCGGGGCGGGTCGGACTGGCGAGCCTTCACGCCTCGTGGTCAGGCCAGCGTGGCGCCGGCCCGGCACGCTCAGTGCTGGTGACCGCCCTCGCCATGGGCGTGGCCGTGTTCCAGCTCTTCGGCGGAGGCCTCGCGGACCTCGACGATCTCGACGTCGAAGTTCAGGGTCTCGCCGGCCAGCGGGTGGTTCCCGTCGACCGTGGCGGTATCGCCCTCGACCTTGGTCACGGTGACGGTCAGCGGGCCGTTTTCGGTCTGCGCCTGGAATTGCATGCCCGGCTCGACGGATTCGACGCCCTGGAACGCATCCATCGGGATCTCCTGGACCATGGCATCGATCTTCTCGCCATAGCCTTCTGCCGGGGAGACCTTGGCCTGGACCTTGTCACCGGCGGCCTTGCCTTCCAGCTCCTTCTCCAGGCCCGGGACGATCTGGCCGTTCCCGTGCAGGTAGGCCAGCGGCTCGCGGCCTTCGGAGCTGTCGATCTTTTCGCCAGCGTCGTTGGTCAGGGTGTAGTGGATGGCCACCACGGCGTTCTGCGCGACTTGCATGGGCTTTGCCCTCTTAATACATGAACTTGTAAGGGTAACGCGGAACACGGCCGCGCGTCAGGTCCACCCGCCGGCGATACGGTTTCCGGCAGGTGGCCAATCGGGTCAGGCGGCCTTCTGCAACAGGAGGCGATTGAGCCGCGCGACGAACCCGGTCGGGTCCTCCAGTTGCCCGCCCTCGGCCAGCAGGGACTGCTCGAACAGCAGCGAGGCGAGGTCGTCGAAGTCGTCGCCCTCGGCGGCCTTCAGGCGCTCGACCAGCGGGTGCCCCGGGTTGACCTCCAGCACCGGCTTGCCGGAGAAGGTCTCCTGGCCGGCCTGCTTGAGCAGCTCCTGCAGGTACAGCGCCATCTCGTGCTCGCCGAGCACGATGCAGGCCGGGGACTCGACCAGCCGCCGCGAGGCGCGCACGCTATCGACCCGATCACCCAGCGCCTGCTGCAGGCGCTCGGGCAGATCGCCCAGATCGTCGTCGGACGCCGGCTCGTCGCTACCACTCTTCTGATCCGCCTCCTCGCCGATGATCTTGTCGAGGTCCAGGTCGCCCTTGGCGACGTTCTTGATCGGCTTGCCGTCAAACTCGCGCAGGTGCGAGAGCAGCCATTCGTCGACCCGGTCGGACAGCAGCAGGACCTCGATCCCGTGCTTGCGGAACACCTCCAGGTGGGGGCTGTTGCGCGCGGCGGAGACATTGTCAGCCGTGATCACGTAGATCGCCTCCTGGCCTTCCTTCATGCGCTCGACGTAGTCCGCCAGCGCGACGTTCTGGGTGTCGTCGCTATTGTGGGTGCTGGCAAAACGCAGCAGCTTCGCGATGGCCTCCCGGTTGGCGAAGTCCTCGCCGGGGCCCTCCTTCAGCACGCGCCCGAAGTTCTTCCAGATCTCGGCGTATTTGTCGGGCTCGTGATCGGCGATGGACTGCAACAGCCCGAGGATCTTCTTCACCGAGCCCGAGCGGATCGAGTCGACCAGGCGGTTGTCCTGCAGGATCTCGCGCGAGACGTTCAGCGGCAGGTCGGCCGAGTCCACCACGCCGCGCACGAACCGCAGGTAGTTGGGCAGCAGCTTTTCCGCGTCGTCCATGATGAACACGCGCTTCACGTAGAGCTTGACCCCGTGTCGGGCATCGCGGTCCCACAGATCAAACGGGGCCCGTTTCGGGATGTAGAACAGTGTGGTGTACTCCTGACGTCCCTCGACGTGGTTATGCGTCCAGGCAATGGGGTCCTCGAAGTCGTGCGCGACGTGCTTGTAGAACTCGCGGTACTCCTCGTCGCTGATCTCGCTCTTCGAACGGGTCCACAGTGCGCTGGCGCGGTTGACCGTCTCCCATTCGTCGGTCGGGTTGCCCTCGTCATCCGACTTGCGCATGCGGATCGGGAATGCCACATGATCCGAATACCGCCCGATGATGTGGCGCAGGCGCATGGGCTCGAGGAATTCGTCGGCGTCTTCCTTCAGCGTCAACGTAATCTCGGTGCCAGCCTCGGTGCGCTCGCAGGCGGTGATGGTGTATTCGCCGTCGCCCCGTGACTCCCAGCGGGTACCCGCATCCGGCTCACTGCCGGCGCGGCGGGTCTCCAGGCGCACCTCATCGGCCACGATGAACGAGGAATAGAAGCCCACCCCGAACTGGCCGATCAACTGCGAATCCTTTTTCTGGTCCCCGGTCAGCTTCTCGAGAAACGCCTTGGTGCCGGAACGGGCGATGGTCCCGATATGCTCGACCACCTCGTCCCGGGACATGCCGATGCCGTTGTCGCGCACCGTCACCGTGCGCGCCTCCGGATCCACCTCGACGTCGATCGCCAGTTCCGCCGGCTGCGGAATCGCCTCCGGCTGGGCCAGGGCCTCGAAGCGCAGCTTGTCACAGGCATCGGCGCCATTGGAGATCAGCTCGCGCAGGAA
>JBJHBC010000055.1:0-12421 GCA_050485285.1 Thioalkalivibrio sp.
CCGCGAATACGTACACCGAGGCGGGGCTGATGCCGTCCCACAGATAGCCGGCCACCAGCGAGCCCATCGCGCCGCCCAGCCCGAAGGCCAGCGACGAGTACAACGCCTGTCCACGCCCCTGCAACCGCCCGGGGAAGAAATAGTGGATCAGCGAGATCGCCGCCGCGTGATACACCCCGTAGCTGGCCGCATGCAGCACCTGGATGAACAGCAGCATCGGCAGCGAGTCCGGCACCGCCGCCAGCAGCCCCCAGCGCAGCGTGGTCAGCACCAGCGCCGCCGACACCAGCAGCCAGGCCCCGAAGCGCAGGATCAGCCGCGGCATCAGCAGGAACAGCACCACTTCGGCCGCGACCCCCAGCGCCCAGAGCTGCCCGGCCACGGCGCGCGAGAACCCGGCCTGCTCCAGGTACAGGGTGAAGAAGGCGTAGTACGGCCCGTGACTGGCCTGCATGAAGAAGCAGGCCACAAACAGCGCGATCACCTCGGGCCGGCGCAGCACGGCCAGCAGCGGCGGGGCGTTGTTGTCTTCCTCGTGGTTGCGCGCCGGTTCGCGCACGAACTGCGCGGCCGCCACCACCGCGATCAGGATCGCCAGCACGATCCACGGCAGCCAGGCCACAGCGATGTGGTCGAAGGCCCAGCCCAGGAGCGCCACCGCGACGATAAAACCCACCGAGCCCCACAGCCGCACCAGCGCGTAGCGGTGCGCATCCTGTCCCAGCGAGCGCATGGTGGTCGCCTCGAACTGCGGCAGGATCGCATTCCAGAAGAAGCTGTAGGCGGCCATCACCACCGCCAGCCACCAGTAGCCCGTATACAGCAGCACCCCGGTGAAGGCCACCGCCCCGCCCAGCGCGCCCCAGCGCGCGATGGGCATGTGCGCGCCGGCACGGTCGGCCAGCCAGCCCCAGACGTTCGGGGCAATGATCTTGGTCGCCAGCACGATCGCCATCAATTCGCCGATCTGGGCGCCGCTGAACCCCTCCTCGGAGAGATACGGCCCCCAGAACGGCATAAACGCGCCGAGGCTGGCGAAGTAGAAGAAGTAAACCGCGGACAGGCGCGCGTTCTGCGTCACGGCCATGGCGGGAAGCCCTGCTGGCTCAGGAGACTACGGCCCGACGGCCGCGTCATTCGCCGGGATGGTCGCGCAGCGCGAGTCCCGTATCCGCCACGTCGGCGTTCTGCGCGCGATGGCGCAGGGCGTGATCCATCAGCACCAGCGCCATCATCGCCTCGGCGATCGGGGTTGCACGGATGCCCACGCAGGGGTCGTGCCGCCCCTTGGTCACCACCTCCACCGGCTCGCCGGCGGTGTTGATGCTGCGCCCGGGCAGGCGGATGCTGGAGGTCGGCTTCATCGCGATGCTGGCCCGCACCGCCTGGCCCGTGCTGATCCCGCCCAGCACGCCGCCGGCGTGGTTGGAGAGGAAGCCTTCGGGGGTGATCTCGTCGCGATGCTCGGTGCCGCGCTGGGTCACGGACTCGAAGCCCGCACCGATCTCCACGCCCTTCACCGCGTTGATGCTCATCAGCGCATGCGCCAGCTCGGCATCCAGGCGGTCGAATACCGGCTCGCCCCAGCCGGCGGGCACGCCGGTGGCCTCGACCGTCACCCGCGCGCCGATGGAGTCGCCCGACTTGCGCAGGGCATCCATGTACTCCTCCAGCTCCGGCACCTTGTCCGGGTCCGGGGAGAAGAACGGGTTGTCGTTCGCGATCTCCGGCTGCTTCGCTTCCAGCTCGATCGGGCCGAGCTGCGACAGCCAGCCGCGGATGGTGATGCCGTAGCGCTGTTCGAGGTAGCGCCGTGCAATGCCGCCGGCCGCGACCCGCAGTGCGGTCTCGCGCGCGGAGCTGCGCCCGCCGCCGCGATAGTCGCGCACGCCGAATTTCTGATGGTAGGTGTAGTCCGCATGGCCGGGACGGAAGCGATCCTGGATCTCGCTGTAGTCCTTGGAGCGCTGGTCCACGTTCTCGATCAGCAGCCCGATCGGCGTGCCGGTGGTGCGGCCCTCGAACACGCCCGAGAGGATGCGCACCTGGTCCGGCTCGCGGCGCTGGGTAGTGTGCCGCGACTGACCCGGCCGGCGCCGGTCGAGATCGAACTGCAGGTCCGCCTCGCACAGCTCCAGACCGGGCGGACAGCCGTCCACCACCGCGCCCAGGGCCGGCCCGTGACTCTCACCAAAGGTACTGACGACGAACAGTCGCCCAAAGCTGTTTCCCGACATGCGCGTAGTGTAGCTGCGGCCGGCCCGGCTGTCGCCTGTTCCCCCACCCGGTGACCGGTCGGCGGCGGGCGGAATGGCACGCTCGGCAACCGCGTCCCCTATCTGCCATGATCGACGTGCAGCACCCATAACCAGAAAGGAGGAAACCATGCCGAAATCCCTGACCCGCCTCGCGACCGGCGCCGTTACGGCCCTGTGCCTGGGCCTGGCCAGCAGCGCCCAGGCCGATGTCTACACCCAGCGCTTCATGACCCTGGAGCTGGCCAACGACATCGCCATGGGCGCCGTCGAGGCCTGCCGCGACATGGGCTACCAGACCTCGGTCGTCGTGGTCGACCGGGCCGGCAACGACCAGGTCGTCCTGCGCGACCGCATGGCCGGTGTGCAGACCATCCAGATCGCCGGCGACAAGGCCCGCGCCGTAACCATGTCCGGCACCACCTCCGCCAACTTCCGCGACAACCGCGAGGACATCCGCATGGAGATGAATCACGTCGACGGCATCATCATGCTGGCCGGGGGCCTGCCCATCGAAGCGGCCGGCAGCATGCTGGGCGCGGTAGGCGTCTCCGGTGCACCGGGCGGCGACCTCGACGAGGAATGCGCGCAGGCCGGCATCGACCGGGTCCAGGAACGTCTCGACTTCGTGATGTAACCACACCGGGTGCCAAGGACCGGCGCCCGCCCCCAGGGAAACGCGATGACGACCGACACCCCCCGCCCAGCCCCGAAACGCATCTCGCCGGTGGAGACCTACGAGCGGCTGCAGGCACGCCCGCGCGACCTGCTGATCGACATCCGCTCGACCATGGAATACCTGTTCGTCGGCCACCCGACCGGTTCGGTCCACATCCCGTGGATCGACGAACCGGACTGGACGGTAAACCCGCAGTTCGTGCCCCAGGTCCGCAAGCTGCTGCTGGGCGGCGTCAGCGACCACAGCGACGAGGCCCCGGCCCTGTACCTGATCTGCCGCAGCGGCAAGCGCACGCTGGATGCCGGTCAGGCCCTGGTGGATGCCGGCATCGAGAACGTGTACTCCGTGGAAGAAGGCTTCGAAGGCCCGCTGGACGAACACCACCAGCGCTCCACCCGCGGCGGCTGGCGCTACCACGGCCTGCCCTGGGAGCAGTGCTGAAGCGTTCACATGCGGGTGGATCCCCTACTGTCACGGGGGTTGCGCGCAACCCCGGGGGTTTGGTCCATAATGAAACCGGACGCGTCACTGCGGCGTTCGATTGTGGCCCGGTGGTACCCTTGAGCCTTAATTCTTCACCACGGGACCGAGTACTTCCGTTTCGCTGTGCAGGTCCGTCTTCGAGCGGAAAGCCTAAAGATTCGGAGACTTCTCCCACCTGAACCTCAGGTTCAAGGTCAAAGGTCACGCCGGCGCCCGCGGGGCGCGTCCACTTCTTTTCTGATCCCGATTTCCAGTCCCGATCCCTCTATGCCAGCGGAAACCGACTCCGTTCACGATTCGCTATCGCCCGATTCACTGTCGCCCGGGGATCTGCGCGCCCTGCGCCTGCGCCTGCGCCGCGCGCGCGCCGCGCTGTCGGACGCCCAGCTCGACCAGCACTCCGCCGCCATCTGCGAACACCTGCTGCGCTGGTTCGAGCGCTGGCAGCCCCGCTGCATCGGCGCCTACCGGGGCCTGCGCGGCGAGGTCGACCTGACCCCGCTGACCGTCGCCCTGGCCGGACGCGGCACCCGCATTGCCCTGCCGGTAATGGATGACAAGCGTCCCGGGCGCATGCACTTCCATGCCTGGACCCCCGGGGATGCGCTCTGTCACAACGGCTTCGGCATCGCCGAGCCCTGCCCGGATGCCCCACGCATCTGGCGCCGCGAGATGCAGGTGGTGCTGATGCCGCTGGTCGCGTTCGACCACGCCGGCAACCGCATGGGCATGGGTGCGGGCTACTACGACCGCTACTTCGCCCGCCGCCGCTTCGGTATCCGCCGCCCCAAGCTGATCGGTGTGGCCCATGCACTGCAGGGGGTCGAGGCCCTCCCCAGCCAGCCATGGGACGTGCCGCTGGACGGCGTGGTCACGGAGGACGGCTGGCATGCACTGCCCCGCCGCGCGCGGCACAATACGCACACCTGACCCACACGCCCGAGCCGGCACAAGGAAACCGCATGGCCTACTGGCTGATGAAATCCGAGCCCGACGAGTTCAGCATCGACGACCTGAAACGCGTCGGCGTGGAGCCCTGGGACGGCATTCGCAACTACCAGGTGCGCAACATGATGCGCGACGAGATGAAGAAGGGCGATCTGGCCTTCTTCTACCACTCCAACGCCAAGCCACCGGGCATCGTCGGCATCCTGCGCATCGAGAAAGAGGCCTACCCGGACGCCTGCGCCTTCGACCCCGAAGACCCGCACTACGACCCCAAGAGTGACCCGGACAACCCGCGCTGGCTGCGCGTGGACGTCGCCTTCGAGGAGAAATTCGGCGACATCATCACCCTCGACTGGCTGAAGCAGCAGCCGCAGCTCGAGGACTGCCCGCTGGTGCGCCGCGGCAACCGGTTGTCGGTCATGCCCATCACCCAGGACCAGTGGGACTTCATCCTGAGCCACGCCCAGCGCGGGCATAGCCCTCGAGGACAATAACCGCGTGGCCACGCTCTACCACTTCCCGCACGACGCGAAGGCCGACCGCCTGCGCCTGGCCTGCGGCTACAAGGGTGCGGAGCTGGAAACCGTCGCACTGGACTGGTTCGACGACGAGACCTTCTTCGAACTGGGCGTGGCCCGCCAGTCCCCGATCCTGCAAACCGACGGCGGTACGCTGCACACCGACACCGTCACGGCACTGCGCGATATCGACCACCTGTTCCCGACCGGCGAGCCGCTATCCGACGGCGTGATCGCCGAAGACGCCTGGCAGGCCCTGGTGGACTGGCGCGCCAAGGTGGAGATCGTGCTGGACCGACTCTACGCCCCGCTGGCGCCGGGCTTTCACGGCATCGGCGAGAGCGCCGAGGCCCTGGCCGACTTCAAGGCCCACGTGCAGCACCGCTTCGGCCTGTCGCTGGAGGAGCTGGCCAACGACCGTTACGACGGCTACAACCAGCTCGCCAAGTTGAGCCACCTGCCGGAACTGGCCAAACACCTGGCCGCCAGTCGCTTCTACCTCGGCCACCCGTCCATCGCCGACTGCGTGATCGCCGCCGACCTCTACCCGCTACAGATGCACGACGGCATCAACCTGCCCGTCGACATGCTCTACTACCTCCGCCGCGTCGAGGAGACCTTCCACACCCCCCTCAACACCCACTGGCTCGCCCGCTGAAGACCATGTGGGAGCGGCCTTGGCCGCGAAACGGCGGTAGGCACCGGCACAGGCACCGCATTCGCGCGCAGGCACGCTCCCACTGGGCTGCTTGCTACATCCACGAAAGGAGCAGCAACGATCAGGCCGCCGCAAAGCGCCGGATATGATTCTCGTCCCGGGACACGGCCCGGGCCAGATCGAAGTTGGTCTGCATGGTGAGCCAGTGGCGTGCCTCGCCGATCCCTCCACTCTCCAGACGCACCGCAAAATCCGGCGAAATGGCGGCGTGTTCGTTGAGAACACGCGAGACCGCGTTGCGGGACATCCCCAAATGCGCGGCAAACTCCGTAACCGAAAGACCCAGCCCCGGCAGCACACGCCGGCGCAGGATCCGCCCGGGATGGGGCGGGTTCCGCATGGTCGTGTCTTCCTGAAGGTCAGTGGTAGTCTTCATAATCCACCTGATCCGCATCGTCGCCACTGAAAGTGAAGGTGACGACCCAGTTGCCGTTCACATGCACCGAGAAAAAGCCGGCGCGATCCCCACGCAGCGGATGAAAATCCATGCCCGGGAGACCTAGGGAAACACTGATCAATGTACACGCTCGCGTTGGCACCCCAGGTTTTTCGAGACAAGGCGCGTCGTGCAGCGGGTAGTGGTTCTACCCGCAAGCGGCGCAACGCAGGATCGGGGAACCTGGGGTGCCAACCCCACAAGCCATTGAATGCAAGGGGCTCGGTCGCTTTTGCGCGCGCACGGCGTTGCGGCTCCCTTGTGCAGAGTGACTGCACGGCAGTCGCCGCGCCTTGTTCGCACGAAAAAGCGACTCGAGCGCGAGTGTGTACATTGATCAGTGTTTCCCTAGCTGTCCGGGATGGGTCGCTGCATCCAGCAGCGCGAGAATGTCTTCCAGGTCTTCCACATGGTCCGCCGGCAACCCACGGCGATCACCCTTCGCGTATAGCCGTTTGAGGCCCTTGTGGCGGATCTTCCTGATCATCGGCCTTCCCTGGCAGCAACAACCCCACTGTAATGCGTAACGTGACAGTGGTCAAACATAGCGCTACTCAAACGTCCCCACGCCTTTCGCGAAAGATCAGCCGAAGCGGTAGTGCTTGCGGATGTCGCGGTGGATCTCCCAGGTGCAGTCCATGCCCTCGGGGAAGGTGACCAGATCGCCCTCGCCGACCGTGACCGGCTCGCCGCCGTCCGGGGTCACCGTGACCTGGCCTTCCAGGATGTAGCAGACCTCGCGCTCGTCGTAGTGCCAGGGAAAAGTCGAGACCTCCTTCTCCCAGACCGGCCAGTCGAACACCCCTAGCCGCTCCAGATGGTCGTGATCGGGTCGATGCATGACTTCGATGGACATGACGGTCTCCTTGTCGGGATCAGCCGTCATCTTAACGAGGCCGAAACCCCGTGCCCAAGGGCGTCCTATCCGGCGCCACGAAACCTTGGCCGATCGCCCGGACGCAGCCAGCGAACCAGTAGCAACACGAAGGCGAGCACACCCAGCGAAGCCGGCAGATATTCCAACCAGAGTCCCAGCTCCCCGGCGATGTAGGCGGTGACCAGCGCCCACAGGAGCGGGATGATGGCCAGCGCCAGCGGGGGCCGCGGGCGGGCGAGCAGCAGGAGTCCGAGCGTCAGCAGCATGGTCGGACCGGGTGCGACGCCGACGTACTGCAACTGGGCCCAGGGTGTGCCGGTCAGCCCGAACTCGAGCAATGGATAGCCGGCCAGCGCGTAGACGATCATCATGACCGCGCCGCTACCCGCGAGCCCGCCGGGCCAGCCGAAGCGGGCCTGGCCCATCAGGGTGAGGGCGAACAGCAGCATCAGTCCCTGGGCGACGAAGACCCCGGCCAGCCATTCAGAGGCGAAGTGGAACGGCGCCAGCGAGCCGCCGAAGAAAACCACTCCGGTCCAGATCCACAGCACGCCCAGCATCAGGCCCGTGACGCGGGCTGCCCCGCGCCAGCCCGTGAATGCGAGCGCGACGGCCACCAGCGCCAGGAGGGCGCCGACGGCGTGCAGCGGCCAGATGGCGGTGTTGTACTGGCCCAGGATGGCCAGCCAGGTGGCGCTGTCGAACGGCAGCATCTATCTACCCCGTATCCATGGGTTGAAAATCATTACTGTGGGAGGCCAGCCCGCTGGCCGGCGAGTCTTGTCGCACGCCGAATCGGCCAGAGGGCTGGCCTCCTACAGGTCGCCGACGTAGGCGACCATGCGGCTGCGCATATCGGCATCCGGAAGCGGGCCGTACAGGGCGCCCATGTTCTCCTCCATGTGGGCCACCACCGAGGTCGCGGGGATCGCACAGGTCACGTCCGGGTGCGAGACGATGAACTTGAGCAGGAACTGCGGCCAGTTCTCGCATTCGATCTCCGCCGCCCATTCCGGCAGCGGATGCCCTTCGAACTGATTGATCAGCGCCTTGCGCCGGAACGGGCGGTTCGCGATCACCGCCACCCCACGCTCCCGTGCCATGGGTAACAGGCGTTGTTCCGCCTCGCGGTCGAGGATGTTGTAGGTCAGCTGCACGAAGTCCAGGTCCTCGCGCCGCAGGATGCGCTCCAGCTCGTCGTGGCGCCGCCCGTGCGAGGTGGTCACGCCGATATAGCGCAGCTCCCCCGCCGCGCGACGCTCGCGCAGCGTCTCCAGGTGTGCCTCCCAGTTCTGCAGGTTGTGCACCTGCTGCAGGTCCAGGGTGTCGACACCCCACAGATCCCGGGACTCCCCATGCTGATCGCGGCCGGTCGATGTGCTGCGCGTCCAAATCTTGGTCGCCGAGAACACGCCCTCGGGATGGCCCAGCTCGCGCAGGCCGTGACCGACCACCGCCTCGGCGCGGCCGTACATCGGCGAGGAATCGATCATCCCGCCGCCGCGGCGGAAGAAGGTGTCGAGGATGCGCGTGCGCACCGCCAGCGCTTCCGGGTCCTCCGGCACGTTGAAGGTAATCCATGTCCCCATCCCGATTACCGGGATCTTCTCCCCGGAAGAGGGGATCGGCTTGCGCTGCGGCTCACGCCCCTCGGCGGTCCCACCGACAAGGGGAAACCCCGCGCCGGCGGCCACCGCGGACCCGGCCATCCAGCGCAGGAAGGATCGGCGTGAACGCCGCGGAGATGGATGTTGCATGGCACGTGATCACCGAAGAAGACTCCATCCGTGGGCCATCCGGCCGCGCCACAAGTTCCCTATGCAACGGCCTGCAGGTGCCGGGCAAGCGCCGAGACCAGCGGTTTCATGAAGTACTGACCATCCGGTACCACGCTGGGGGTAATACCGTAAGCGTGCAGTTCATCCGCCACCACGGGGCCAATCGCCGCGACGATGGTGCGCCGCAACGCCTCCCGCAATGCATCCTGACGCTCCTCGGCCTGGCCGACCCGCAGCAGACGCCGGACCTGGGCCTGGCTGGTAAAGGCGATCGCATCCACCTGGCCCGCGATCAGGGCCTCGATCAGTTCGCTTACGCGCCCGGTCTCGGCGGCATCCGCGTAGCGGTAGGGCCAGACCGGGAACGCCTCCGCGCCCGCCGCTCTCAGGAAATCCAGCAGACGGCGGTTGGGCTCCGCACCGTAGAGCTGCACACCGATACATTGTCCGTGCAGGTCCTGAGCGGACAGGGTCTGGATGATCCCCTCCGTGGTCGGTGCCGCCGCCACCACGTCGGGCCGCACACCGAACGGTTTCATCGCGCGGCCGGGTTTGGGGCCCCGCACCAGCGTCGGGGTCGCCGCCACGGCCGCCAGCCACTCGGCCTCGCACCCGGCGCGACGGGCAAAACCGGTGAGGCGAGTAAACCCCTCGCCGGTCAGGAAGATCAGGCGGTCGAACGATGTCTTGATGGCGGTTGCCAGCCAGGACTCGACGGCCGCCTGATCGGGGGTGTCGTGGATCGCGACCAGCGGGCAGCGCCACACCTCGGCCCCGCGCCGCTCCAGCAGGCCGGCGAAGACCTCCAGCGCCCGGCTCTCCGGGAGCGCGATCCGGCAGCCGGCAAGCTCGCCGGAGACCGCATGCGCCTGGACCGCCGATCCGCTCACGCCGCGCTCGCATTCGTGACTGCGGCCCCCGGCATCGGTTGCGGGAACGTCGCAGCCGGCCCGGCATCCGGCCGGAACCAGGCCAGGCGCGCGTGGCAGGCCGCCACCTCGCCGATCACGATCAGGCTGGGCGAGCCCACCTGATCGCGCTCGGCGCGGGCCGCCAGGGTGTCCAACGTGCCGGTCACGACACGCTGGCGGGCGGTCGTGCCGTTCTCGATGATCGCGGCCGGGGTCCGCCCGGCACGGCCCGCACCCTTGAGCCCCCGGCAGATCTCCCCCAGCCCCTTGCGGCCCATATAGAACACCAGCGTCTCGCGGGTGTTCGTCAACTGCGACCAGTCCACGTCCAGCCGCCCCTCGCGGGTATGGCCGGTAATGAAGCGCACGGACTGGGCATGATCACGGTGGGTTAGCGGGATGCCCGAATAGGCGGAACAGCCACTGGCCGCGGTGATGCCGGGCACCACCTGGTAGGCCACGCCGTCGCGGGCGAGCACGTCCAGCTCCTCGCCGCCGCGGCCGAACACAAACGGGTCGCCGCCCTTCAGCCGTGCCACGCGCTTGCCCTCGCGCGCCAGCCGGGAGAGCAGCGCGCTGATCGCCTCCTGCGGCACGCAGTGGTGGTCACGCTCCTTGCCGACATAGAAGCGCTCGGCCTCGCGCCGGGCCAGGTTCACCACCTCGGAGGACACCAAGCGATCGTAGACGACCACGTCGGCCTGCTGCAGCAGACGCAACGCGCGGAAGGTCAGCAAGTCCGGATCACCCGGACCGGCACCGATCAGGTAGACCTCGCCCGGCGTGGCGGCATCCGCTTCATTCAATTCTTGCTCCAAGCGCTCTGCCGCCGCGTCCATGCGCCCGGCCAGGGCCAGCTCGGTGGCCGGCCCGGCAAAGGCCCGCTCCCAGAAGGCGCGCCGCGCGTTCACACTGTCGAAATGGGCGCGCACCCGGTCGCGCAGGCGACCGGCGAGATCCGCCAGGCGCCCGTAGCCGGTCGGGATCAGGCTCTCGATCTTCGCGCGCAGCAGACGCACCAGCACCGGTGCCCGGCCACCGGAGCCGATCGCGATGGTCAGCGGGCCGCGCTCGACGATGGCCGGCAGGATGAAGCTGCAAAGCTCCGGCTGGTCGGCCACGTTCACCGGGATCGCACGCGCGATGCAGTCCTCGGAGACCTGGCGGTTCACCGCCGCGTCATCGGTGGCGGCAATCACGATCGCCGCTTCACCCAGGCATTCGGTGTCATAGATACCCGGCTCGCGGGTGATCGGCTCCGGGTGCTCGCGCAGCAGACGCTCGGCGGCCTCGCTGTACGCAGGGGCCCGAAGGCGCACCCGCGCCCCGGCCTCCAGCAGCAGCGCTGCCTTGCGCGTGGCCACCGGGCCGGCCCCGACCACCAGGGCCTCGCGGCCGTGCAACTGCATATAGATCGGCAGGTGTTCCATGCTCATCCCTCCCGCGCCACGGGATCCGTGGGCGCCTCGGATTCTTCATTCAACAGGGTCTGGATCTCGGGGCGGCAGGAGCCGCAGTTGGTACCGGCCTCCAGACAGGCACCCACGGCCTCGCAGGTCGCCAGCCCCTGCTCGCGGATCGCCGTGCGGATGCGCGTCTCGTCCACGCCAAAACAGGCGCAGACCAGGCGCCCGCGCGCGACCTGGCCGTTCGGCGGACGCCCCGTGAGCAGGGCCATGCGTTCGTCATCTGTGATCGACTCGGCCGCGAACAGACCGCCCAGCCATTCGCGCTCGGGCAGGCCCCGATCGGGACCCGCGAACAGCACGCAGGCAAGCCGGCCCTCGTGGATGCGCGCGGCGCGGTAGCGCCCGCCCGCGGGGTCGGCGAACTCCAGCCACTCGCCGGCGCCATCCAGGCGCGTCCGCCAGTCGGCGATCTCGGGTGGCGTGCCACGTCCGGCCAGTTCGACGCGCAGGTGCCGCGGGCCGCGGGCAGTCACCGTGTAGTCGGCCTCCGGCAGGCTCACTCGCTCGCGGCTCAGCACGAAGCCGTGCCAGTCCATCGCCGCCGGGCGCACCGAGACGGCGGTGTGCTTGAACGCCGGCTGCCCGGAGACCGGATCGACATGCGCGGGCACCAGGGCATCCACCCGCGCCAGCCGCGCGATCGGGCGGCTCCAGTGCATCGGCACAAACACGCTGCCGGGGCGTTGCTCACGGCTCACCTGCACCCGCGCCAGCAAACGCCCATGTCGGCTGGTCACCTCGGCCAGATCGCCCTCCTGCACACGGAACAGGCCGGCATCCACCGGATGGATCTCGACGAACGGTTCCGGCTGATGGGCACTCAGGCGCGGGGTACTCGCAGTGCGGGTCATGCTGTGCCACTGGTCACGGATGCGGCCGGTGTTCAGGCGCAGCGGGTACTCGGCATCGACTGGATCGGTTGGCGATTGCGGACTGACCGCCGCGAGCCGCGCACGACCGCTGGCCGTAAAGAAGCGGCCATCGGCGTAGAGGTGCGCCGTACCCGCCTCGGCTCCGGCGGGCAGCGGCCACTGCACCGGTTCGAGGGCCTCAAAGGCGGCCGCGTCGATCGCGGCCAGCGCGCCGATGTCGAAGTCGCGCGTACCGTCGTTTTCAAACGCGGACAGGGCCGCATGCTCGCGGAAAATCTCCGCCGGCCGTGTGTAGGGAAAGGCATCGGCGAAACCCAGTCGCTGCGCGACCCGGACCAGCGCCCACCAGTCGTGACGCGCCTCGCCCGGGGGTTCCCGGAACGGGCGCTGGCGCGAGATGCGCCGCTCGGAATTGGTCACCGTGCCGTCCTTCTCGCCCCAGGTGGTCGCCGGCAACAGCACGTCGGCCACGCGGGT
>JBJHBC010000056.1:0-12242 GCA_050485285.1 Thioalkalivibrio sp.
TTGGCCTGATTCCGGTTCTCGGCCTCGACCTCGATCTGCTGTTTCTTGACCAGTTCGTTCGACTGCATTGTGACTCCTGGCGCCAGGCCGAAAAACGATTACTTCGAGTACAGCTCGACGACGAGCGACTCGTTGATGTCCGCGGGCAGATCCGAACGATCCGGGATCGCCTTGAAGGTCCCCTCGAACTTGCTGGTGTCAACCTCGACCCAGCTCGGGAAACCGGTCTGCTCGGCGAGGGTCATCGCATCCTGGATGCGGACCTGCTTGCGGGCCTTCTCGCGGACCGTGACCACGTCGGACGGCTGCACCTGATAGGCGGCGATGTTCACCACCTGGCCGTTCACCATGATCGCGCGATGGGCCACGAGCTGCCGCGCCTCCGAGCGCGTGGCGCCGAAGCCCATGCGGTACACGACGTTGTCCAGACGACCTTCCAGCAGCTTCAGCAGGTTCTCGCCGGTCGAACCCTTGCGCTGGGCGGCCTTCTTGTAATAATTGCGGAACTGCTTCTCCAGCACGCCGTAGATCCGGCGCAGCTTCTGCTTCTCGCGCAGCTGCACGGCATAGTCGGACAGGCGGGTACGGCGTTCACCGTGCTGACCCGGGGGCTTGTCCAGCTTGCACTTGGTTTCCAGCGCGCGTGCGCCGCTCTTCAGGCCCAGATCCACGCCTTCGCGGCGGCTGAGCTTGCATTTCGGTCCAATGTAACGAGCCATTCTCGAACTCCAGCCTTAAACGCGGCGTTTCTTGGGCGGCCGGCAGCCGTTGTGAGGGATCGGGGTCACATCACTGATGTTCGTGATCTTGAACCCGGCATTGTTCAGCGCACGCACCGCCGATTCGCGACCCGGACCCGGGCCCCGCACCATCACGTCGAGATTCTTCACGCCATGCTCGGCCGCGGTTGTCCCGGCCCGCTCGGCGGCGATCTGCGCGGCGAACGGCGTGGACTTGCGGGAACCACGGAAACCGGAGCCGCCCGAGGTGGCCCAGCTGATCGTGTTGCCCTGACGGTCCGTGATCGTGATGATCGTGTTGTTGAACGTGGCATATACGTGAGCCACGCCCTCGGCGATATTCTTGCGGACCTTCTTCTTGGTCCGAGTCTGCGCTTGTGCCATGTACCTGAGATCCCAGTCTGATTACTTGCGAATCGGGCGACGCGGGCCCTTGCGGGTGCGTGCATTCGTCTGCGTCTGCTGACCCCGCAGCGGGAGGCCGCGGCGGTGACGCACGCCCCGGTAGCAGCCCAGGTCCATGAGCCGCTTGATGTTCATGCTGACTTCCCGGCGCAGATCCCCTTCCACGGGGATCTTGTCGATCTGCGCGCGCAGGGCATCGACTTCGGCATCGGTCAGATCCCGCACCTTGATGTCCCGACGCACACCCGCAGCGTCGCAGATCAGGCCGGCCCGGGTAGGGCCAATACCATAGATCGCGGTCAGCGCGATTACCGTGTGCTTCTGGTCAGGAATATTGATTCCAGCGACGCGAGCCATCCAACCTCTCCATCTAAATCCGGCAAAGCCGGCTATAGTAGCAATGAATATCCGTTACGCCAAGCGTTAGCCCTGGCGCTGCTTGTGGCGGGCATCCGAACAGATCACCCGCACCACACCGTTACGCCGAATGACTTTGCAGTTCCGGCAGATCGGCTTTACAGATGCACGTACCTTCATGGTCTTTCTCCTGGTCTAGCGGATCCCGGTCCCGCCGAAACCCTTCAGATTCGCTTTCTTCATCAACCCTTCGTACTGGTGGGACACCAGATGCGACTGCAGCTGGGCCATGAAATCCATCACCACGATCACGATGATCAGCAGCGACGTCCCACCGAAGTAGAACGGCACGTTCCAGTACAGGATCAGGAACTCGGGCAGCAGACAGACCGCAGTGATATACACCGCGCCTACCGCTGTCAGCCGGGTCATGACCCCGTCAATAAACCGTTCCGTCTGCACCCCGGGACGAATCCCCGGGATGAAGGCGCCCTGCTTCTTCAGGTTCTCCGCGGTATCCCGGGAGTTGAACACCAGCGCGGTGTAGAAGAAGCAGAAGAAAATAATCGCGGCCGCATAGAACATCACGTACAGCGGCTGCCCCGGAGCGAGCGTCGTCGAGATCTCGCGCAGCCAGTCCATCCCTTCGGCCTGCCCGAACCACTGCCCCAGGGTCGACGGAAACAGGATGATACTGGACGCGAAGATTGGCGGAATCACCCCGGCCATGTTCAGTTTCAGCGGCAGGTGCGACGACTGCCCGCCCACCATCTTCCGCCCCACCTGGCGTTTCGCATAGTTGATCGTGACGCGTCGCTGACCGCGTTCCACGAAGACCACGAAGGCCGTCACCGCGAGTGCCAGTACGATCAGGATCACCACGAACGCCGCCGCCAGTTCGCCGGTACGGGCCAGTTCCAGGGTGCCACCAATGGCGCCCGGCAGCCCCGCGACGATGCCCGCGAAGATGATGATCGAAATCCCGTTGCCGATGCCGCGCTCGGTGATCTGCTCACCCAGCCACATGAGGAACAGGGTACCGGTCACCAGCGAGACGACCACGGTAAAGATGAAGATCGGCCCGGGATTCAGCGCCATCGGCATGCCCTGAATGGTCTGTCCATTCAGGGCGATCCCGATCCCGATACTCTGAAACAGCGCCAGCGCCACGGTCCCGTAGCGCGTGTACTGGGTGATCTTGCGCCGCCCCTGCTCGCCTTCCTTCTTCAGCTGCTGCAGGGCCGGAACGGTGGCCGCCAGCAGCTGCATGATGATCGCGGCGGAGATATACGGCATCACCCCGAGGGCAAAGATCGACAACCGTTCCAGCGCACCGCCCGAGAACATGTTGAACATGTCCAGGATGGTGCCACTTTGCTGCTCGAAGAACTGCGACACCGCAACCGGGTTGATGCCCGGCACCGGGATGAACGTCCCGATCCGGTACACCACCAGGGCGCCCAGCACGAACAGCAAGCGTTGGCGTAACTCGGTAAAACCGGTGAGTCCGCCACCGGAACGTGCTGTCGCTCCACGCGCCATTATCTAGGCCTCGACGCTCCCGCCGGCCGCTTCGATCGCGGCCCGCGCACCCTTGGTCACACCCACGCCCTTCACGGCACAGGCTCGGGACACCTCACCGGAGGCGAAGATCCTCGCGCTCTGGGCGTCACTGCGAACGACACCCGCGGCCTTGAGGCTTTCCAGGGTCACGTCGCCGTCCACCTTGGCCAGCTCGCTCAGGCGCACTTCGGCCGCGTACTGCTGCTTGCGAGAGCGGAAGCCCACCTTCGGCAGGCGGCGCTGCAACGGCATCTGGCCGCCTTCGAAGCCGACCTTGGTGAAGCCGCCGGAGCGGGACTTCTGGCCCTTGTGGCCACGGCCGCCGGTCTTGCCCAGACCGGAGCCAATGCCACGACCGACGCGCTTGCCCGGCTTGCGGGCGCCGTCGGGGCTTGCAATCTCATTCAGTCGCATCGTTAGACTTCCTCTACCTTCAGCAGGTACGACACCTTCTTGACCATGCCCAGGTTTTCCGGGGTGGCCTCGACCGTCGAGGTGCTGTGGGTCTTGCGCAGCCCCAGCCCGCGGACGCACGCCTTGTGCGATGCGATCCGGCCGGCGGTGCTGCGTACCAGGGTCAGTTTCAGCTTGCTCATGGCTTAGCTCGTCACTTCGTCAACGGTCTTGCCGCGCTTGGCCGCCACACGTTCCGGCGAGCTCACCGTGGTGAGTCCGTCGATCGTGGCCTGCACGACGTTAATCGGATTGCGCGATCCCACGCACTTGGCAAGCACGTTGCGCACCCCGGCGACTTCCAGCACGGCACGCATGGCCCCGCCGGCGATGATCCCGGTACCTTCCGAGGCGGGCTGCATGTAGACGTTCGCGGCACCGTGGCGGCCATTGACCGCGTAGTGCAGCGTCCCGTCGTGCAGGGCCACATCGCGCATCTCCATACGCGCCTGCTGCATCGCCTTCTGGATCGCGGCCGGCACCTCGCGCGCCTTGGCATAGCCGTAGCCCACGCGACCTTCGCCGTCGCCCACTACCGTCAGCGCGGCGAACCGGAACTGGCGACCGCCCTTGACCACCTTGGCCACGCGGTTCACGCCAATCAGCTTCTCCTGCAGGCCGTCTTGCGCTTCGCTTACATCGTTACGTGCCATATCTCTCTCCGCTCGATCCCGTTTGACTAGAACTGCAGGCCGTTTTCACGTGCGGCGTCGGCCAGAGCCTTCACCCGTCCGTGATAACGGAAACCCGCGCGGTCAAACGCGACCTGTTCAATACCGGCCTTGCGCGCGCGTTCGGCAATCGCCTGCCCAACACGGGCCGCGGCCTCGGCGTTCCCGGTCGAACCGCCGGCATTCTTCAGATCCTTCTCCACCGTTGACGCCGCGGCGAGTACCGCGTCGCCGGACGGGGCGATAATCTGCGCGTACATGTGGCGGGGCGTCCGGTGGATACAGAGACGATGCACCCCCAGCTCACGGATCTTGAACCGTGCGCGACGCGCCCTCTTAAGTCTGGCCTCTTTCTTGTCCACTGGTGCCTACCTACTTCTTCTTGGCTTCTTTGCGCACAATGCGCTCGTCTTTGTACTTCACGCCCTTGCCCTTGTAGGGCTCCGGCGGCCGGAAGGCGCGGATGTTCGCGGCCACCTGGCCCACCTTCTGGCGATCGGTTCCCTTGACCACGACCTCGGTCGGGGTCGGCGTTTCCACCGTCACACCCTCGGGGATCTCGAAGTCGATCGGATGCGAATACCCGAGGGTCAGGTTCAGCTTCGCGCCCTGCATCTGCGCGCGGTAGCCGACACCCACCAGCTCCAGGGCCCGTTCGAACCCCTGGCTGACACCGTGTACGTGATTCCCGAGCAGCGCCCGGATGGTACCGGCGAGCGCGACGTTCTTCGCATTCTCGGCGGCCTTCACACGCACCACGCCGTCCTCGACGGTAACGGTCACCGCCTCGGGGCAGGTGAGCTGAAGCTCGCCCTTCGGGCCCTTGATCTTGATCTCGCTGTCCGTCTGCTCCACGGACACACCGCTCGGCAGCTGGATCGGCAGATTTGCAATGCGCGACATGGCTGATTCCTCAGTAGATCTTGCAGAGGACCTCGCCACCCTGGCCAGCGGCCCGGGCTGCGCGGTCACTCATGACACCCTGCGGCGTGGAGATCACCGCGACGCCAAGGCCCGCGTTGATCCGCGGCAGTTCGTCCTTGCCGCGATAGATCCGCAGACCCGGGCGGGAAATCCGTTCGACGGTCTCGATGACCGGCCGTCCCTCGAAATACTTCAGCTTCACCACCAGCTTCTTCTGCGCGGCCTCGCCCTCGACCTGCATGTCGCCGACGAAACCCTCGTCCGCGAAGACCTTCAGGATGCGTTCCTTGGCCTTGCTGTAGGGAATGGCGACTTGCTCCTTGTTCGCGCGCTGCGCATTGCGCACGCGGGTGAGCATGTCGGAAATCGGATCGGTCATCATCGCTTCAAATCTCCTTACCAGCTCGCCTTGCGCAGGCCCGGAATCTCGCCCTTCATGGCGTATTCCCGCAGCTTGTTGCGCCCCAGGCCAAACCGGCGGTAATAGCCCTTCGGCCGGCCGGTCACGCCACAGCGGTTCTTCTGACGCACGCGCGACGAATCACGCGGCAGTTTCTGCAGCGCATGCATGGCCGCCAGGCGTTCCTCGGAGGACTTGGTGTCGTCCACCAGAATTGCCTTGAGTTCGGCCCGCTTGGCCGCGTACTTCTTTACCAGTCGTTCGCGCTTCTTCTCGCGTTCGACCATCGATACCTTCGCCATGTGCGCCTACCTCGTTTACTGCCGGAACGGGAATCGGAAGGCCTCCAGAAGGGCCTTGGCTTCCGCGTCCGTCTTTGCGCTGGTTGTGATGGTGATGTCCATGCCGCGCAGCTTGTCGACACGGTCGTAGTCAATCTCCGGAAAGATGATCTGTTCCTTGATGCCCAGGCTGTAGTTGCCGCGGCCGTCGAACGCCTTCGCGGAAAAACCGCGGAAGTCGCGCACCCGGGGCAGCGCCACGTTGATCAGGCGATCCAGGAATTCGTACATCTGCCGGCGCCGCAGGGTCACCTTGCAGCCGATCGGATAATCATCACGGATCTTGAAGCCCGCAATCGACTTGCGTGCCTTGGTGACCACCGGCTTCTGCCCGGCAATCGCGGTCATATCACCAACCGCGTGTTCGATCACCTTCTTGTCCGCGACCGCATCGCCGAGACCCATGTTCAGGGTCACTTTGGTGATGCGCGGGATCTCCATCACGTTGGCATAGCCAAACTGCTCGCGCAGGGCCTGCTTCACGTTGGATTCGTATTCTTCTCTCAAGCGTTCCATAAACCGTCCGTCCCGCGTTATGCGTCCACGACCTCGCCGTTCGAGCGAAAGACCCGCACCTTGCGGCCGTCTTCCAGGGTCTTGAACGACACGCGATCACCCTTGTCGGTTGCCGGGTTGAAGAGCATCACGTTCGAGACATCGATCGGCATTTCCTTCTCGATGATCCCGCCACCGACACCCTGCTGCGGGTTCGGCTTCTGATGCTTCTTCACCATGTTGATGTTCTGGACCAGGACTTTGCCGTCCAGGACCTTGATGATGGTCCCGCGGCGACCCTTGTCCTTGCCCGCGATCACGACGACATCGTCGCCCTTGCGAATCTTGTTCATCACGTCCTCACAGCACTTCCGGGGCGAGGGAGATAATCTTCATGTACTTCTCCCCTCGCAGTTCACGCGTCACCGGCCCGAAGATACGGGTGCCGATCGGCTGGTGCTGGTTGTTCAGCAGGACCGCGGCGTTGCGGTCGAAGCGGATGATCGAACCATCCGGACGACGCACGCCGGAGGCGGTACGCACCACGACGGCGTCGTACACATCGCCCTTCTTGACCTTGCCACGCGGGATCGCGTCCTTGACGCTCACCTTGATGACATCGCCCACGCGGGCGTACCGGCGGTGCGAGCCGCCCAGCACCTTGATGCACTGGATGCGTCGGGCGCCGCTGTTGTCGGCGGCCTCGAGCACGGTCTGCATTTGAATCATGACTTATCTCCTGGCAGCCGATTCAGAGCGCGTCCTGCCCGACCACTTCGATCAGGGCAAAGCGCTTCTGCTTGGAAACCGGCCGGCATTCACGGATACGAACCCGATCGCCCATGCGGGAGACGTTCTCCTCGTCGTGGACGTGCAGTTTCGTGCTGCGGCGGATGAACTTGCCGTACAGCGGATGACGCACGCGACGTTCGACCAGGACCGTCCGGGTCTTGTCCATCTTGTCGCTGATCACCCGCCCCACGACGGAACGCTGAGTCTTGGAACCTTCTTCGGTCATCTTCTTAGCCTGCCCTTCTGCGTTCATTCATCAGCGTCTTGATCTGCGCGATCTCGCGCCGCACCTTGCCGACGCGATCCGGGCGCGCGAGCTGCCCGATCGCCTTCTGCATACGGAGGCCGAACTGCTCCTTGTAGAGCGCTTCCAGCTCCTGGTTCAGATCGTCATCCGACTTCTTTCTGAGTTCTTCTGCTTTCATTACATCACCTGCCGACGGGTGAAGACCGTCTTGACCGGGAGCTTGGCGGCGGCCAGGCGCATGGCCTCGCGGGCCACGTCCTCGTGAACGCCTTCCATCTCGTAGAGCACGCGGCCGGGCTGGATCTTGCAGACCCAGTACTCCACGCCACCCTTGCCCTTGCCCATACGCACTTCAAGCGGCTTCTTGGTCACCGGCACGTCCGGGAACACCCGGATCCAGATCTTCCCGCCACGCTTGATGTGACGCACCATCGCACGACGCGCGGCCTCGATCTGGCGCGCCGTAATGCGACCGCGTTCAACGGCCTGCAGGCCGTACTCGCCGAAGCTGACCTTGGCACCGGTCGAGGCCATGCCCCGGTTCCGGCCCTTGAACTGCTTGCGGAATTTGGTTCTTTTTGGCTGCAACATGGTCTATGTCCTAGCTCGCGTTGGCCGCAGCGCGCGTCCCTTCGACCGGTTCCAGACCGAAGACTTCGCCCTTGAAGATCCACACCTTCACACCGATGATCCCGTAGGTCGTACGGGCCTCGGCGAAGCCGTAGTCGATATCGGCACGCAGGGTGTGCAGCGGCACACGCCCTTCCCGGTACCACTCGGAACGCGCGATCTCGGCGCCGTTCAGACGGCCGGAGACGTGCACCTTGATCCCCTGGGCACCCAGGCGCATGGCATTGCCGACGGCGCGCTTCATCGCACGGCGGAACATGATGCGGCGCTCGAGCTGCTGGGCGATCCCTTCCGCCACCAGCTGTGCCTCGATCTCGGGTTTGCGCACTTCCTCGATATTGATCTTGACGTTGCCCTGGTCCAGGCCCGTCTCCGCCGCGACTTCACGACGCAGCTTCTCGATGTCCTCGCCTTTCTTGCCGATCACGATCCCCGGACGCGCCGTATGGATCGTGATGTGCGCGGCCTTGGCCGGACGCTCGATGGTGATACGGCTCACCGACGCGTGCGCGAGTTTCTTCTGCAGGAATTCCCGCAGCTTGATGTCATTGTTCAGCGTCTCGCCGAACTCACGACCATCGGCGTACCAGGTCGCCGACCACGGGCGAGAAATGCCCAGCCGGATGCCGGTTGGATGTACTTTCTGACCCATGGTTAATTCGCTCCCTTCTCGCTAACGCCAATCACGATGTGACTGGTGCGCTTCATGATGCGGTTGCCGCGGCCCTTGGCACGCGCCTGCATGCGCTTGAGCACGGGGCCCTCGTCGACCTGGATGCGCGAGATGCGCAGCTCGTCGATGTCGGCGCCATCGTTGTTCTCCGCGTTGGCGATCGCGGACTCCAGCACCTTCTTCACGATGGCGGCCGGCTTCTTCGGGCTGAAGGTCAGCTCGTTCAGGGCCTCTTCCACGCGCATGCCACGAACCTGGTCGGCGACCAGCCGCGTCTTCTGCGGCGAGATGCGCGCGTAGCGCAGTTTTGCAATCGTCTCCATCGTTCGTCCTCAGCGCGACTTCTTGTTGGCGATGTGACCCTTGAAGGTCCGCGTCAACGCAAACTCGCCCAGCTTGTGGCCGACCATGTTTTCGTTGACCAGCACCGGAACATGCTGACGCCCGTTGTGAACCGCGAGGGTGAGACCCACCATCTGCGGGATAATCATCGAGCGACGCGACCAGGTCTTGATCGGCCGGCGATCGTTCTTCTCGCGCGCCTCTTCCACCTTCTTGCGCAGGTGGTGGTCGACGAACGGGCCTTTTTTCAGTGAACGCGGCATGCTGGCACTCCGTTACTTCTTGCGCCGACGCACGATCATGCCGTCGGTACGTTTGTTGTTGCGGGTCTTGTAACCCTTGGTCGGACGGCCCCACGGGGTCACCGGGTGACGCCCGAAGTTGCGCCCTTCACCACCGCCATGCGGGTGGTCGACCGGGTTCATCGCGGTACCGCGCACGGTCGGGCGCACGCCCGTCCAGCGCTTGGCACCGGCCTTCCCGAACTTCTTCAGGCTGTGCTCGGTATGCCCGACCTCGCCCACCGTGGCGCGGCACTCGGACGGGATGCGACGCATCTCGCCGGAGCGCAGCCGGATGGTGGCGTGGGCGCCTTCGCGGGCCACGACCTGGGCCGAGGCACCGGCGGAACGGGCGATCTGAGCGCCCTTGCCCGGCTTCATCTCGATGCAGTGAATCACCGTCCCGACCGGGATCGAGCGCAGCGGCATGGCATTACCGACACGAATCGGCGCCTGCGAGCCGCTGTGCACCGCGTCACCCTGCTTGAGACCGCGAGGCGCGATAATGTACCGGCGTTCGCCGTCCGCGTACAGCACCAGCGCGAGATGGGCGCTGCGGTTCGGATCATATTCGAGCCGTTCGACCTTGCCCGGCACGTTGTCCTTGTTCCGCTTGAAGTCGACGATGCGATAGCGCTGTTTGTGCCCACCGCCCACATGACGGGTGGTGATGCGCCCGGCATTGTTACGGCCGCCGGTGCGCGTCTGCTTCTCCACCAGCGCCGCGTGCGGGGCACCCTTGTGCAGACCGTCGCCGCGGATCTGCACCGCGTGACGACGCCCGGCCGATGTCGGATTGGTCTTGATAATCGCCATGACTAGACCTGTTCTCCTTCACCCATGTCGATGCTTTCGCCCTCGGCGAGCGCGACATAGGCCTTCTTCCAGTGGTTACGACGACCGAACTGGCGACCGAAGCGCTTGTTCTTGCCCTGCTGGTTCAGCGTGCGGACCTGCTGCACGCGCACCTCGAACAGCTTCTCGATCGCGGCCTTGATCTCGGCCTTGTCGGCGTCCGGCAGCACACGAAACACGTACTGCCCGACTTCCCCGGCGTTGGTCGATTTCTCGGACACCACCGGACCCTGAATAATCTGCATCAGACGCGAACTCATGCCAGCCACTCCTCGAGCTTGCGGATGGCGCCTTCCGTGATCACGACCGTCTCGGCCCCGACCAGGTTGGCAGGATTGACGCCGTTGACGTCGATCACGTCCACGTGCGGCACGTTGCCGAGGGCGCGGGCGGTCATCGCGTCCTCCTCGGCCAGGACCACCAGACCCTTCTCCAGGCCCAGCTCCTTCAGCTTCGCGACGCCGTCGCGGGTCTTGCCGGATTCAACGGCAAAGCCGGCCACCACCTTCAGGCGCTCCTGTCGCAGCAGCTCGGACAGGATCGACGCCATCGCGGCGCGATACATCTTCTTGTTGAGCTTCTGCGAGAAATCCTGGGTGCGCGCCGCGAACACCTTGCCGCCCCCGGTCCACAGCGGGCTGCGGATGGTGCCGGCGCGCGCACGGCCGGTGCCCTTCTGGCGGAACGGCTTGATGCCGCCACCGCTCACCTGGGCGCGCGTCTTCTGCGCACGGGTGCCGCTGCGGGCTCCGGCGAGCTGCGCGACCACGCTTTGATGCACCAGGGATTCATTGAATTCCCGCTCGAAGCAGACGGCGGACAGCTCGACGCTGGCCCCGGTATCGGCAGTCGTTACTTGCATTGTCTTAACCCTTCGCCTTCACGGCCGGACGAATCATCACGTCGGAACTCGGCGCGCCCGGCACGGCACCCTGAACCAGGACCAGACTGCGATCGGCGTCGACGCGCACCACCTTGAGGTTCTGGATGGTCTTGCGCTCCGCACCCATGTGGCCGGCCATCTTCTTGCCCTTGAACACGCGGCCGGGACTCTGGTTCTGACCGATGGAACCCGGGGCGCGATGCGCCAGCGAGTTGCCATGGGTCGCGTCCTGGGTGCGGAAGTTGTGACGCTTCACCGCACCCTGGAAGCCCTTGCCCTTGCTCTGCGCGGTCACGTCGACGATCTGACCTTCCTCGAACCGGTCGACGGTGATCGCATCACCGGCCGCCAGCCCTTCCAGATCGGCCTCGTCCACGCGGAATTCCCACAGACCACGACCCGGTTCCACCGACGCCGCAGCAAAGTGGCCGGCCTCCGGCTTGCTTACCCGAGACGGCTTGCGCGAGCCCGCCGTCACCTGGACCGCGTTGTAGCCGTCGCCTTCAGTGCGCTTGATCTGGACCACGCGATTGTTGTCCACCTGCAGCACCGTGACCGGCACGGAGACGCCGTCGTCCGTAAAGACGCGCGACATGCCGAGCTTGCGACCGATGAGTCCAAGAGCCATTACAAAACCCCTTCCGTATCAGACAGCGCTGTCAAGCGCCCTAAAGCCGTGGCCCGGCGATCTCCGCCGGGCCACGGAAAGCCCAATAGTATGGCAGAAAATTTAACGTTAGTTAAGCCTGATCTGAACATTGACGCCCGCGGCCAGATCCAGCTTCATCAGGGCATCCACGGTCTTGTCGGTCGGATCGAGGATATCCATCAGGCGCTTGTGCGTACGCAGCTCGTACTGGTCACGCGCGTCCTTGTTGACGTGCGGGGAGACCAGGACCGTGTACGCCTCGCGCTTGGTCGGCAGCGGAATCGGCCCCTTGACCCGGGCGCCGGTCCGCTTCGCGGTCTCGACAATCTCGGCCGCGGAGCGGTCGATCAGTCGATGATCAAAGGCCTTCAGACGAATTCGAATGCGCTGGTTAGCCATCTCGTTCACTCAATAATCTTGGAGACGACGCCGGCGCCGACGGTGCGGCCACCTTCGCGGATCGCAAAGCGCAGCCCGTCTTCCATCGCGATCGGGTTGATCAGGGACACCGTCATCTTGACGTTGTCGCCCGGCATCACCA
>JBJHBC010000057.1:0-12105 GCA_050485285.1 Thioalkalivibrio sp.
GAGGCCACCCGCTGGATGTTCAGCCAGCGCGGCATCCTGGAGCTGACCTACAACTACGGCACCGAGAAGGACGCCGACTTCCACTACCACGACGGCAACGAAGAGCCGCAGGGCTTCGGCCACATCTGCTTCTCGGTGCCGGACCTGGACGCGGCCGTGCGCTGGTTCGACCAGAACAACGTGGAGTTCGTGAAGCGCCCCGACGAGGGCGGCCTGAAGGACATCGCCTTCGTGAAGGACCTCGACGGCTACTGGATCGAGATCCTGGAGCCCGCCCGGCTGACCGGGCTGGGGCACTGACACGCAGCCCGGTTGCTGCTGCCCGCTGGCAAGCGCCCATTGCCGAAACCCGGCGCGGGCCGGGGCTTCGCCGGCAAGCCGGCTCCTACCGGTCGGCTGTCATCTCTCGGGCGAACGCCTCCGGCGGAGGCCGCATGGTTCATGATCGAGGCTTCGGATATCGGAAGACGCCGGGGCCAGACGTGCGAAAGGGGCCACTCGGGCCCCTTCACAGGATTTGGCGGAGAGTGAGGATTACGCCCGGCTGCGCCGGTCGCCCTTCGGGCCGCCTTCGCTACGCTGCGGCGTTCCGGTGTCGCTGCGCGCCACCGGTCGAACCATCGTTCTCATATCTCGGGTTCGAATCCCGGAAACCTCGGGGGCCAGACATGCGAAAGGGGCCACTTGGGCCCCTTCACAGGATTTGGCGGAGAGTGAGGGATTCGAACCCTCGATGGGCTTTTGACCCATACTCCCTTAGCAGGGGAGCGCCTTCGACCGCTCGGCCAACTCTCCGGAAACGCGGCACAGGATACGTTCTTGGGCAGCCAAATGAAAGGCCCGAAGGCGGTACTCCGCCTCCGGGCCTTCAATTGCGGTACCCGGGTTCAGTCGTCGCGTGCGCCTGCGGCCACGCCCCCGGCCCCGGTACCACCGCCACCGGAGTTCTCGTCGCCGCCTTCACCACCGGCGACGTTCGATTCGCGCTGAATGCGCTGAAAGATCTCCTCGCGATGGACCGCGACGTCCTGGGGCGCGTTGATGCCGATGCGGACCTGATTGCCCTTGACCCCCAGGACGGTGACGGACACATCCTCGCCGATCATGAGGGTCTCGCCCACACGTCGAGTCAAAATGAGCATGCTCTTCTCCGCAGTGCCTGTGTCGGACGGAGTCGGTCGTCCGGTAACCGTTTTACGGTCTGTCATCCTTAACCGTCCTCTTGTTGACCGGCTGGGTCGTGTTCGAGTTCAAATGCATCGTGCAATGCACGTACCGCAAGTTCGAGGTACTTCTCATCCACCACCACGGAGATCTTGATTTCCGAGGTGGAGATCATCCGGATATTGATGGTTTCGCGCGACAGGGCCTCGAACATCTTGCTGGCGATGCCGGCGTGCGAGCGCATGCCGACGCCCACCACCGAGATCTTGACGATGTGGGTGTCGCCGGAGACCTCCCGGGCGTTCAGATCCCTGGCCGCCGCCTGCAGGATCTCCAGGGCCTTGTCGTAGTCGTTGCGATGAACCGTAAAGGTGAAGTCGGTGGTCTGATCCGCGCCCACGTTCTGCACGATCATGTCCACCTCGATATTGGCCTCCGCGATCGGGCCGAGGATGCGATGCGCGACCCCCGGCTGATCGGGGACGCCCTGAATCGTCAGCTGGGCCTCGTTCTGATTGAACGCGATACCCGCAACCAGCGCCTGTTCCACCTGCGCATCCTCCTCCGTGGTAATCAGGGTCCCCGGTCCTTCCTCGAACGAGGACAGCACTCGTAACGGGACGTTGTACTTGCCGGCGAATTCCACCGCCCGGATCTGCAGCACTTTGGAACCGAGGCTTGCCATCTCCAGCATCTCCTCGAAGGTGATGCTGTGCAACCGGCGGGCATTCGGGACCAGGCGCGGATCGGTGGTGTAGACGCCGTCGACATCCGTGTAGATGCGGCACTCGTCGGCCTTGAGCGCCGCGGCCAGCGCGACCGCGGTGGTATCCGAGCCACCGCGGCCCAGGGTGGTGATCGCACCGTGCTCGTCCACACCCTGGAAACCGGCCACGACCACCACACGCCCGGCGTCCAGGTCGCCGCGCACGCGGGCGTCGTCGATGCTGCGGATGCGCGCCTTGTTATGCGCGCTGTCCGTGCGGATGGTCACCTGCGCGCCGGTGTAGGAGCGCGCGTCGCAGCCGCGCGCCTCCAGCGCCATCGCCAGCAGCGCGATGGTCACCTGCTCCCCGGTGGACAGCAGCACGTCCAGCTCGCGGCCATCCGCCCGCGGGTTCAGCGCATGGGCGAGCCCCAGCAGACGATCGGTCTCGCCACTCATCGCGGAGACCACGATCACTAGCTGGTGCCCTTCCTCGCGCAGTTTCAGGGCGCGTTCCGCGACCGCCTGGATGCGTTCGGGCGAGCCCACCGAGGTGCCGCCAAATTTGAGTACCAGCAACGCCATTTGAAGATTCCGTTCCGTGCCCGGCCCTTGCGGCCGCCCGGACAGGGCGCACCCCATCCATTAGCGTTTACTTAAAAGGTGACCATTAGACAACAAAATACCCGTCGTTGCGAGGCCCCGTCAGCGGCGGCGCGTCCCCCGGAGATCGCCGTGGCGCTGCGCGCCTGGCGATGACGGCTCCGCAGACTCGGGGCCGATCAGGCCCGTTCGCGCACCCAGTCCGCGACCGAGGCCAGCGCGGCATCCAGCTTGGCCGGGCTCTGTCCGCCGGCCATCGCCATGTCCGGGCGGCCGCCGCCCTTGCCGTCCACCTGCGCGGCGACATGACCGACCAGGTCGCCGGCCTTGAACTGGCCGGTCTCGGCCTTGGTGACGCCGGCCACCAGGCTGACCTTGCCCTCGCCGGTCGCGGTGCCCAGGACCACGACCGCCTTGCCAAGTTTCTGCTTGAGCTGGTCGACCATGTCGCGCAGGGCCTTGGGCTCCACGCCGTCGACCTTCGCGGCCAGCACCTGCACGCCGCCGACCTCCTGCGCCTGCGAGGCCAGATCGCTCCCGGCCTGGCTGGCCAGCTTGCCCTTGAGCTGTTCGATCTGCTTTTCCAGTTCGCGCGAGCGCTCCTGCAGCTGGGCGACCTTGTCGGCCACCTCGCCGCGCCCGGCGCGCAGGCGGTCGGCGATCGCGTCGAGATAGCCGATCTGTTCGTCCACCCAGCGCAGGGCGACCTCGCCCGCGACGGCCTCGATACGCCGGATGCCGGCGGCCACGCCACCCTCGGAGGTGATGCGGAACAACCCGATATCGCCGGTGCGGTCCACATGCGTACCCCCGCACAGCTCCACCGAGGTACCGATCTTCAGCACCCGGACCTGATCGCCGTACTTCTCGCCGAACAGCGCGACCGCGCCGGACTCCATCGCCGACTCGATGTCCATCACGCGGGTGTCGGTGGCCTCGTTGGCCAGGATCTCGGCGTTCACCTGGGCCTCGATGGCACGCAGCTGCTCGTCGGTCAGCGGCTCCATGTGGGTGAAGTCGAAACGCAGGCGCTCCGGGTCCACCAGCGAGCCCTTCTGCTGGACGTGGTCACCCAGCTGGTCGCGCAGGGCCTTGTGCAGCAGGTGGGTCGCCGAGTGATGGCGACGGATGTTCTCGCGGCGCGGGCCTTCCACCGCGGCCTGCAGCGTCTGGCCAACCTCCAGCGTGCCGGCACGGACCTGGCCGACATGGATATGCGCCGCGCCCTGCTTGCGGGTATCAGCGACCTGGAAGCGCACGCCGGAGCCACTGAGCGTGCCGACATCGCCGACCTGGCCGCCGGACTCGCCGTAGAATGGCGTGCGGTCCAGTACCACCAGGCCTTCGGCGCCGACTTCGAGCCGTTCGACCGGCTCGCCGTTCTGGTACAGCGCGACCACGCGACCCTCGTCGTCGACGGTCTCGTAGCCGGAGAATGTGGTCTCGAGATCGATCTGCGGCAGGCCGCCGTCGTCCATGGAGAAGTGGCTGGCGGCGCGGGCCCGGGCACGCTGATCGGCCATCGCGGACTCGAAGCCCGCCATGTCCAGCTCCAGGCCGCGCTCGCGGGCGATATCGCCGGTCAGGTCCACCGGGAAGCCGTAAGTGTCATACAGCAGGAAGATGGTCTCGCCCGGGATCACCTGGCCTTCGAGATCGCGCAGGTCGTCCTCGAGGATCTTCATGCCCTTGTCGAGCGTCTCCAGGAACTTGCGTTCCTCCTTTTCCAGCACCTGCTCGACCCGGGCCTGCGCCTCGGCGAGCTCCGGGAAGGCCTCGCCCATCGCGCGCACCAGGTCGCCGACCATCTGGTAGAGGAAGGCGTCCTGCGCACCCATCTTGAAGCCATGGCGTGCGGCGCGGCGGATGATGCGGCGCAACACGTAGCCGCGGCCCTCGTTCGACGGCAGAACGCCGTCGGTAATCAGGAAGGCGATGGAACGGATGTGGTCGGCAATCACGCGCAGCGAGGCGGAATCGCTCTCCTTCGCCCCGGTCACGCGCGCGGCGGCCGCGATCAGGTCCTGGAACAGGTCGATCTCGTAATTGGAGTGCACGCCCTGCAGCACGGCGGCCAGGCGTTCGAGGCCCATGCCGGTATCCACCGACGGGCGCGGCAGCGGATTCAGCGTGCCGTCCGCGTCGCGGTCGTACTGCATGAACACCAGATTCCAGATCTCGATGTAGCGATCGCCGTCCTCGTCCGGGGAACCGGGCGGGCCGCCCTCCACCTCCGGGCCGTGGTCGTAGAAGACCTCGGTGCAGGGGCCGCAGGGGCCGGTATCGCCCATCTGCCAGAAGTTGTCGGAACCGCCATCGGGGTCGTCGCCGATGCGGATGATGCGCTCGGCCGGCACCTGGATCTCGTTCGCCCAGACGCTGTAGGCGTCGTCGTCGGTCTCGTAGACCGTGACCCACAGCTTTTCCGGCGGCAGGCCGATGGTCTCGGTCAGGAACTGCCAGGCGTAGTGGATCGCGTCGCGCTTGAAGTAGTCGCCGAAGCTGAAGTTGCCCAGCATCTCGAAGAACGTGTGGTGGCGCGCGGTATAGCCGACGTTCTCGAGGTCGTTGTGCTTGCCGCCCGCGCGCACGCAGCGCTGCGTGGACACCGCCCGGGTATACGGACGCTTCTCGCGCCCGAGGAACACATCCTTGAACTGCACCATGCCCGCGTTGGTAAACAGCAGCGTGGGGTCATTGCCCGGCACGAGCGGGCTGGACGGCACGATCGTGTGCCCGTGGCCTTCAAAGAATTCAAGGAAACTCCGGCGAATGTCGGCGCTTTTCATGCGGTTCCGGTGAGCGTTGGGGTCAAACCCGGAATGCTATCACGCAAGCGCCCCACCCGCGTATTGCCGGGCCCGCCTTCGGGCCATGCTTCCGGTGCTCGGGAAGTGCATTGTGGGAGCGGCCTTGGCCGCGAAAAAGCCAGAATAACCATCGGCGGGAGCATTCGCGGGCAAGCCCGCTCCCACATCAGTCCCTGGATGATGCGTCTTTCCAGGCGGCGAGGGCCTGGTGGGCGACGCCGCCGGGGAAGCCGCGACCGGCGAGGTGACGCAGGTAGCGGGCCTCGTCCTCGCGGGTCTCGGGGGGGTGGCGAAAGTGGCGTTCGAGCTGGCCGCGGGCCTGGTCGGTCCAGTCGACCTCCAGGGCGTCGATGACGGCATTGACGGTATCGCTGCCAATGCCGTTGTGGGCGAGCTCGGCGCGGATGCGCTGCTCGCCATAGCCCTGTTCGGTGCGGTGGCGGGCGAGGAAATCCGCGTAGCGGGTGTCGCTCAGGTAGTCGAGCTCGCGCGCACGCTCGAGCGCGGTATCGACCGCTTCCCGCTCGAAGCCGCGTTCGGCAAGCTTGCGGGCCAGCTCCAGCGCGGAGTGTTCGCGCCGGACCAGCAACCGCAGGCCCGCCTCCAGCGCGGCCTCGGGGTCGGCCGGGTCAGCCTTGCTCCTCGACCGGGGCATCGGCCGGCGCGTCCTCGGCCGGGGCCTTGTTGCGCTTCGGCAGCAGGCGGTCGCGCAGGGTCTTTTCGACTTCCTCGGCGATGTGCGGGTTGTCCTTGAGGTACTGGCGGGCGTTTTCCTTGCCCTGACCGATGCGCTCGCCGTTGTAGCTGTACCAGGCACCCGCCTTGTCGATCAGGCCTTCCTTCACACCCATCTCGATGATCTCGCCGACCCGCGAGATGCCCTCGCCGTAGAGGATCTCGAAGTAGGCCTCCTTGAACGGGGGCGCCATCTTGTTCTTGACGACCTTCACGCGGGTCTCGTTGCCGATCACCTCGTCGCCCTTCTTGATCGCGCCGATCCGGCGGATGTCCATGCGCACGGAGGAGTAGAACTTGAGCGCGTTGCCGCCGGTGGTGGTCTCGGGGCTGCCGAACATCACGCCGATCTTCATGCGGATCTGGTTGATGAAGATCACCAGCGTGTTGGAGCGCTTGATGTTGGCGGTCAGCTTGCGCAGCGCCTGCGACATCAGCCGCGCCTGCAGGCCGACGTGGGAGTCGCCCATCTCGCCCTCGATCTCCGCCTTCGGCGTCAGCGCGGCCACCGAGTCGACGATCACCACATCCACCGCACCGGAGCGCACCAGCATGTCGGCGATCTCCAGCGCCTGCTCGCCGGTATCCGGCTGCGAGACCAGCAGATCGTCCACGTTCACGCCCAGCTTCTCGGCGTAGGTCGGGTCCAGCGCGTGCTCGGCGTCCACGAACGCGGCGGTACCGCCCAGCTTCTGCGCCTCGGCCACCACCTGCAGGGTCAGGGTCGTCTTGCCCGAGGACTCCGGCCCGTAGATCTCGACCACGCGCCCGCGCGGCACGCCGCCGATCCCGAGCGCGATATCCAGCGCCAAGGAGCCCGTGGACACGGCCGGCACATCCACCGCCTGCTGATCGCCCATGCGCATCACCGCGCCCTTGCCGAATTGGCGTTCGATCTGCCCCAGTGCGGCGGTCAGGGCCTTCTTGCGATTCTCGTCCACGGTTTGCCTCCCGATACTTGCAGCGATGGTTTCCGACCCGTTGCGGGGCGGATACGGGGCCGCAGTATCCCACAGGGCGGGGAGCGACCCAACCCGGGATCCTGCGCGGGTCAATGCCGGCGGCGAAACCCGCCCCGAGCGGCGTCAGGCCGCCTCGTGGGCGAGCAGTTCGCTCAGGGCGTGGAGCATGGACTGCAGACGAACGGCGTGGCGTTCGCCGGGGAAATGGCGGGTCGCGACGCGGGCCTCCTGGCCGCGCGTCTGCCAGCCGAAGCAGACCGTACCGACCGGCTTTTCCACGGTCCCGCCACCGGGCCCGGCGATCCCGGTGACCGACAGCGCAAGATCCGCGTCGCAGCGGGCCAGCGCACCCTCAACCATCGCGCGGGCCACAACCTCGCTGACGGCGCCGTGTTCCGCGATCAGTTCGGCCGGGACCCCGACCATCGCCGTCTTGGCCGCATTGGAGTACGCGACCCAGCCACATTCGAACCACTGCGAGCTGCCCGGGATATCGGTTACCGCCTGGGCGATGCCGCCACCGGTGCAGGATTCCACGGTGCACAGACGCTCGCCCCGCGCCATCAGGCGCTCGCCCAGGTCGTACACCAGCGCGGAGAGGCCGGGGGCGTCGGCTTCGCCCGAAGTCAGGATCGTGCTGCTGGATGCGGCGGTCATGGCGCGATCATCCCTCCGTATCGAAGGCGACCGCAACCCGCCAGCCGCCGCCATCGGCCGGATCGACGGCGTCGCAGCGCACCACGCGGCCGTGGCGCTCCAGCCCCGCCAGGCGGCCATCGGGGCTCGGCACCACCACGCTGACATCGACCCCCGGGTCGGTCTCGCGCTGGACCACGAACGCACAGCCCGTCGCCGACAGATCCTCCAGCCGGACCGCGACCGACTCGCCACTGGAGCGCCAGGTCATGCGCGCCTCGGTCTGCACCCGCATCCGCCGGTGATTGCGCCGATCCTCTTCCCCGATCATGTTCGCCCCTCCCTGACGTGGCGTCCGCCGCACGGCCCCGAGTGTGGCACAACATGCCAGGCCAGACCCACCTGCCATGTGGCGCGCTGCATCCGTATACTGCGCGTTTGCCCGGATCGAGCGCAGCCGAACCGATGAGCACCGCCGAACCCCTTTCCGCCCACACCCCGATGATGCAGCAGTACCTCGGCATCAAGGCCGAGTACCCGGACACGCTGCTGCTCTACCGCATGGGGGATTTCTACGAGTTGTTCTACGACGACGCCGAGCGCGCCGCCGGCCTGCTCGACATCACCCTGACCCGGCGCGGCGAGTCCGCCGGACAGCCGATCCCCATGGCCGGGATCCCGGTGCACACCCTGGAGAGCTATCTCTCACGCCTGCTGAAGCTGGGCGAGAGCGTGGCCATCTGCGAGCAGACCGGTGCGGTGGGCGCGCAGAAGGGCCCGGTCAAGCGCGAGGTGGTGCGCATCGTCACCCCCGGCACGGTTACCGAAGAGGCCCTGCTGGAGGCCCGCAGCATCAACCGGCTGGTCGCCGTCTGCCCCGCCGGCTCGGCCGCGATCAAGGGCCGCAAGGAGGGCTACGGGATCGCCAGCCTGGAGTTCGCCAGCGGCCAGTTCCGCCTGCTGGAGGTGCGCGACGCGACCGAGCTGGCGGCCGAGCTGGCGCGTCTGGACCCGGTGGAATGCCTGATCCCCGACCAGGCCGCGCCGATCCCCGGGATCGACGGCTTCGCCCCGCAGCGCCACGCGGACTGGCACTTCGACGGCGTCTCCGCGCGGCGCGTGCTCACCACTCACTTCGGCACCCGCGACCTCTCCGGCTTCGGCTGCGACGGCCTCGACCTCGGCATCGCCGCCGCCGGCGCCCTGCTCGCCTACGTGCAGAACCGCTATCGCGGCGATCTCGCCCACATCACCGGCCTGGCGCACGAACTGCGCAGCCAGATGCTGGTGCTCGACCCGGCGACCCGCCGCAACCTGGAACTGACCCGGACGCTCGGCGGCGAACGCCAGGGATCGCTGCTGGCCCTGCTGGACACCACCCGCTCGGCGATGGGTTCGCGCCGGCTGCTGCAGTGGCTGCACCAGCCGCTGCGTGACCGCGCCGTCATCCGCGAGCGCCAGACCGCGATCACCGCGCTGCTGGAGGCCGGCGCGACCACGCCCCTGCGCGAGGCCCTGGCCGGCAGTTCGGATGTCGAACGCATCCTGTCGCGCATCGTCCTCGGCAGCGCGCGCCCACGCGACCTGACCGCCCTGCTTGCAAGCCTCGAACGGCTGCCGCCGCTGCACCAGGCCCTGACACCCGTGTCCGGGAACAGCGACGCCCTGCAGGCCCTGCATCAGGCCCTGGCCCCGGAGGCCGACCTGAGCGCCACCCTGGCCGCCGCGCTGGTCGAGGAGCCCCCGCTGCGCGTCACCGACGGCGGCATGATCCGCCCGGGCTTCGATGCCGAGCTGGACCGCCTGCGCGCACTGGAGCACGACGCCGACTCGTTCCTGCGCGAGATCGAGGCCCGCGAGCGCGAGGCCACCGGCATCCCCACCCTGAAGGTCGCCTACAACCGCGTGCACGGCTACTACATCGAGGTCTCGCGCACGCGCTCGGCGGAGCTGCCCGGGCGCTTCATGCGCCGCCAGACCCTGAAGAACGCCGAGCGCTACACCACCGAGGAACTCAAGCGCTTCGAGGACGAGATCCTCTCCGCCCGCGAGCAGGCCATGGCCCGCGAACGTGCCCTGTTCGACGGCCTGATCGCCGAGCTGCAGGGTCGCGCCCCGCGCCTGCGCGTGATTGCGGACGCGCTCGCCGAACTGGATGCCCTGGCCTGTCTGGCCGAGCGGGCCCAGCGCCAGGACTGGCACTGCCCGGAACTGGTCGACACGCCCGGCATCCGTATCGAACAGGGTCGCCATCCGGTGGTGGAGGCCGGCCTGGATGCGCCCTTCGTCGCCAACGACACCGCGCTGGATCCCGAAGAGCGCCGCCTGCTGGTCATCACCGGGCCCAATATGGGCGGGAAGTCCACCTACATGCGCCAGACCGCGCTGATCGTGCTGCTGGCCTGCCTGGGCAGCTTCGTGCCGGCCGCGCGCGCGCAGATCGGGCCGGTGGACCGGATCTTTACCCGCATCGGGGCCTCCGACGACCTGACCTCCGGGCGCTCCACCTTCATGGTGGAGATGACCGAGGCCGCCAACATCCTGCACAACGCGGGCCCCGAGAGCCTGGTGCTGATGGACGAGATCGGCCGCGGCACCAGCACCTTCGACGGGCTGGCGCTCGCGCTGGCCTGCGCCGAACGCCTGGCGCGCCACAACCGCGCGCTGACCCTGTTCGCCACGCATTACTTCGAGCTGACCGCGCTGGCCGAACGCGAAGCGGCCGTCGCCAACGTGCATACCGATGCCATGGAACACGAGCACAGCATCGTGTTCCTGCACCAGGTCCGCGAGGGGCCGGCCAACCAGAGTTACGGGTTGCAGGTCGCACAACTGGCCGGAGTCCCGGCCGACGTGCTGAAGCTCGCCCGCACGCACCTGCGCGAGCTGGAGGATCGTGCGGCCGCCGCCGACTCGCCCCAGCTAGGCCTGTTCACCGCGCCCCCCGGGCCAGCGGCCGCCGAGCCGGAGCCCGAGGCGCGCCCTGCGCCGGCCCCGGAAGAACGCGCCCTGAAGGCCCTGTTCGATACCCTGGATCCGGACGACATGTCCCCGCGCGAGGCCCTGGAGGCCCTCTATCGGATGAAAGACGCCCTGCGCGACCCGGGTTGATCCCGTCATTGCGGGGCCCCTCAGCCGCCGCGGCAATCGGCCCGCCGCTGGCGCGATACCCCCGAATGTGGCCAGGGTTCGCCCGGGATTCCCGACAGCCGCAAGGGAGGCGTTACAATGCGGCGAAAAGCTGCCGGCTGGCGGTGCCACGGCCCGACCTGTCAGCGGACACGACCGGTCACAAGACTGAATGAATAGGGAGAAACACCATGACGTTCGTCGTTATCGATAACTGCATCAAGTGCAAGTACACCGACTGCGTCGAGGTCTGCCCCGTCGACTGCTTCCACGAAGGCCCGAACTTCCTGGCCATCGATCCGGACGAGTGCATCGACTGCACCCTGTGCGAACCGGAGTGTCCGGCCGAAGCCATACTGCCAGAGGACGACGTACCAGAGGACCAGATGCACTTCATCGAGCTGAATGCCGAGCTCTCGCGCACCTGGCCGGTGATCACCGCGCGCAAGGACCCGCCGGAAGACGCCGAGGAATGGGACGGCGTCGAGAACAAGTTGCAGTACCTCGAACGCTAGCCTCGAGTCGCGCGCCAGCCCCGGACGTGGCCTCGGGCCCGGTATTGGGAAGCCACTGCCACCGCGGTTCATTGGCCTTCTACGGTGGCGCCAGCACGGCCGAACACGCCTCCAGCATGATCCGCCTCGCGCGCGCAGCTCCTCACTGAACGGACGCGGCGGGGCCGTCGAGGCGCCCGCCTCCCGGCGGATCGGGGCGTACCCGGCACCGGGTCGTCCCCTCGCCTCCTTTCCGACGCCCGCATAATCGCGGTCCGGCCGCCCCCGCGGACCTGTCTCGTCTGGTAGCCACCTCGTTCCATCCGGTTTTTTCCCGCAATTTCCGCAAGTTGCGACCGGTTTTCCGAAAAGCCGCGCGCGAACTGTTTCAACGACGGTACATCCACAACCCCGATCCTGGCGGTTCATCGCCATCATCCCATTGTTTTCGCAACCCTTTCTGATTTTGGCGCGACTCCTGCTAACAGGTTTGATCGTGGCACCCAGGGCGCAAAGGGCCCGGTCGCCACGCTGCCCTCGGGCGCAGTCAAACCAGCCAAAAGGAGATTCATGATGAACTTCAAGAAAACGCTCATCGCTTCCGCGATCGCACTCGCCTTCGGCCTGAGTTCCGGTCTGGCACTGGCCAATCCGACCAACACGGCGGAAGGCGAGGTCGGCGATCAGACCGCCACCGCCTCCTCGACCGCCGACAATGGCGGCTCCTCCGCTAACGAAAATTCGCTGGCGGTCACTGTCAATGACTCCGATCTGTCCAACAGCTCCGACAACAGCACCAGCGTGGCGGACTCGGGGAACACCACGGTCTCGGATTCGGGCAATGACAGCTCCGATAACAGCCTGAA